>CANCCJ010000007.1 GCA_947374535.1 Comamonadaceae bacterium | reverse complement strand
CAAACCCGAGGGCCAGAGAGGCTAGAAATTTTTTCATGATGGGTGCTTCTTTCTTAAAGCGCTTCAGGACCGGTTTCGCCGGTACGAATGCGGACGACTTGTTCGAGGTCGTAAACAAAAATCTTGCCGTCGCCGATCTTGCCGGTGCGAGCAGCACCTTCGATCGCTTCGATGGCGCGGTCGACGTGTTCAGCGTCAACCGCTGCTTCGATCTTGACCTTGGGCAAGAAGTCAACCACGTACTCAGCACCGCGATACAACTCGGTGTGGCCTTTTTGACGGCCGAAGCCTTTGACTTCAGTGACGGTGATGCCTTGCACGCCAATTTGAGAGAGGGCCTCGCGGACCTCATCCAACTTGAACGGTTTGATGATGGCGGTGATGAGTTTCATGGTTGCTCCTAGAGAAGACTATTCGCTTTGATTAGAAAGCGTACTTGACGCCAACAACCATTGTGTTTTTGGCTGTGTTGTAGCCGTTGACAGTGAATGCGGCATTGTTTTTAGCATTTGTAGTAATGGCAGCAACGCTGGCAGACAAGCCATCACCCAAATCTTTGTTGAGCGTCAAAGCAAAGTCTGTGTAGCTTGCATCTGGAGAATTGCTGACCTTTTGGTGACCTGCGTGAGGCACCAAGCTGTAGCCTTCACCCAAATCAAGAGTAGCGCTCAAATCAACGTAGGCGCTGCCTTTAGAGTTTGTTGTACCGAACAAATCCGAGAATGCGTAAGAGTACTTGGCAGTGAATACACCAATGGTTGCCGCACCGTAGACTTCGTCTGTATTGGCATTCGTTCCAGTGACCTTGTTGTATGTATTACCCACATACTCATAGCGCAAATAACCCACGTCGTACGCCACACCGGCGGCTTCAAATTTATAGCCACCATAAACGTCCAATTCGACAGGGCCTTTTGCATCAACTGCAGCGGCAGTACCTGCTTCTTTGATCCACTTGATGGTCGAACCCCAAGCGCCAGCGTAGAAGCCATTGGCATTTGCGTAGTCAATGCCACCTTGCAATGCTGGGTCACCTTTGGTTTGAGCGATGCCGCGGTAACGGTATTGGCTCACAACGCCGACGTTGTAAGTGACTTCAGGAACTTCTGGTGCGGCAGGCGCTGTTTGCGCGAATGCTGCAGAAGATGTAGCCAAGAGGGCCAGCAAGAGTTTGGACTTCAAGTTCATAGTTTTCTCCGTTGAAAAATAAAAAAGGGATGTTTCTACTTAGCAGGGTCCGTGCCAGCGTTGAAATACACAAAAGTGATCTCTTTACTTGAACTAAGACCCAAATTGATGCGGTAGTCTGGCGACCGACTCATTTTCTCGCACAAAGTTGGTGCAACGTTTGGGTGCAAACGCCCCGTAATGGGTATAAAACCTCAAAAAGAAAAGATTTATGACGCTTTCGTTAATAAACAGCCGCGCACTTTTGGGTTTGCAGGCCCCCGCAGTGACCGTTGAGGTGCATTTGGCCAACGGCCTGCCCAGTTTCACCTTGGTGGGCTTGGCAGACACGGAAGTCAAAGAAGCACGTGAGCGGGTGCGTTGCGCCATTCAAAACGCAGGGCTGGACTTTCCGACCAACAAGCGAATCACCGTCAACCTCGCCCCGGCAGACCTGCCCAAAGACTCGGGCCGCTTTGATTTGCCCATCGCCTTGGGCATCTTGGCGGCCCACGGGCAATTGGATGAAGCCGCCTTGGCGCTGCATGAGTTCGCGGGCGAGTTGTCGTTGTCTGGCGAATTGCGTCCCGTACACGGCGCACTGGCGATGGGTCTGGCGCTGCGTGGTGCGGGTGCCCTTGCGGCTACTTAGGCTCAACGCTCAAAGCCTGCCGTTGCACGCCAGACCAAGTGGCGCGTTACCAAGGCAAGCTGAGTGGCCCCCTGTTGGACCGCATCGACTTGCAAGTAGAAGTACCCACGCTAGCCACGAATGTGCTGATGCAAGCCCCCCCAGGCGAATCCACCGCCACGGTGCGTGCGCGCTGTTTGGCAGCGCACAGCAAAGCACTGGCGCGACAAGGCGTGCCCAACCAAGCCTTGCAAGGTCAAGCACTTGAAACACAGATGCAACTCGACGCGGCCGCCGCCACGTTTTTGCAAAACGCAGCCACCAAGCTGGGGTGGTCTAGCCGCAGCACACACCGCGCACTGCGCGTGGCACGCACCATTGCAGACTTGGCCGACAGCGCCACCGTGCAAGTGGCGCATGTGGCCGAAGCGCTGCAATACCGTCGGGTGTTGGTGCGTGAATAAAACGGGTACGCATCACCTTTTCTACGGTTGAAACTTTCACGCGCTTCAGATGTCCTTGTTAAAAATTGCCTGTCCCTCATTTCGAGGGCAACCACGTGTTCTCACACCAACCAAGGACTCACGATGAAACAATTTTTAATTCCCGCTTTTGTAGGTCTGGCGCTCGCGCTCAACCTCGCTCACGCCGAGGGCGAGAAAGCGCACCAACAAAGCAAGATGGGCGCGTGCAGCAAGAGTGCCGAGGGTAAAAAAGGCGATGAACGCAAAGCCTTCATGAAAGAGTGCTTGAGTGCCAAAGCACCTGTGGCCGAAGCGACCAAATCGGGCACACAGCAAGACAAAATGAAAACCTGTCATGCCGAGGCCAAAGGCCTCAAGGGCGATGAGCGCAAGGCAAAAATGAGTGCTTGCTTGAAAGGCTGATCTTTCCCCCCCACGCAAAAGGGGCGCAGTTCAATAGAACTGCGCCCCTTTTTTCTGAGTCGGGCTCTTACAGATTAGGCGCCAGCAAACGCTCTAAATCTTTCACCGCCACGCCTTGGCGTTGGGCCAAATCTTGCACTTGGTCGTCGCCAATGCGGCCCACGTTGAAGTAGGTGGCGTCGGGGTGCGCCAAATAAAAACCACTCACGCTCGCAGCGGGTGTCATGGCCAAGCTGCTGGTCAGGCCCATGTCGATGTCTTCGCACTGCAACAAAGCGAACATGGCTTGTTTGGCGCTGTGGTCTGGGCACGCTGGGTAGCCGGGCGCTGGACGAATGCCTTGGTATTTCTCTTTGATGAGGTCTTGGGCGCTCAAGGCTTCGTCTGCGGCGTAACCCCACAAATCGGTGCGCACGCGGTGGTGCATGCACTCAGCAAAGGCTTCGGCCAAACGATCGGCCAAGGCTTTAAACAAAATGGCAGAGTAGTCGTCGTGCGCATCGATGAAACGTTTTTCTTGTTTCTCTGCGCCCAAGCCAGCGGTCACTGCAAACAAGCCCACGTAGTCGGCGGCTTGGGTTTGGTCGGCCACGAAGTCTGCCAAGCAACGGTTAGGGTTGTTGTTCGGTTTGACCGTTTGTTGGCGCAAGCCGTGCCAAGTCATCACCTCTTGTTGACGCGTTTCGTCGGCATACAAAACAATGTCGTCGCCCACGCGCTGGGCAGGGTACAAGCCCACCACCGCGTTGGCCGTCAACCAGCGGTTGGCGATGATTTTTTTCAACATCGCTTGGCCATCGGCATACACCTTCTTCGCCTCCACACCCACCACCTCGTCTTCCAAGATCGCGGGGAAGGGACCAGCCAAATCCCAGGTTTGAAAGAACGGTGCCCAGTCGATGTATTTCTCTAACTCGGCGAGGTCAAAGTTTTTAAACACACGGCGGCCAATGAACTTTGGTTTGGCAGGTTTGTAGTGGTCCCAGCTGATGGGGGTGGCGTTGGCACGGGCTTGGGCCAGAGTCAACAGCGGTGTTTGCTTTTTGTTGGCGTGCTGTTCGCGCACATGGGCGTAGTCGGCGTTCAACTCAGCAATGTATTTGGCGGCTTGATCTGACAACAAACCTTGCGCCACGCTCACGCTACGCGAAGCGTCGGGCACATACACCACGGGGCCTTCGTAGTGAGGCGCAATCTTCACGGCGGTATGCACGCGGCTGGTGGTGGCGCCGCCGATCATCAGCGGCATCATGCGACTGCGGAAGTAATCGTCCTTTTGCATTTCGCCTGCGACGTATTGCATCTCTTCCAACGACGGGGTGATGAGGCCCGACAAGCCGATGATGTCTGCGCCCTCTTCTTTGGCCTTGGCCAAAATTTCATGGCAAGGCACCATCACGCCCATGTTCACCACTTCGTAGTTGTTGCATTGCAAAACCACGGTGACGATGTTTTTGCCAATGTCGTGCACATCGCCTTTGACGGTGGCCATGACGATCTTGCCCTTGGCTTTGACGTCTTGTCCCGCCGCAGCCTGCTGGCGTTTTTCTTCTTCGATGTAGGGCACGAGGTGCGCCACGGCCTGCTTCATCACGCGAGCTGACTTGACCACTTGTGGCAAGAACATCTTGCCTTGGCCGAACAAATCACCCACCACGTTCATGCCGTCCATCAAAGGGCCTTCGATGACGTGCAGCGGGCGACCCCCTTTGGCCAAAATTTCGCGGTAGGCCTCTTCGGTGTCGCCGTTGATGAACTCGGTGATGCCATGCACCAGCGCGTGGCTCAATCGTTGCGCGACGGTCACTGGCGCATCGGATGTCCCGCGCCAAGCCAATTTTTGGCTGTCATCTTTGGCTGCGCCTTTGGCGGTTTCGGCCACTTCGATCAGTCGTTCGCCTGGCGTGAGGTGCGCTTCGCCTTCTTTGTATGTGGGAATGCGGTTCAGCACCACGTCCTCCACGCGTTCGCGCAGTGTGGGCTCGAGGTCGTCATACACGCCCACCATGCCGGCGTTGACGATGCCCATGTCCATGCCGGCTTTGATCGCGTGGTACAAAAACACGGTGTGAATGGCTTCACGCACAGGGTCGTTCCCGCGGAAACTGAACGACACGTTCGACACGCCGCCACTCACCTTCGCGCCGGGCAGGTTTTGTTTGATCCAATGCGTGGCGTTGATGAAGTCCACCGCGTAGTTGTCGTGCTCTTCAATGCCGGTAGCAATGGCAAAGATGTTGGGGTCAAAGATGATGTCTTCGGGTGGAAAGCCCACCTCGTCCACCAACACGCGGTAGGCGCGTTCGCAAATTTCAATCTTGCGTGCGTAGGTGTCGGCTTGGCCTTTTTCGTCAAACGCCATCACCACCGCTGCTGCGCCGTAGCGCTTGACCAGCGTGGCTTGGCGCTTGAACTCTGCCACGCCTTCTTTCATGCTGATGGAGTTGACGATGCCCTTGCCTTGGATGCAACGCAGGCCGGCTTCGATGACCGACCACTTGCTTGAATCCACCATCACCGGCACGCGTGCAATGTCGGGTTCACCGGCCATGAGGTTGAGGAAACGCACCATCGCGGCTTGGCTGTCCAACATGGCTTCGTCCATGTTGACGTCAATCACCTGCGCGCCGTTTTCCACCTGTTGGCGTGCGACGGCCAACGCTTGCTCGTACTCACCGTTCAAAATCATGCGCGCAAAGGCCTTAGAGCCAGTGACGTTGGTGCGCTCGCCAACGTTGACAAACAAACTGCCCTCGCCGATGGAGACGGGTTCTAGGCCCGACAACTTCATGGGGGGAACTGCAGTGGAATTCATGGGGGTACTCACCTGGGGGCTAACAAAACAGGTGAGCGTCGTTGCAAAAGATTCGGCCCCAAGCCTGACTTCACGCGAGAGTCCTAAAGGACGGGTGAAGCTGCAACGCTCCTTGGGGAAGGCTGTATTTTAACCGCGCCCTTACTGGGATCGCCTATTGGCCTATTGAAATGCTCGCATTGCCACGCAAACACGCGCACGACATGGAGCGCCTGCCTCGTCGGCAGTAACCGCCTTTGAAGTTATCCCACTCCAATGCGGTTGCATGTGCATTGAGGAACTCACGTAGCCACTGGCTAGATGCCAAGTTGGTCAACGCCAATTCTTGGGCAATTAGGCTGCGGTTGACGTGACCATGCGCCTTTAAATAGTCGCCAGCAGGGGGTTTGATGAGCGCTTATCTTTTAAGCCGCCTCGCGATAAAACGGCCCCGCACTCAAGGCCCGCGCTTTTTGATCAGCCACCGCTTGGCCAATCGCCGCGATGTGCTCAGGCGTGGTGCCACAGCAGCCGCCCACGATGTTGACCAAGCCTTCCGCGGCAAACTCATGAATCAAGCGGCTGGTCACATCGGGCGTTTCGTCAAAGCCGGTGTCGCTCATGGGGTTGGGCAAGCCCGCGTTGGGGTAGCAGCTGATGAACGTGTCGCCCGCCACCTTGTTGAGCTCTTGGATATAAGGGCGCATCAGCGTGGCACCCAAAGCGCAGTTCAGGCCAATGGCCAGCGGCTGCGCGTGGCGCACGCTGTGCCAAAACGCGGTGACGGTTTGGCCGCTCAAGATGCGGCCTGAGGCATCGGTCACGGTGCCGCTGATGATGAGGGGCAAGCGCTCGCCCGAGGCTTCAAAGAATTCTTCAATCGCAAACAAGGCGGCTTTGGCGTTGAGCGTGTCAAAAATGGTTTCGACCAACAACACATCTGAGCCGCCTTCCACCAAGGCTTTGACTTGGTCGTAATACGCGGCACGCAGTTCTTCAAAGTTCACATTGCGTGCGCCCGCGTCGTTCACGTCGGGGCTGATGCTGGCGGTTTTGGGCGTGGGGCCGACGGCGCCCGCTACAAAGCGGGGCTTGTCGGGTGTGCTGTATTTGTCGCAGGCTTCGCGGGCGATGCGGGCCGAGGCCAGGTTCATCTCGTAGGCCAAATCGGCCATGTCGTAATCAGCTTGGGCGATGGTGGTCGCGCCGAAGGTGTTGGTTTCGATCAAGTCGGCACCCGCGGCGAGGTAGCGCTCGTGGATGTCGCGAATCACGTCAGGGCGTGTGAGGCTCAGCAACTCGTTGTTGCCTTTCACGTCTTTGTGGAAGTCTTTGAAGCGCTCGTACTGAGCGCCGGGCCCAGCGTACCCGGCTCCTCGGTATTGCGCTTCGTCCAACTTAAAGCGCTGAATCATGGTGCCCATCGCGCCGTCAAGGATGGCAATGCGTTTGGCCAAGATGGCAGGTAATTCTTTTGCGCGTGTGTAGGCTTGAGTCATTCCTCCATTGTAAGAAGCAGAGACAATAGCGGCCCATGCCATCGTCGATGCCCCTCCTTCACCCCCGCGCCAGCCATCACGGCGGCCCGAGAAAGTTGCCGTGCAAACTCGGGTGAACCCACAGGACATCTTGCGCGAGGTATTTGGCTACGGCGCATTTCGAGGCCCCCAAGAAGCCATCGTCAACCACGTCTACAACGGTGGCGATGCGCTGGTGCTCATGCCCACGGGCGGCGGCAAATCACTCTGCTACCAAATTCCCGCCATTGCGCGCCAGCGTATGGGCCACGGCATCACCATCGTGGTGTCACCCCTCATCGCCCTCATGCACGACCAAGTGGGTGCGCTGCACGAAGCGGGTGTTGAAGCCGCCTTTTTAAATTCCAGCCTGAGCGGCGAAGAAGCCAATGCGGTGGAGCAGCGCCTGCGCCGTGGCGACATCACCCTGCTCTACGCCGCACCCGAGCGCATCACCACGCCGCGCTTTTTGGCGCAGCTGGATGCCTTGCATGAACAAGGCCAACTCAGCCTGTTTGCCATTGACGAAGCGCATTGCGTGAGCCAATGGGGTCACGACTTTCGCCCCGAATACCGCGCTCTGACCGTACTGCACGAACGCTACGCAGGCGTGCCGCGCATGGCGCTCACCGCAACGGCTGACGCTCTCACGCGTGCCGACATCGTGGAGCGCTTGCAGCTCGAAGACGCGCAACAGTTTGTCAGCAGTTTTGACCGCCCCAACATCCGCTACACCATCGTCGAAAAGAAAGAGGCCTCCGCCCAATTGCTGCGCTTCATCCAACGCGAGCACATGGGGCCAGACTGGCAAGACAGCGGCATCGTCTATTGCCAATCGCGCAAGCGGGTTGAGGAAGTGGCCAAAATCTTGTGCGAAGCTGGCATTGCCGCGCTGCCATACCACGCAGGCTTAGACGGGGCCGTTCGACAAAAGCACCAAAACCGATTCTTGCGTGAAGAGGGCTTGGTGATGGTCGCCACCGTGGCGTTTGGCATGGGCATCGACAAACCCGATGTGCGCTTTGTGGCGCACTTGGACATGCCCAAAAACATCGAAGGCTATTACCAAGAAACCGGCCGTGGCGGTCGCGACGGCCAAGCCGCCCATGCGTGGATGGCCTACGGCCTGAACGACGTGGTGAACCAACGCCGCATGATTGACGAAAGCCCTGCGGGCGAAGAGTTCAAACAAGTCATGCGCGGCAAGCTCGATGCGCTGCTGGCCTTGGCCGAAGCCACCGACTGCCGACGGGTGCGGTTGTTGGGCTACTTTGGCGAAACCTACACATCGCCCGAAGACGGCGCGCCGAAATACACCTGCGGCAATTGCGACATCTGCCTGCAACCCCCCGAGATTTGGGACGGCACCGAAGCTGCCCGCATGTTGCTGTCCACCATCTACCGCGTCAAGCAGCAAAGCGGCATGTCGTTTGGCGCGGGCCATGTGATGGACATCTTGCGCGGCAAAGCCACAGACAAGGTCAGCCAATACGGCCACGACAAACTCAGCACCTTTGGCATTGGCGCGCAGTTCAGCGAAGTTCAGCTGCGGGGCGTGCTGCGCCAACTCATCGCCTCAGGCGCTTTAGGCGTGGACGCACAAGCCTTCAACACCATGTATTTGACCGAGGCCTCTCGCGCCGTACTCAAAGGCGAAGTGACGGTTCGCTTGCGCGCTTCGGTGTCCTCACCCGCCGACCGCAAGGGCAAACGCAGCGCCAGCGGTGCGTCCAAGCCAGCACCCATCGCGCTGGACATGCAAGCCCAAACGCGCTACGAGGCCCTCAAGGCATGGCGGGCTGAAGTGGCCCGTTCGCACAACTTACCCGCTTACGTCATCTTTCACGATGCCACGCTGGCAGCCATCGCCCAAGCTGAGCCGCAAGACCTCGAGGCCCTGCAAGGCATTGCAGGCATTGGTGCGAAGAAGCTTGAAGCCTATGGCGACGAAGTTCTGCGCGTGGTGGCGCTTCCCGCATAAATCAGCGACGTTCGACGGGTTTACCCTGTCACGGCCATGACTGCAAAACGGTTCTACTTCCCTAAAATTTGCCCACACTCACATTGATAGAGGAGACACAACATGTCCAACCACACCCACGCACCCGACGCCGAACAAGACGTGGTGGAAGCCATCGTTCCTGTGATGCACTTCGTCTTGCCTGTGGCCGGCGCGATCCTGATTTTCTTGCTGGCCTTCATCGCCGTCACGATGGCTTGAACCAAGGAAGCGACGGCCGCATGCTCGGTCACCCAGCCCAAAAAGCGCCATTTCTGGCGCTTTTTGTTTTTCTCGCTGTGTAACTTTCGCCTAGGCCAAACCCTAGCAATTACATAAAAAAAACCCATAAGTTAATACTTTTGATGTATTTCATGTAACTCATAAGGGTTTTGCAAGCTTGGGGAAGGTCAGAGTTTCATAAAATAGACATCCGTTTGGTCTAAGCAAGCGGCAATGAATTGAGGTCAGAGCCTCGCGACAGTGGGCAGGGCTCTGACCTCAATTTTTTGACTTAGGAGCTTTTCATGAACATCCATGCACCCGCATATGTAAAAAACCCAAAGCTGATAGCTTGGGTCGGCGAAATGGCCGCTTTGTGCACACCTGACACCATCTACTGGTGCGACGGCAGCGACGAGGAATACAACCGCCTGTGCCAACAACTGGTTGACGCTGGCACTTTCAAAAAGTTGAACCCTGCCAAGCGCCCCAACTCTTTCTTGGCTTGCTCTGACCCCTCAGACGTGGCCCGCGTGGAAGACCGCACCTACATCTGTTCAGAGAAAAAAGAAAACGCTGGCCCAACCAACAACTGGATGGCCCCCGCTGAGATGCGCACCACTTTGCAGCCTTTGTTTGACGGGTGTATGAAAGGCCGCACCATGTATGTGGTGCCTTTCAGCATGGGCCCCTTGGGTTCGCACATTGCCCACGTTGGCATTGAGTTGACCGACAGCGCTTACGTCGCCGTGAACCAAAAAATCATGACCCGCATGGGCAAAGCCGTATACGACGTGATCGGCACAGACGGCCCCTTCGTGCCTTGCGTGCACACCGTGGGCGCACCGCTGGCCGCTGGCCAAGCCGATGTGACATGGCCTTGTAACAAAACCAAATACATCGTGCATTACCCAGAGACACGCGAAATCTGGTCTTATGGCTCCGGCTACGGCGGCAACGCTTTGTTGGGCAAGAAGTGCTTTGCGTTGCGCATCGCGTCCAACATGGGCCGCGACCAAGGCTGGTTGGCCGAACACATGCTCATCTTGGGCGTGACCAACCCACAAGGCAAGAAATACCACGTGGCTGCCGCTTTCCCCAGCGCTTGCGGCAAAACCAACTTCTCCATGCTCGTGCCGCCCGAAGGCTTCGACGGCTGGAAAGTCACCACCATCGGTGACGACATCGCCTGGATCAAGCCACACTCGGACGGCAAGTTGTACGCCATCAACCCAGAAGCGGGTTACTTTGGCGTGGCCCCTGGCACCAACTTCCACACCAACCCCAACTGCATGGCGAGCTTGGACAAGAACGTCATCTTCACCAACGTCGCATTGACCGATGACGGCGACGTGTGGTGGGAAGGCATGGAAAAAGACACAGGCACCATGCCCGATCATTTGATCGACTGGCAAGGCAAAGACTGGACCCCTGCGATCGCCAAAGAAACCGGCGCCAAAGCTGCGCATCCCAATGCGCGCTTCACCGTGGCAGCCATCAACAACCCTGCTTTGGACAGCCAATGGGACGACGCCGATGGCGTAGCCATTGACGCATTCATCTTCGGCGGCCGCCGCTCCACCACCGTGCCTTTGGTCACCGAAGCACGCAACTGGACAGAAGGCGTCTACATGGCTGCGACCATGGGCTCTGAGACCACCGCTGCGGCCGCTGGCCAACAAGGCGTGGTGCGCCGCGACCCGTTCGCCATGCTCCCGTTCATGGGCTACAACATGAGCGACTACTTCCAGCACTGGCTCAACATGGGCGACACACTCAAAGCCGGTGGCGCCAAAGTGCCATCGATTTACTGCGTCAACTGGTTCCGCAAGGGCGACGACGGCAAGTTTGTGTGGCCAGGCTACGGCGAAAACATGCGCGTTTTGAAGTGGATGATTGACCGCATCGAAGGTCAAGCCCATGGCAAAGAAAACGTGTTCGGCGTGAGCCCCACGTATGAAGAAATCAACTGGACTGGCTTGAACTTCACCGCAGACCAATTTAAGACCGTCACCAGCATCGACAAAGCCGCTTGGGTGGCTGAGTTGAAACTGCACGAAGAGCTTTTCACCCAGTTGGCTTACAACTTGCCTTCTGAAATGACCACGACCAAGGCCGCTTTGGCTGCGCGCTTGGAAGCCTAATCAGCACCACACACGCTCGGCCAACGCTGCGTGTGAAAGTCAAGAAGCCCCGCAAGTTGCAAAGCTTGCGGGGCTTCTTGCATTGTGAACGCTGGGTAGGCGTTGATGCGTTTTGCGGTTGACTCACCGCTTGGCGCCATGCACTTGGGTCATAGGCTGGCACCGCCCATCCAAGGGCCGCTTCAAACCGTATGCAATTCAAATTTGGTTTGCAAGACAATGGGGGTCTTTGCAAATACTGTCGGTGCGCCGCGATGGCGTCAGACACCGCGATTTAAGGCATCCCCGTGAAAAACATTGCTTCCTCTTTTCGCACCGCCGCCCTCGCCCTGAGCGTTGCCGCCCTGCCCGTCTTCGCCCAAAACGTCATCAAAATTGGCGAGATCAACAGCTACAAAGCGCAGCCTGCATTCCTAGACCCCTACAAAAAGGGCATGGAACTGGCGGTGGAAGAAATCAACGCCGCGGGCGGTGTCAACGGCAAACCGCTGCAACTCATCACGCGTGACGACAACGCGTCGCCTGGCGACGCCGTGCGTGCTGCCGAAGAGCTGCTGAGTCGCGAGAAAGTCGATGTGCTGTCTGGCGCATTCCTCTCGCACATTGGTCTGGCACTGAGCGACTTTGCCAAACAGCGCAAAGTGTTCTTCCTCGCAGGCGAGCCGCTGACCGACAAAATGGTTTGGCAAAACGGCAACCGCTACACCTATCGCCTACGCGCCAGCACCTACATGCAAGTGGCCATGTTGGCGCCCGAAGCCGTCAAGCTCAAGAAAAAACGCTGGGCCGTGGTGTACCCCAACTACGAATACGGTCAGTCGGCTGCCGCCACTTTCAAACAACTACTGAAGGCCGCGCAACCCGACGTGGAGTTTGTGGCCGAGCAAGCACCGGCGTTAGGCAAGATTGACGCGGGCTCTGTGACGCAAGCGATTGCCGACGCCAAACCCGATGCCATCTTCAACGTGTTATTTGCCACTGACCTCGCCAAGTTTGTGCGCGAAGGCAACACGCGAGGCGTGTTCCAAGGCCGTGAAGTGGTCAGCTTGCTCACAGGCGAACCTGAATACCTGGAACCGCTCAAAGACGAAACACCCAATGGCTGGATCGTCACCGGCTACCCTTGGTATGGCGTACAAACGCCCGAGCACAAAGCCTTCTTCTTGGCCTACCACCACAAATACAACGACCACCCCCGCTTGGGCTCCGTCGTGGGCTACAGCATGATTCAGGCATTGGCCGCGGGTATCGGCAAAGCAAAAAGCACCGACAGCGAGAAGCTGGCCGATGCCTTCAGCGGTTTGAAATTCAGCACGCCCTACGGCAAAGTGATGTTCCGCGCACAAGACCACCAGTCCACCATGGGCGCGTTCTTGGGCCGCACCAAGAACGACAACGGCAAGGGCGTGTTGGTAGACTACCGCTACATCGACGGTGCCTCTGTGCAACCCAGTGATGACGTTGTGAAAAAACTCCGACCGAGCAACTAAACCCCAACACAACGCCCGCCTCTTGCGGGCGTTTTAATTTGAGCCCCCAAACGCACCATGGACATCGCTAGCTTTTTTGTGCAAACCCTCAACGGGTTAGCCGCTGCGTCGTCTTTGTTTTTGGTGGCAGCGGGTCTGTCACTCATTTTTGGCGTGACGCGCATCGTCAACTTTGCACACGGTTCATTCTTTATGTTGGGTGTGTATGTGGCTTACTCACTTGTGTCACATGCCGCACCTGTTGTGTCTTCTGTTTTGAATGTGGTGCTGGGTGATGCTGCCAGCCAAACCATCGCTTATTTTTTGCTCTTGCTGTGCGCAGCGCTCATCACCGGCGCATTGGGCGCGTTGGTGGAAGTGCTGGTGTTGCGCCACATTTACAAAGCGCCCGAGTTGTTTCAATTGCTCGCCACCTTTGCCTTGGTACTGGTCATGCAAGACGGCACGCTGTGGCTGTGGGGCGCGGAAGATTTGCTGGGGCCACGCGCACCGGGCCTCAGCGGTGCGGTCGATATTTTGGGTCGGCGCTTTCCTACGTACGACTTGTTTTTGATGGCCATTGGCCCGCTCGTGTTGGCTGTGTTGTGGTGGTGCTTGAAGCGCACACGCTTTGGCGTGTTGGTAAGAGCCGCCACGCAAGACCGCGAGATGTTGGGCGCCTTAGGTGTGAACCCGCGCCACTTGTTCACCGCTGTGTTTGCACTGGGCTGTGCGCTGGCTGGCTTAGGCGGCGCCCTGCAACTGCCACGCGAGCCTGCGCACTTGGGACTGGACATGGCCACGATTGGCGATGCGTTTGTTGTCGTGGTCGTCGGTGGCATGGGCTCGATTCCTGGCGCGTTTGTGGCGGCCTTGTTGATTGCCGAAATCAAAGCGCTGTGTGTATCCGTGGGCACGGTGGAAATTTTGGGTGTGTCGTTTGCTTTTTCAAAACTCACGCTCGTGGCAGATTTTTTGGTGATGGCGGCTGTGCTGATGGTGCGGCCCTGGGGTTTGCTGGGCCAGCCACAAAGTGCGCCGCGCGCCAGCACCGAGCAAGAAGCGCCATTTGTTTTGGACGGTGCACGCACTCAGTTGGTTTGGCTATGCATTGGTGCGGTATTGATGGCTTTGCCGCTTTTCATCGCTGACGCGTCCTATACCTTGGTGCTGGGCATTGACTTACTGATTGCGGCCCTCTTTGCTGCCAGCTTGCATTTCATCATGGGGCCAGCGGGCATGCACTCGTTTGGCCATGCGGCTTACTTTGGCGTTGGCGCGTATGCGGCTGCGTTGCTAGTGTTACGAGCGGGCGTTTCTTGCGAAGTTGCTTTGTTGTTGGCCCCGCTCATCAGCGCCTTGATGGCCGCGCCGATCGCTTGGTTTGCCGTGCGTTTGTCGGGCGTGTACTTGGCCATGCTCACCTTGGCGTTTGCGCAAATTGTGTGGTCCATTTGTTTTCAATGGGACGACTTCACGGGTGGCAGCAACGGCATCACCGGCGTGTGGCCTAGCGGCTGGTTGCAAGACAAGCCGTCTTATTACTGGCTCACCCTCGCGTTGGTGGCGCTGAGCGTGTATGCGCTGCGCCGTGTGCTGATGTCGCCCCTTGGCTACGCCCTGCGGGCCAGCCGCGACTCGGTGGGTCGCGCCGAAGCCATGGGCCTGAACGTGGCCCGTGTGCAGTGGTTGGGTTTTGTAGTGGCTGCTGGCTTTGCGGGTTTGGCGGGGGCATTGTTTGCGTTCTCCAAAGGCAGCATCTCGCCAGATGTGTTGGGCGTGAGCAAGTCGGTTGATGGCTTGGTGATGGTGCTGCTGGGTGGCGTGCACACCCTTGCTGGACCCCTGGTGGGTGCTGTGACGTTTACCGCACTACAAGACAACTTGGCCCGCAGCACCGAGTATTGGCGTGCGGTGTTGGGTGCCAGCATGTTGCTCATGGTGCTGGCGTTTCCGCAGGGCATTGCGGGGTCGATGCAGGCGCTTTGGTTACGGGTGCGTCATGCGCGCGCTTCAGATGAGAGAGGTGCAGTATGACCAGACGCGCACCTCACCCAACAACACATGCGGTGACACACAGCAACACACAAAGTGAAGGTGCCTTGCTGGACGTGCAGCATCTGCGCAAAGCCTTTGGCGGCAACCAAGCCGTCAACGATGTGTCGTTCAGTTTGCAAGCGGGCGAACTGCTGGCACTCATCGGGCCTAACGGTGCGGGCAAGTCCACCACGTTCAATTTAGTCAACGGGCAACTTGCACCCGACAGTGGCCACATCACGCTGGATGGTCTGTCCCTGCTGGGCCGCAAGCCACACGAACTGTGGCGCTTGGGCGTAAGCCGCACATTTCAAATGGCACAAACCTTTGCCTCGCTCACTGTGGCCGAGAACGTGCAAATGGCGATGCTGTCAGCCGATGGTTTGTCGCTTTCGCCTTGGCGGCGCGCGACGCACTACCGCCGTGCTGATGCTTTGCAACTTCTGACACAAGTGCAGCTAGACACCCAAGCCACGCGCGCGTGCAGCGCACTTGCCTATGGTGATGTGAAGCGCTTAGAACTGGCAATGGCCTTGGCCAACCAACCTCGCTTGTTGTTGATGGACGAACCCACCGCAGGCATGGCCCCTGACGAGCGCCACGCACTCATGCAACTCACGCGCACTTTGGTAAATCAACGCGGCATCGCGGTGCTGTTCACCGAGCACAGCATGGACGTGGTGTTTGAACACGCAGACCGCGTGCTGGTCATGTCGCGTGGTGCGCTGATTGCGCAAGGCACGCCCGCACAAGTGCAAGTTGACGCACAAGTCCAAGCGGTCTACTTTGGCAGTGGCAAAACATTGGCCGCTCACACATCAAGCAAGCCATGATGCAAGCCTCCACACATACCTGTGCAACCACCGTCACACCCTTGCTCGATGTCCGAGATCTCAACGCTTGGTACGGTGCGGCGCAAGTGTTGTTCAACGCGAAGCTGCATGTCCAGCGCGGCGAAGTGGTGGCCCTCATGGGGCGCAACGGCGCAGGCAAATCCAGCACGCTCAAAGCCATCATGGGGCTCATGCCACGCCGCACTGGCAGCGTGATGTTTGCAGGTCATGACCTTTCGAACGCTGCGCCCTATCAAGCCTCACGTTTGGGGCTGGGCTATGTGCCGGAAGACCGACGCATCTTCACCGATCTGACGGTGCTGGAGAACTTGCAAATCGGTACACAGCCCGCTCGGCACTTAGCGGATGGAAGCACGGCACGACCGTGGTCGCTCGACAAAATTTTCACCCTGTTTCCCAACTTGGCTGGCATGCAGCAAAGGTCCGCTGGTCACATGAGCGGCGGCGAACAACAAATGCTCACCGTGGCACGCACCCTCATGGGAAATCCTCTGTTGGTCTTGCTCGACGAACCTTCTGAAGGCGTCGCGCCCATCATCGTGGAGCAAATGGGCGACATGATTTTGGCGCTCAAGCGCCAAGGTGTCAGCGTGCTGCTGTCAGAGCAAAACACCCATTTTGCGCAATGGGTGTGTGACCGCAGTTACACGCTCGATCGCGGCACCCTCGTTTAAGCCGTCTTTAAATTCGCTTCTCTCTGAAGCGAGCGGCAGACAAAGGCATGTCTCAGTTGCCTGCACGCGTCACGCTTGAGTGATCGACGCCACCGAAATCGACAATCCAAATAACTTCGCATTTTTAGCGTCGTATTTCTTATTTTTAATATTTAAGTTAATTTTAGAGTAAAAAATTAGACATTTGGTATGTATAATTATTTATGCGTACTTATGTATTCAATAGCGCAGTGGGTCGGTTTAAGACAGGAGAAAAGTGGATGTTTTCAAAAGATTTTTTTTGCTTTAAAAACCATCGCTTTTCTCGCTTTTTCGCGTGCCTTGCTGTCGGATGCACGCTCCATGCGCAGGCTAAAAACATAGGGGATAGCGAAAAAGGGAGTGCGTTGGTGCCACTTCATCAAAAGTCAACCGCAGCGCTGAATGGGCCTACAGAGATCTTGTCTTTACAAGAAATTTTAGATTCCGCCTTAGCAAC
Source organism: Comamonadaceae bacterium (assembly GCA_947374535.1). The sequence goes on along the minus strand of CANCCJ010000007.1, from coordinate 54,852 downwards.
ACATCCCAGCTTGCTTGCTGCTCGCCTACAAGTTAAAGCGGCAGATCAAGACGTTACAGCCGCTGAGCGATTACGCTGGCCCACGTTATCGTTGACCACAGAAACCAATCGAAACAATAACAACAGGTCATTGGTTCCGACGAAAGTGTTTCGTGCTGACCAAAACATCTGGGATGCAGGCCGTGTGTCGTCTAAGGTTCGTGAAGCGGAGTCCTTGGTACAACTGTCACAAACGCTCGTTGATTTACAGCAACAAGATTTATTCATCGCCATCATCAATTCTTGGCAGGCACTGGTCGGTGCACTCGAAAAGGAAAGGGTGGCGACGAAGGCCTTGGTTTTATTGCGCGGCTACCAAACTCAAATGCAGCGGCGTGTGGAAGCCCAAGCTTCACCTCAGATTGATCTGGAACTCGTCGATGCGCGGGTGCTGCAAACTGAAGTGGAGTTGACCACCGCCAAGTCTCAGATGAGCGTTGCCGTTTCACGCCTAGAACAGCTCAGCAGTTTGGTAGGTTTAACGCATCGCGTCCGATCGATTCAAGCGTTGCCTACTTTGGCGCAGACGCAGACTTTTTCTCACTCGGTCGGGACTGTCGATTTGGCAAGCTTGGCTCGACAACACAGCACGGTGCAAAAGGCTTTGCAAGAACGTACGCTGCTGGAGAAGCGTTTGGAAACCAAAAAAGCCGAGCAGATGCCGCAGGTTTATGCCCGCTGGGACCAACCCTTGGGTACAACAGACACAATCACAAGCACAAAACCAAGCGTGTTCTTAGGTCTACGCTACTCGCCCTCACCTGGTTTTTCTGGCTATGTTGAGGCACAAGCCCTAGAGACGAGACTACGTGGCCAAGAGCAAACCGTGGAGTCCGTGCAGAGAGAAATTCTGCAAACACTGCTCAGTGACCGCGAAGATTTTCTCAACGCACGTCTTCGTATCAGCGCCTTGGACAAATCAGTGATTGGTTCTGAACTGGTGCTTGGTTCCTATTTGCGACAGTTTCAAGCAGGCCGAAAAACTTGGCAAGACTTGCTGAACGCAGCCAGAGAGTTGGCTCAAAACGAATACAGCCAAGCAGACGCCTATGTGGCCATGATGGGTTCTATGCACCGATTGCAGTTGCGCATGGGAATTCGCCCAGATACGTATTAACAGCACGCGAGTTTTCACTGGATTGATATGACTGATTCCTTAGCCCAATTGTCTTGGGCACTCAAACGGTTGGCGCAAGCTCAAGGCACGAAGCTTGATAGCCTTCGACTGCAAAGTAGTTTTCAGGGATTGAACGACATAATGCCGCCGCCTGAGGTGTTGGGCGGTGTTTGCAACCGCATGGGTTTTGACAAGCCGCAATGGCTACAACAACCGGATGCGGGCTATTGCCCCTTGTTGGGCCATTCTGTCGAATTGGGTTGGATGGTCGTTTTGCAGCCAAACGCCGCGGGGGTTTGGCTCGTGGTAACACCGACAGGCAAGCATTGGGTAGACGCTGAAACTTTGTCAAAGCAAACGGCACTGGTCACCATTCGTACGCTCAAAGTTTCGTTTGGTGTTGCTGCGTTATTCGGGGAAAAACAAGAGGGCTTTGTCGGTCTTATTTATGAGACGCTGAGAATGTATCGCCGTGACATTTTCGAAGCCTGTGCAGCCTCTGTATTCATTGGCTTCTTAGCTCTAGCGACTTCTATGTTTTCGATGCAAGTGTATGACCGAGTCATTCCTACGCGCAGCGAATACACGCTTTGGATTTTGGCTTCAGGTGTATTGCTCACGATCACACTTGAGTTGGCGATGAAGTTTGCAAGATCAAAATTGATGGATCACATCGTCGTCGGGTTTGACAATCGACTGTCACGCGATATTTTTTCACGACTGATGTAATTGCGTGTGGATCAATTACCAACATCGGTTGGGTCATTGGCTGGGCAAATCCGTGGCTACGAGCAAGTGCGTGGTTTTTATACAGCGAGCACACTTTTCACACTGATTGACCTGCCTTTGGGTGCCTTGTTTTTAACTGCGATCATGCTCATAGGTCATCCCATGGTGGCAGCTGTCCCCTTGATTTTTGGTGCGATTGCCCTGTGGATGGGACTGTCGATCCGAACCAACATCATGCAACAAGCCCAAGATGGAGCATCACTTTCCAACATGAAAACCGGCTTGCTCGTCGAAGCCGTTGAAGGCATTGAAACCATCAAGGCAGGCGCTGGTGGTTGGAAATTTTTATCCCGATGGATTCGTGTCAATCAACAAACAATTCTGAATGATTTGCGAATGCGCTCTCTCAACGAGAGCGTGGGTTACATGTCGGCATCCATACAGCAAATCAGCTACGCGGGGCTGGTCGTCGCAGGCGCTTGGGTTGTGATGCAAGGTCAAATGACCATGGGCGCGCTGATCGCCTGCTCCATCCTCAGTGGTCGAATTCTTGCGCCCATCATGGCGATCCCCAGCATCTTGGTTCAGCATGCACACGCCAAGGCCGCGTTAGAGGGCTTGGAGCGTTTGTATCAACTCAAAGTGGACAACCAAGAGGCTGATCAAGCTCTTGTTCCTGAAAAGCTGATGGGGCATTACGAAGTCTCAGATGCCAAGTTTGCGTACGGCAACAACCCAGCCGCATTGGTGGTGAAACGGTTGGTCATCACTCCCGGCGAGCGTGTCGCGGTGCTTGGGACGATTGGGGCCGGCAAATCTACGTTGTTGCGCCTACTCAGTGGCATGTATCAACCGCTAGAAGGTCGCGTTTTGATGGATGGGCTTGACTTGGCCCATGTCCATCGACATGTCGTGAGCCAACACATTGGCTACTTGCAACAAGACCATCGATTGTTCCAAGGGACTTTGCGCGAAAACCTACTCATTGGCATGCCCGATCCTGGTGATGAGGTCATTCATCAAGTGATGCAGCGCACAGGCATGAGTAAGTTTGTAGCGAGTCATCCAAAGGGGCTAGATCGCCCCATCATGGAAGGCGGCAAAGGTCTATCGGGCGGTCAAAAACAATTGGTCGCCTTCACCCGTCTCATTCTCACCAGCCCTGACACGATGCTGCTGGATGAGCCCACGTCGACGATGGATGACGAGCAAGAACGCGCTTGTTTGCACGTGCTTTCACAAGAAGCGAGCCTAGGCAAAACCATGGTCATCGTCACGCACAAGCCAAGCATCTTGCCCTTGGTGACGCGGATTGTTGTGATCGCAGGCTCAAGCATCGTCATGGATGGGCCACGCGATGCCGTGCTCGCAGAGCTGCAACAACACAACCAGAAGCCGCACATGCCCACGCAGAGCAACACCGCGGCTGCTTCTTCAAACATTTCAACGGTTGCATGATGGACAAAGAATCACCCGCACGCGCTTCGTCTCCGGAACCCCATGTGACCGATGTCACGCCGAAGAAGCCGTTGTCACGACGATTGGCTCCGCTGAACATGCGACCATCCCCACCGCCACCAGGTGAAATGCTTGGGGATTTAGAAACGCCGCATCAAGCACGAAGGGCCTTGCACTTCATTTGGTTCAGTTTGCTCTTACTCGTAGTTTGGGCAGCTTTCGCGCAAATAGATCAGGTAACGCGGGCACCTGCACAGCTCATCGTCGCGGCGCGCACGCAGTTGATTCAATCGGCTGATGGCGGTGTTATTACGCAGCTACATGTGCACGAAGGTGACACCGTGAAAGAAGGGCAACTTTTAGCAACTTTGCAGAAAGAGCGCGCTGAGTCTGCTGTCGCTGACAGCTCAGCGAAGGTCGCTGCGCTTCGCATCACTTTGGCTAGATTGCAGGCCGAGGTTTATGAAAAGCCATTGCACTTCGAACCCAAATTGCTCGAATACAGCGAATACATCCAAAACCAAACCAGCTTGTACAACAAGCGTCGAACCGCATTTTTAGAAGAGATGCAATCTCTGAAGAAAATTTTGCAACTGGCAGAGTCTGAGTTGGAGATCAACAGAAAGTTGGAAAAAACAGGCGATGTCAGTCGTGCAGAAATTTTGCGGTTAGAACGCTCAGCGGCTGATATCAACGCGCAGCTGGGAAACCGTCGCAATAAGTATTTCCAAGACACACAAACCGAGATGACGAAGACACAGGAAGATCTCAGCACTCAAATCGAGCAATTGCGTGATCGAAGTCAATTGTTGGATCACACCGAATTGACAGCGCCCATGAATGGCATCGTCAACAACATCAAAGTCAACACGGTGGGCGGCGTCGTTCGCCCTGGAGACACCATCATGGAGCTTCTACCCACAGGGGAAAACTTGATCGCTGAAGCAAAAATCACGACGTCTGATATTGCTTTCATTGCGATCGGACAAAGTGCGAGTGTGAAGCTAGACGCGTATGACTCTTACATCTTCGGTGCCATGCATGGCGTTGTGAATTACATCAGCCCGGATGTATTGACTGAAGAAACGCGCAACGGGCCCGTGTCACATTACCGCGTACGAATCAAAATCACAGGGACCGAATTTAAAGGCGACAAAGCCCATGCCATCGTGTTGCGTCCTGGCATGACGGCCAGTGTGGACATCAAAGCGATGGACCGATCTGTATTGAGCTACCTGACAAAACCCTTGGTCAAAACGCTGGGTCAATCGCTGGGCGAAAGATAAGGTCAATGGGTGAAAACCCATCAGAATCCGAAGTCAGTCTACGCCCGTGTTGGACAGCTTATTGGATCAAAGCGTTTATTGACTATTCTTGAGGCGCTGACTTTTCCAATACACGTCGTCACCGCCATTCATGCGGTTGAGCACACGTGCCAACACAAACATGAGGTCGCTGAGCCGGTTGAGGTATTGGCGAGGCGCTTCGCCAATGGCTTCCTCGTTGCCCAAGGCCACCACGGCACGCTCAGCGCGACGCGCCACGGTGCGACACACATGCGCCAGCGCGGCGCCACGGGTGCCTGCGGGCAAGATGAACTCTTCGAGCTTAGGCAGATCGGCGTTGTAGGTTTCGAGTGCCTCGTCGAGCGCTTGGACGGCTTCTTGTTTGAGCAACTCAAAGCCGGGGATGGACAACTCGCCACCCAAATTGAACAACTGGTGTTGAATTTCAACCAGCACATCACGCACGTCTTGCGGCATGTCTTCGCACAAGAGGACGCCGATGTTGGAGTTGAGTTCATCCACCTCGCCCATGGCGTGCACGCGCAAGCTGTTTTTGGACACGCGTTGGTTGTTGCCCAAGCCGGTGGTACCCGCGTCTCCGGTGCGGGTGGCGATTTGTGAAAGTCGGTTTCCCATGTGCGTTGCCTCGTGAGTTTTGGTTTTCACCTATTTTGCCTGTCACACGCGAGGCTATCCTCGCTAAGGCTTATTCTTAGAATGAAACTCTCGTTAAGGACAACCCATGAACGCATCCACCGCCCACCAGCACCTAGCCCCAGTCGTCGCGCAGCGCGAGGTTCCTCTAGCCTTGATCGCCGCGCTGCAAGCGCGTTTTGGCGCGAACTGCTCGACCGCACAAGTGATTCGCGAGCAACATGGGCGCGATGAGTCTGCTTTCACCCATGTGCCCCCGCCTGCCGCTGTGGTGTTTGCCGAGAGCACGCAAGATGTCTCAGATGCCATCAAATTGGCGGCGCAATACAAAGTCCCTGTGATTCCATTTGGCGTGGGCTCTTCTTTAGAGGGGCATTTGCTGGCTGTCCAAGGCGGTATCAGCGTAGACGTGAGCCGCATGAACCAGGTGCTGAGCATCAACGCTGAAGACTTAACGGTGACTGTGCAGCCAGGCGTGACGCGCAAACAGTTGAACGAGGAGATCAAAAGCACGGGTTTGTTTTTTCCCATCGACCCCGGTGCGGACGCCTCGATTGGCGGCATGAGCGCCACCCGCGCCAGCGGCACCAATGCCGTGCGCTACGGCACGATGCGCGAAAACGTCTTGGCCCTTGAAGTAGTCACCGCGAGCGGCGAGGTGATACGTACAGGCACGCGAGCCAAAAAATCTGCCGCGGGCTACGACTTGACGCGCCTGTTTGTCGGCAGCGAAGGCACGCTGGGCGTGATGACCGAAATATCGCTGCGCATTTACCCGCTACCAGAGGCGGTCTCTGCGGCGGTGTGCTCGTTCCCTAGCATCGAAGCTGCAGTGCACACGACGATTGCCACCATTCAAATGGGCGTGCCCATTGCGCGCGTGGAGTTGATCGACGGAAACACCATACGCATGGTGAACCACTACGCCAAACTCGGCCTTGCTGAAACGCCGATGCTGCTGATGGAGTTTCACGGCTCCCCCGCTGGCGTGAAAGAGCAAGCCGAAACGGTGCAAGAAATTGCCGCTGAGTACGGGGGTCTGTCGTTCGAGTGGGCGACCACCCCCGAAGAGCGCACACGCCTGTGGACGGCGCGACACAACGCCTACTTTGCCGCCATTCAAAGCAAACCGGGCTGCCGCGCGATCAGCACCGACACCTGTGTGCCGATCAGCAAATTGGCAGATTGCTTGTTGGACTCCATCGATGAAGTCGATGCAACTGGCCTGCCCTACTTCTTGGTCGGACATGTGGGCGATGGCAATTTCCACTTTGGTTATTTGATTGACCCCAACAACGCCGCCGAGTGCAACACGGCTGAAGACTTGAACCACAAACTGGTCACGCGTGCTTTGAGTTTGGGAGGCACCTGCACGGGCGAGCACGGCATTGGTTTGCACAAGATGGACTTCTTGCGTACCGAAACTGGCGAAGGTGCTGTGGACATGATGCGCACCATCAAACGGGCACTAGACCCTCTTAACATCATGAACCCAGGGAAGATTTTTTCTCTGTGAGCATCTGCTCGACCTGCGCACACACTTTCACGGCATCAAAAGGTTTGAGCACAACGGCATTGACGCCTGCTGCAGAGAAACGCTCTAAGTCTTGCGGGTTGACGTTCGCCGTCAGGCCCAACACCGGTGTATCGCACACGGGTGAGGCAAAGGTCTGACGCAACGCGCTGGTGGCTTCAATGCCGTCCATCTCTGGCATGACCATGTCCATCAAGATCACATCAAACGCTTGCTGACGCAGCGCATCCAGCGCTTTCACGCCGTTTTCTGCCTCGACCAGCTCACAGTTTTTCCAGTGGTTTTTGAGAATCTGACGGACCAACAAACGGTTGATGGGGTGATCGTCCACCACCAAGAAGCGTTGCACCGCATCCATCGGCGTAGCGACTTCAGCCGCATGTCGCGCTTGCGTTTGCGTTTGCGTTTGAGGCGGTGCCACCTCTACCAAAGGCAAGGTAAACCAAAACTGGGAACCTTGCCCCGCGGTGCTCACAAAACCAATATGCCCGCCCATCAACTCCACCAAGCGTTGCGTGATGGACAAGCCCAAGCCATTGCCGCCGTAACGCGATTGAATTTCATCGTCTGCTTGCACAAAGCGCTGAAATATCTTGTGCTGCTGCGCATCAGGAATGCCAATGCCACTGTCATGCACCGAGAAATGCACGCACAAGGGTTGCCTCCGCACACGCAAGATGACATGGCCTTGGTGCGTGAATTTGATGGCGTTACCCAAAAGGTTCACCAGAATTTGCATCAATCGATGGCGGTCGGCGCGAACCCACTGCGGCACGTTGTCATCGATGGTGCAGGTGTATTGCAAGTGCATGCTCTCCACACGTTGTGCGAAGAGGTCAAAGGCGGTGTTGACCGTATCGCGCAAAGCGAAGGTTTCGCTTTGCACCTTGATCTTGCCGGCTTGCAACTGCGAATAGTCGAGCACATCGTTGATGACCGTGAGTAAATGGTCTGCAGACTGGCGCGTGTGGTTCAAGATCTTGCGTGCTTGAGGGTTGTTCGCCACACGAGCGAGCAGCATGTTGTTGAAACCCAAAATAGCATTCATCGGTGTGCGCAACTCATGGCTCACGGTCGCAATGAATTGTTCGCGCAAGGCGGCGGTACGCAGCAGCTCTTTGCGTTTTTCTTCCAGCTCTAGGTGGCGCTGCAAACTCGCTGCGTAGGCTTGACGGAAGAGGTTGTCGTACAGAAATGGAACCGTGATGATGATGAGTGTGACCACCGAATAACTGGCAAACGACGACATCACTTGTGCAGCACCTAAGGTTGGGTTATCGGGTAACCAACCTTGCCAAGTCACATACGCCATCGTCACTTCAACGAGAAACACCATGACCAACCAAGCCAAGCCAGACAAGCGGCTCACAGCGTAAAACGGAACCAATGGAATAGCGGTCATCCACGCCATGCGCGGGGAGAAAATGCCGCCAGACATCCAAGCGGCATAGCTGACTTGAAAAACGGCGGCCAACAAACCGATGTTGACAGCCCAATTCAATGACAAGCCCTTGGCAAACAGGAAAAGCAAGACCAACACCACAAGTGCAAATGCAAGTGGCACGGGCACACCATTGGGATAGGGTGTGATGATGGCCAGCACGACCATGACCCACATCAAAACCACGGCAACAAAGAAAAGATACGGCAGCCTGCCCTCTCTAAAGCGAACTGGCAAATGCGGGATCGCCCACGCCGTGAAGTTCTCAAACGAAAACCGACTCATGCCTTCGCCCTTGCCGAGTGCGTGACAAGCGCGCGAGAGATCTTTGACAAAAGTTCTTGCTCATCCAGCGGCTTGTGCAACACATCATCCATGCCAGAGGCCAAACATCTGTCTTGGTCCACGGGGTTAGCGCTGGCAGTGAGGGCCAACACGGGCATATGACACATGGGCGCGGGAAAGTTCTTACGCAAGGTTTGGGTCACTTGCATGCCATCCATATCAGGCATGACCATGTCCATGAGCGCCAAGTCAAACGGCTGTGCACGCAGTTTTTGCAGTGCAATCAACCCACTACTCGCCTCCACAATTTCAACTTTAGGAAAACATTTTTTGAGCATCATGCGTGCGACCAACAAATTCACAGCGTTATCGTCCACCAGCAAAACTTTCATCGGCTTTGCCGCCAGTACGCGCATCATTTCAGCGGCCTCCTTTGCGTCTTGTGCCGCAACACTGCGCAAGGGCAACTGAAACCAAAACCGTGCGCCCTGACCTTGCACACTACTCACGCCAATGGTGCCGCCTTGCAGGGTGATCAAGCGTTCACAGATGGAGAGGCCCAAACCCGTACCGCCATATTGGCGGTTGGTTTGGACATCGGCGTATTCAAATCCGTGGAAGATTTGTTTTTGACGTTCCACGGCGATACCAATTCCCGTGTCTTGAACCTCAAACAACACGCCCGCTCCCACCGCCTGCACTCGCACGTCAATGTGACCAGCAGCGGTGAATTTGAGTGCGTTGTCTAACAAGTTTTTGAGCACTTGCAACAATCGCTGGCGATCGCCTTTGACCCACATGTTGTGCACCGCTGTGACATCTAAATTGAGCACAACTCCTTTGACTTGCGCTTTACCGGCATAAGCGGCCAACAGCGCCGTCAACGTTTCGCGCAATCCAAACTCTTCAACATGCAAGGCCAGTCGCCCCGCTTGCAATTGTGAGAAATCCAAAATGTCGTTCACGACTTGCAGCAGTTGCTCGGTTGAGCGACGAATGAGGTCCACCACATCGGCGTCTTCCGCGGACGAGGCTAACTCGGCGCGCAAGATGCCGTTGAGTCCCAAAATCGCATTCATCGGCGTACGAAGCTCATGGCCCACTGAGGCGATGAATTCGTCTTTGTGCGCTTGAGCGCGGATGAGTGCTTGGTGCGTTTGCTCTAACTCCGCATTACTTTGGTCCATGTCTGCCACTTGGCTGCGGTGCATGCGGTCGGTGACAAACACCACGTACATCGCCAAACCGATGACAAACAATTTGCTTGCAAACGTCCAAACCATGACCTCGTTTGCCATGTTGATGCTGCTGTTCACCCAGCCATGCAGACTAACAAGCAGCAAAACCAAATTGGCCAAAAACACAACGATGACCCAGAACAAAGAGGCCATTCGATCAAGCAACAAAATGGCTGGCAGCACAGCGGCTGTCATCCAAACCATGACGGGGGAATTGATGCCGCCCGTCATCGCAGCCAAGTACGCCACGTAGCCCATGGACCACGAAAGTGTGCCGTTCGCGATGAGCAAATAAGGTGCGCCCAACAACAGCAACAGCAGCAAACCCCAGTAACCCACGGTACCGACCAAGTTGGCCACATGGTCGTAGTCTGGCTGGTAGATGAAATAAAACGGCAATGAACATGCGCCCAAGAGGAGCAACATGTAAGTCAACAAACTGCGGCGACGTTCGAGCTGAGAGCCAATGAAAATGCTCTTGGGCAGGAAGCGGGTTTGCAGCGTTTCGGGCATTGGTTGGGTTATGACTTACGCAACTTGTCGATCAGGCCGTTCAGTTCATCCAGCGAGCCAAACTGAATCGCTAGCTCGCCCATTTCTTCAACACGTCCGTGGCGTTTCACGCGTTTTTTCACACGCACCTCCACTTGTGCGGTGAGCAAATCAGACAGCTCCTCTTCAACGCGTTTGATGTCACGCGACTTTTCACTCTTGGGTTTTTGCGGCACGAGGTTGAATTCAGCACTGAGTTTTTTGACCAAACTCTCGGCTTCGCGCACCGACATTTTTTTTGCGCTGATTTGATTGGCAGCCGTGATTTGCGAGCCGCGGTCCAGCGACAACAGCGCACGGGCGTGGCCCATGTCAATGTCGCCCGCCATGAGCATGGACTGCACGGGATCGGCCAAGTTAAGCAAACGTAGCAAGTTGCTGGCCGCACTGCGCGAGCGGCCCACGGCTTGTGCGGCGAGTTCGTGCGTGAGGCCAAACTCTTTGACCAACCGTTGCAAGCCTTGCGCCTCTTCGAGCGGGTTAAGGTCTTCGCGCTGGATGTTTTCGATCAACGCCATCGCAGCAGCCGCTTCGTTGGGCACATTGCGCACCAGCACGGGCACCGTGTCGAGGCCCGCTAATTTGGCGGCACGGCTACGGCGTTCACCGGCGATGATTTCATACTTACCAGCGTTGGGCCCATCGGTGAGTTGGCGCACAAGAATAGGCTGCATGATGCCTTGGGCTTTGATGCTCTCGGCCAGCTCATACAAAGCGCCCTCGTCCATGCGTGTACGGGGCTGGTACATGCCGGGCACCATTTGGGTCAACGGTAAGGTGCTGGGCAAGCCTTCAGCGGCAGCCGCTTGTGCGGCGATGCTGTCGTCAACTTTGGGGCCTAGCAAGGCTTCTAAGCCGCGGCCTAAGCCTTTGGTTTTTTTAGTGACCATGGGTAACTTCTTCTTTGAGTAAATCTTGTAACAGGGCGAAGCCTTCGGGCCAGTCGCCCAAGCGTGAATCGGTGTTGATGTGGCCGCTCATGCCGCAATCGACCAAACGTGAACCCCATGCGTGGGCCAGAGCACTGGCTCGTAAAAGGTTGCAATAGGGGTCATTACGGCTAATGGCCAACGTGCTTTTAAATGGCAAACGCTGACGCATGATGGGGCTCCAGCTGTGGAGCATGTGTTGCATTTCTGGACGTTCAACATCCGCAGGTGCCACCAGCAAGGCGGCGCTGACACGGTGCGCGTTTTGAGAATGTGCCGCCCATGCGGCCACCAACAGACAGCCCAAGCTGTGGGCCACGAGCGCGGCGTCGGGGTTGGCCAACACAGCCTCTTCGAGTTGCATCATCCAGTCGCCACGCAACGGAAAATCCCAATTGTGTTGCTCTACGCGGGTAAAGCCATGCGCGTTTTGCCACAGGCTTTGCCAGTGGCCAGGGCCGCTGTTGCGCCAACCTGGAAGAATGAGTACAGGTGTTGCCACTGCGTGTACGCGTGTTCGGGTTAGAGCGTCTTCACGCGTTCGACCATCTCAGTGGCGAAGTCCACAAACGCGTGGCTGCCTTTGGCTGCGGGGTCATACACCACACCCGGCAAACCATAGCTGGGTGCTTCGGCCAAACGCACATTGCGAGGGATGACGGCGCTGAACACTTTGTCCCCAAAGTGGTCTTTGAGTTGGTCGCTCACCTGTTGTTGCAAGGTGATGCGCGGGTCAAACATGACGCGCAACAAACCGATGATTTTGAGTTCACGGTTCAAGTTGGCGTGTACCTGCTTGATGGTGTTGACCAAGTCCGTCAAGCCTTCCAGCGCAAAGTATTCGCACTGCATCGGCACGATCACACCGTTGGCAGAACACAAGCCATTGAGCGTGAGCATGGACAACGAAGGCGGGCAATCGATAAGAATAAAGTCGTATTCAGCATTCACGGCCGCTAGGGCTTGCTTGAGGCGGTTTTCGCGACGCTCTAACGACACCAGCTCAACCTCAGCGCCCGCCAAGTCGCGGTTGGCACCTAACACGTCATAGGTTGGAATCTTGGCACGCACGCCCTCGGTGCCCCAGTTGCTGCGGATGCGGGCTTCAGCCACAGAAGCTTCTTCTAGCAGCACGTCATACACAGACAACGCCATCTCACGCTTGTCCACACCTGAACTCATAGTGGCATTGCCCTGAGGGTCCAAGTCGACCATCAATACACGCTGACCAACGAAAGCCAAACCAGCCGCCAAGTTGACGGTGGTGGTGGTTTTGCCAACGCCACCTTTTTGGTTTGCAACGCAGAAGATTTTGGCCATACAGAGCTTTCGAGGAATAGAGAAAATTTATTTGAGCAAAGCCAATTTCAGGCCAAAACCAACCAGCAAAACACCGGCTGCCTTGTTGAGGACAGCGCCCACAATCGGATTGGCGCGAACGCGTTCAGCCAAATAATATGCAAGCAATACAACCACCAAACCATACGTCAAAGTCAAGGCAGCGATGGTGACCGCCATCACCCCAAAAGTAAGCAACCCCAAGTGAATGGCAGGATCGACAAACAGAGGAAAAAATGCCATGTAAAACACTATCGCTTTGGGGTTCAACACAGTGATGAACAGGGCTTGGCGAAAATAATGGTCGGGCTTCATGCTCAGCACGGGCCCATCACCGGGTTTGACCTTGAACAAGGAATAACCCAAGCCCAACAAATAAGCAGCGCCCATCCACTTGACCGAGCTGAACAAGCCGGGATAGTTGATCAACACAGCCGACAAACCCGCCACCGCCAACCACAAGAGCACCTGATCGCCAGCGATCACACCTAGCGTAGCCGCCATACCCGAGCGCACGCCGCCCTTGCCCGTTGCGGTGAGCAAGGCCAAGTTACCGGGACCAGGAATGGCCAGAAACACAATGATGGCCACGACAAATTCGCCGTAGTCCGCAATACCGAACATGAAAACCTCAGATCTAAAACTGAAAGAAGTTTAACCGCGCATCCAAACGATGCAGCGTTCGGCATCTAGGCCGGGCACTTGCAGCTGTTCCACGTGAAACACATGGGTCGATTCGGGCAACACCGCCATCTCTTGATCGGGGTGTTTGCCCTTCATCGCCATCCATACGCCATGTGGCGCCAACGCGGACTTAGACCAAGTGGTGAAGTCGATCAACGAGGCAAAAGCCCGTGAGCAAACCACATCGTAGGGCTGGGTCAAACTTTCAACCCGTGCGTGCAAACCCTTGAGATTGGGCAGCCTGAGCGTGGCAGCCACTTGCTGAATGAAGGCCGCCTTCTTGGCAACCGTATCCACACAGGTGACCAAGACTTCAGGGCAAGTGATAGCAATGACGATGCCGGGCAGGCCGGCACCAGCGCCCACGTCCAACAACTTATAAGTCGGCTGGACTCTTAACTCTTTGGGTGCAACGCTTTGCTCAACAGGAGACACAGCAGCAGGCAAAGCCAACGTCTTCAGTTCACGGCGCAACGGCGCGATGACGGCCAAACTGTCAAGTAGATGGTGCGTCAGCATCTCATTGGCATCACGCACAGCAGTCAGGTTGTAAACCTTGGTCCATTTGCCAATCAAATCCATGTAGGCCAAAAGCTGAGCCTGCTGCTCATCCGTCAACGACAAGCCCAAACCATCCAGTCCTTTTTGCAAGACAGGCAACAAGGGATGCATCAAGCCGCCTCGCTTGCGCTGCTGACCACAGCATCCAAGGCAAAGCCTTTGATGCGTGATCGCTTCAAGTGAATCAGCAACAAAGAAATCGCTGCGGGCGTGATGCCAGACATGCGCGACGCCTGACCCAAAGTCTCGGGACGCTGGCGACTCAAGCGCTGACGCACCTCAAACGACAGCGCAGTGACTTGGTTGTAATCCAAGCTTTCAGGCAATTTGAGATTCTCGTAGTGGGCAGCGCGCCCCACCTCCTCACGCTGACGGTCGATGTAGCCAGAGTATTTGGCGGCAATTTCGATCTGCTCAATGACCGCTCGGGTTGTTTCACGTGAAACCTCATCGCCAGCCAAAGCGTCGGCAATCTCTTGGTTTTTGTACTTGGACTCGTCTAGGGACATGAGTCCTTGATAGCTCACATCAGGACGTCGCAGCAAGTCAGCCAAGTTGTATTCGCGATCAATGGCCTTGCCTAAGACGCGCTCGGCCTCGACGACTGGCAAGTTACGCGGATTAACCCAGATGGACTTGAGGCGCTCTGTTTCACGTGAAACAGCCTCTTGCTTACGGCTAAAAGACTCCCAGCGCGCATCGTCCACCAAGCCCATCTGACGGCCAATCTCCGTCAAACGAACGTCGGCATTGTCTTCACGAAGTTGCAAACGGAACTCAGCACGGCTGGTGAACATACGGTAGGGCTCAGTCACTCCCTTGGTGGTCAGGTCATCGACCAAAACACCCAAGTAAGCCAAGTCACGGCCTGGCGTCCAAGCGCCACCAAAGTCGTTGGCTGCACCCGCCAAGCGACGGCATTGAAGCGCCGCGTTGATGCCGGCAAACAAACCTTGGGCCGCCGCCTCTTCATAACCCGTGGTGCCGTTGATTTGCCCAGCAAAAAACAAGCCGCCAATAGCCCGGGTTTCGAAACTGCGCTTGAGTTCGCGCGGGTCAAAGTAGTCGTACTCAATGGCATAACCGGGCCGAATGATGTGGGCATTTTCCAAGCCCTTCATCGAGCGAACCAGCTCGTACTGAATGTCAAACGGCAAACTGGTGCTGATGCCGTTGGGGTAGTACTCGTGGGTGGTCAGGCCCTCAGGCTCCAAGAAAATTTGGTGGCTGTCTTTATCGGCAAAGCGGTTGATCTTGTCTTCTACGCTCGGGCAATAGCGCGGGCCCACACCCTCAATCTTGCCGGTAAACATGGGGCTGCGGTCAAAGCCGGAACGGATGATGTCGTGGGTGCGCTGGTTGGTGTGTGTCACCCAACACGGCATATGTTGTGGGTGCATGGATGCACGCCCCATAAAGCTGAAAACGGGCACCTCGCCCAACACGCCAGCCGAAGCTGCGCCTGTCTCCGTCTGCGAAAGCACGCCATCGCCCGGCTGCTCGGTGCATTGGCTGAAATCAATCGTTCGGCCATCGATACGTGGCGGCGTGCCGGTCTTGAGGCGACCTTGTGGCAGCTTGAGCTCTTTGAGTCGCGCAGACAAACTGACGGCAGGCGGGTCACCTGCGCGGCCACCGGCATAGTTGTTCAAGCCCACATGGATCTTGCCGTCAAGGAACGTCCCCGCCGTCAGCACCACCGTGCGGCTGCGAAATTGAATGCCAGCTTGGGTGCGAGCCCCAACCACGCGCTCGCCCTCCACCATCAAGTCATCCACCGCTTGCTGGAACAGCCACAAATTGGGCTGGTTTTCAAGCATGCGACGGATGGCAGCTTTGTACAAAATACGATCGGCCTGTGCACGGGTGGCACGCACAGCGGGGCCTTTGGAACTGTTCAAAATTCGGAACTGAATGCCGCCCTCGTCTGTCGCCAAAGCCATGGCCCCACCCAAAGCGTCCACCTCTTTGACCAAGTGGCCTTTGCCAATACCGCCGATGGATGGGTTGCAGCTCATCTGACCCAAGGTCTCGATGTTGTGGCTTAAAAGCAAAGTTTTGGCGCCCATGCGCGCAGCGGCCAGCGCTGCCTCTGTGCCGGCGTGGCCACCGCCAACGACGATGACATCAAACTCTTGGGGGTACAACATAAAACCAACCTTTGGGGTGTGCGCAAATGCGGGGCCGCCGGGTCTGGCTATGCGCCGCCCTTTTAGCCGAGGGGGCGATTTTACAAGGGCTTGTTCAAAGTGATGCTCACCCGCAAACCGTGGGGGCTTTGCGCACATATTCACTGACGGTGGCCAAGCCCAAAAAGCGAATGCGAGCGACTAGCGGTTTAGGGCTTCCAACGCTTGAGCAACAAAGCATTGCTCATCACACTGACCGAGCTAAGCGCCATCGCCGCACCCGCCACCACGGGGTTCAGATAACCCAGAGCCGCCAGCGGAATACCCGCCGTGTTGTAAACAAAGGCCCAAAACAAGTTCTGACGAATTTTGGACACGGTACGCGCCGAAATATCCAGCGCACCAGCCACCAAAACCACATCGCCGCGCATGAGCGTGATGCCCGCGGCCTGCATCGCCACGTCCGTGCCACCGCCTTGGCCGTCCGCATTCAAATTGGCCATGGCCAAGCCCACGTCGGCGGCTGCCAACGCGGGGGCATCGTTGATGCCATCACCCACAAAAGCCACCACATGGGGGGCGCCGTTTTCATTGTGCTGCAAGCGCTTCACCAAGGCAGCTTTGTCGCCGGGCATGACCTCGGCATGGACTTCGTCCGCGCGTATCCCCAAACGGGCGGCCATGGCCTGAGCGGCGCCTTCGTTGTCACCAGAAATCATCACCAAGCGCAAGCCACGCGCGCGCAACACTGCGATAGCCGCTTGCACACCGGGTTTGGGCTCATCACCAAAGGCCAATACGGCGAGCGCCTCCACACCGTGTGCGGTGCGTTCGGCCAGCACCGAAACCGTCGCACCTTGGGCTTGCAGCGCTTGGGCTTGGATTTGCCATGCGCCATCTGGCACTTCGAGTGCGGCCATCCAACGCAAACTTCCCAGCAACAAAGTGCGGCTCTGCACCACCCCTTCGCTGCCGAATCCAGGGACGGCCTTGACGCTTTCTGGCGCAAGGAATGTCACGTTTTGCGCCTTGGCCGCCTGCAGCACCGCATGTGCCAAAGGATGTTGGCTGCCGCTTTGCAAACCCGCAGCCAAAGCGAGCAAGGCTTGTTCGTTTGCATGCTCTGCGGCATGCAAAGACAACAAACGCGGTTGCCCCACGGTCAAGGTGCCAGTTTTGTCAAACGCCACCGTGTCGACATGGTGAGCCACCTCTAACGCTTGAGCATCTTTGATGAGAATGCCGTGCTTAGCCGCCACACCCGTGCCGGCCATGATGGCGGCGGGTGTCGCTAAACCCAAGGCACACGGGCAAGCAATGACCAGCACCGCCACACAGTCAATGAGCGACTCTTCTAGGCTATGACCCGTGAACCACCAAGCCATCAAGGTCGCCAGCGCAAACACCAACACCACTGGGACGAACACGGAAGACACTTGGTCTACCAAACGTTGGATAGGCGCCTTAGCCGCTTGCGCATCCTCCACCAAGCGGATGATGTTGGACAACACCGTAGCCGTGCCTGTGGCGCTCACACGAATCACCACTCGGCCTTCGCCGTTGATGCTGCCGCCCGTCACACGCGCATCCACGTCTTTGTGCACCGGCAACGGCTCGCCCGTGAGCATGGACTCGTCCACTTGAGTTTGCCCTTCCAGCAACGCGCCATCTGCGGCAAAGCGCTCGCCTGGCAATACCACCAGGCGGTCGCCCACCAGCAGCTCTTCAATTGGAATGTCGACTTCACCATCCAAGGTGATCACGCGTGCACGCGCAGGGCGCAAGGCGTGCAAGGCGCGAATGGCATCGGTGGTTTGACGCTTGGCCCGAGCTTCCAGCCATTTACCCAGCAGCACCAAGGTAATAACAACCGCCGACGCTTCGAAATACAAATGCACCATCTCATTTGCGGGGGCCATCAGCCACAACCAAACAGACAAAGCCCAGCCAGCCGAGGTGCCCAAAGCCACCAGCAAATCCATATTGCCGCTGCCCGCCAGCACCGCATGCCAACCCGCTTTGTAAAAACGAGCACCCAAAACAAACTGCACCGGCGTGGCCAACACAAACTGCGACAGCGGGGGCAGCATCCAGTGCGCATCGAAAAGGTCTGCCAGCATCGGTAAAAGCAAGGGCGTGCTCAGCAACAGACCAGCGGCCACTGGGGCAAAGCCCGCCCAAGCGCTGACGGGTGACTGCTCCAAATGCTCGGCAACCAATGGTTCGTACCCAGCATCACGCACGGCGCGGCGCAAGCGGGCTTGTTGGGTTTGGGTGTCTTCTTGGACTTGGGATGCCGCCCACGTCACGCGGGCAGACTCAGTCGCTAGGTTCACGCTAACGCTCTCAACCCCCGGCAGCTTCGCAATTGCGCGCTCCACACGGGCCACACAAGATGCGCACGTCATGCCACCAATGCCAATATCGCAGGACAATTCATTCATGATGTAAGGTTACATCTTTAGCAGGAGCCACATATGGAACACACATTTGACGTACAGGGAATGACTTGCGGCCACTGCGAAATGGCCGTTAAGAAAGCACTGATGCGCTTAGACCCACAAGCGCACATTGAGATTGACCGCAGCCACAACAAAGTGGTGGTGCAAAGCGAACAAGCCCGCGACACGCTGGCGCACGCCATTGCTGAAGAAGGGTATCAAACCGTATGAGTCCCGTTACTCAAGCGCGTGGTGTCGAGCGTTTGGTGCAAGGCCAAGACACCAAAGACGGCGCGGGCGTGCGCCTGACGCGTGTGCTCAGCCATGATTTGCAAGAGCGCCTAGACCCCTTCTTGATGCTCGACGCCTTTGGCAGCGACAACCCCGGCGACTACATCGCGGGCTTTCCCAACCACCCTCACCGCGGCTTTGAGACCGTGACCTACATGATCGCGGGACGCATGCGCCACAAAGACAGCAGCGGCCACGAAGGCTTGCTCCAAAACGGCGGTGTGCAATGGATGACGGCTGGACGGGGCCTCACCCACAGCGAAATGCCTGAGCAAGAGGAAGGTGTGATGGAAGGCTTTCAACTCTGGCTCAATCTACCTGCCAACAACAAGTTGTGCGAGCCTTGGTACCGCGACATCCAAAGCGATGACATTCCTGAAGTCACCACCGATAAGGGCGTGTTGATACGCGTGATAGCGGGCCAGTCACACAACACAGATGGCGCGATGCAACGCGAACACACCGAACCTTTGTACTTAGATTTGCATTTTCCCAACAATGAGGGCGCGGTGTTTGAACAAGCCCTACCCACTTCACACAATGCCTTTGTGTATGTGTATCGAGGCGGCTTAGAGGTGGTGCAGGGTGATCACACAAGCGCTGTGCCGATCAAGCGCATGGCCGTGCTGAACAACGAAGGTAACGGTGTAGTCTTGCGTGCGCAACAAGCCAACACACGCGCGATTTTGATTGCTGGCAAGCCTTTACATGAACCCATCGCGCAATACGGCCCTTTCGTGATGAACACGCGTGAAGAGCTGGTGCAAGCGGTAGATGACTTTCGTGCGGGCTTAATGGGCTAAACCTGCGAAACAAAACTTTACGTAACTTCTGATTTAAGTCATGGACGAATGACACAAACGGTTCACAGTTAGAACTTGGTAGAGGCATTTCGCCTCTTTCTTCAAGGAATCACTATGAACTGTTTGAAAACCACACGTTTTGCTATTTCCGTTTTGTTAGCTGGAACAGCCTTGGCTGCCGTGGTACCTGCACAAGCCCAGCCAATGATGGGAGAAAAGGGCGCCTACCACGACAGCGAGCGCATGCATGAAAACATGGCTAAACACATGGAAAAGCGACAAGCTGCTCTGAAAGCCAAACTGCATTTGACCGCCGAACAAGAAGCCGGATGGAACGCATTTGTGCAAGGGACAAAACCACCCGCAAAACCCATGATGCAACATATGGACCGCGATGAACTCGCCAAATTGAGCACGCCCGAGCGCCTAGACAAAATGAACATGGCCCACGAAGCCAACATCAAGGCCATGGAAATGCAAATGAGGCAACGCAGCGATGCCACACGTGAGTTCTACAGCCACCTCAGCGCAGAACAACAAAAAGTGTTTGACACTGAAACCCTTCCAGAGCGCTGGAAGGAAAAACGCAATTAAATGTCGATGTTGCCAGCGCGCAAAGCGTTGTTTTCGATGAAGTGACGACGGGGCTCCACCTCGTCGCCCATGAGCATGGTGAACACGCGATCGGCTTCGATGGCGTCGTCAATCTGTACACGCAACAAACGGCGCACGGTGGGATCCATGGTGGTTTCCCATAGCTGCGCTGGGTTCATCTCACCCAAGCCCTTGTAACGTTGACGTGCGGTGGCGTTTTCAGCCTGAGCAATCAGCCACTTCATGGCTTGGCGGAAATCACTAACTTTTTCTTCTTTGGCCTTTTCGCCTTCACCACGATGCACCTTAGAGCCCTCACCCACCAAATCGCGGAAGGTTTGAGCGGCTTCGGCCAAAGCAGCGTAATCGGCGCCATGCACGAAATCTTGGGTGATCACGCTGCTCTTGACGTTGCCATGATGGCGACGGCTGATGCGCAAAATAGGCTTGTCAGTGCGTACATCGAACTCACCGGTGGCTTCTGAACCACTGCCAAGTTCACGCAATTTTTCTTGCATGGCCGCTGCAGATTTTTCTGCATCGGCCACGGTATCGAGATTGACAGACACACCATCCGCCATCGCGCGCAAAGCTTCGGCATCCATGAAACCACTCAATCGTGCAATCACAGATTCAGCCACTTGGTGCTTACGCGCCAACTCAGCCAAAGTGTCGCCACTCAAAGTTTGTGCGCTAGGGCCACCGGTGGTGATGCTGGCGTCTTTCAAAGCGATACGCAACAAGAAGCCGTCCAATGCAGACGCATCTTTGAGGTAGAGCTCTTCTTTACCAGCCTTCACTTTGTACAAAGGCGGTTGCGCAATGTAGATGTGACCGCGCTCGACCAGTTCTGGCATTTGGCGATAGAAGAAGGTCAACAGCAACGTACGAATGTGTGCACCGTCCACGTCCGCGTCGGTCATGATGATGATGCGGTGGTAACGCAGCTTGTCCACGTTGAAGTCATCCGTTGCTGACTTACCGGACTCGGCGCTGGCTTTGCCAATACCGGTGCCTAAGGCAGTGATGAGCGTCAAAATTTCATTGCTGGTGAGCAGTTTTTCGTAACGTGCTTTTTCAACGTTCAAAATCTTGCCACGCAAGGGCAAGATGGCTTGGAATTTACGGTCGCGGCCCTGTTTGGCAGAACCCCCCGCAGAGTCACCCTCGACGATGTAGATTTCGCACAAGGCTGGGTCTTTTTCTTGGCAATCAGCCAATTTACCGGGCAGGCCCATGCCATCCAACACACCTTTGCGACGTGTCATTTCGCGAGCTTTGCGAGCCGCTTCACGGGCACGCGCTGCTTCCACAATCTTGCCGCAAATGATCTTGGCATCGTTAGGACGCTCTTGCAAATAGTCGGTCAGTGTTTTAGCCACGATGTCTTCCACGGGCGCACGGACCTCGCTAGACACCAGTTTGTCTTTGGTCTGGCTGCTGAACTTGGGTTCAGGCACTTTGACGGACAACACGCAACACAAGCCCTCACGCATGTCATCGCCCGTGACTTCAACCTTGGCTTTCTTGACAAATTCGTTTTCTTCGATGTATTTGTTGATGACACGCGTCATCGCGGCACGCAGGCCCGTCAAGTGGGTACCACCGTCACGCTGAGGAATGTTGTTCGTGAAACACAGCACGTTTTCGTTATAGCCATCGTTCCACTGCATAGCCACTTCAACACCAATGCTGGTACCGGGAATACCGCCATAGGTTTCTGCAGGACGGTCACCTTCGGCATAGAACGCATTGGGGTGCAGCACCTTCTTACCTGAATTAATGAAGTCCACAAAGCCCTTCACACCACCAGCACCTGAGAAATCGTCTTCTTTGCCTGTGCGCTCATCCAACAAACGGATACGAACGCCATTGTTCAAGAAGCTGAGTTCGCGCAAGCGTTTGCTCAAAATCTCGTAATGAAAATCTGTGTTTTGTGTGAAGATTTCCGTGTCAGGCAGGAAGTGAACTTCAGTGCCTCGCTTTTCGGTTTCACCCGTCACGCGCATAGGTGAAACTTCAACACCATTCACGACTTCAATCAAACGGTTTTGAACAAACCCTTTAGAAAACTCCAAGGTGTGCACTTTGCCTTCACGACGAACGACCAAGCGCAAAGACTTTGACAATGCGTTCACGCAAGACACACCCACACCGTGCAAACCACCAGACACTTTGTAGCTGTTTTGGTTGAACTTGCCGCCTGCATGCAATTCAGTCAACGCGATTTCAGCCGCACTGCGCTTAGGCTCGTGCTTGTCATCCATCTTGACGCCGGTGGGAATGCCACGACCGTTGTCAGTCACGCTGATAGAGTTATCGCTGTGGATGGTAACCACGATGTCATCACAGTGACCTGCTAAGGCTTCATCAATTGAGTTGTCCACCACTTCAAACACCAAGTGGTGTAAGCCTGAACCATCTGATGTATCACCGATGTACATGCCTGGGCGCTTACGAACCGCTTCAAGGCCTTCCAAAATTTGGATGGAGCCTTCACCATAGCCTTCACCGGCTGGGGGTGTTACTGGGGTTTCAGGAGTTTGAGTGGGTTCGGTCATAACAAGTCTTCGTGCGTGAGGCAAAAACACCTCACGGGTTCAATCGTAAAAAGAGATAAAGCAATGCGTTAAATACGCATTGGCATCACCACATATTTGAAAGTGGTGTTTTCAGGAATGGTGATGAGGGCTGAGCTGTTGGAATCAGCCAAATCCACTTGCACCATGTCTTGGTCCATATTGGTCAAGGCGTCGATCAAATAGGTCACGTTGAAACCAATTTCAATGGCGTCGCCGTTGTAATCAATTTCAAGTTCATCTACCGCTTCTTCTTGTTCAGCGTTGCTCGATGCCACGCGCAACACACCTGGTTCCAAGTTCAAACGCACGCCTTTGAACTTTTCGCTGGTCAAAATCGCTGTGCGTTGCAAAGTAGCCAACAAAGCAGTGCGGCCCATGGTGATGGTGTTTTTATGATTCTTTGGAATCACGCGGTTGTAGTCTGGAAACTTACCTTCAACCAGCTTGGTGACAAATTCCATGCCGTCAAACGTGAACTTGGCTTGGTTACCAGCGAACTGCATTTCAATCGCACCTTCTTTGTCACTCAACAAGCGCTGCATTTCAAGCACTGTTTTGCGAGGCAAGATGACTTCTTGGCGTGGCACTTCCACATCCAAAGTAGCGGATGAGAAAGCCAAACGATGGCCATCTGTCGCCACCAAGCTGAGCTGTTTGCCTTCTGCCACAAACAAGATGCCAGTGAGGTAGTAACGGATGTCATGCACAGCCATGGCGAATGACACCTGGTGCAGCAATTCTTTCAAAGTCTTTTGCGGCACGCTGAAAGAAGGACCAAAGCTGGCGGCTTCTTGCACCAAGGGGAAATCTTCAGCAGGCAAGCTTTGCAAAGTAAAGCGGCTCTTGCCACCTTTCAGAATCAATTTGTTTTGACTTGATTCCAAACTCACGGTTTGGTCAGAAGGCATGGTGCGCAAGATGTCAATCAACTTGCGTGCACCCACAGTCGTGGTGAAGTTACCGGCGTCACCGTCAAGTTCAGCCGTTGTGCGAATTTGAATTTCTAAATCACTGGTCGTCAGCTGTAGGGCACTGCCTGTTTTGCGGATTAACACGTTTGCCAAGATTGGCAGTGTGTGACGGCGTTCAACGATGCCTGCAACAGATTGCAGAACTGACAAAACCTTGTCTTGTGTTGCCTTCAGTACGATCATCTCTTCCTCTTGTTTTCTTTATTTAAATTAGTAGTAGTAGATAAGCAAAGCATCTTTCTGTGGACAACAGCATTTTCCTCTTTTTTTTCAAGCACTTGGACTCACCGCAAAGGTGTTGGCAAGCTTGCTTTTCTGCTGTCGTTCAAAATTGGATAACTTCTTGATTCCTACTTTTCTGTGGATAACTCTGGTCTTATCCAGAAACCATCCACAGGGTTGTTCTTGGGTTGATTAGCCTTTGAGTGTTTGCTCTAGGACGTGCAGTTGTTGATTCAAGTCGGCCATTTGTTGGCGCTCAGCCGTGATTTTGCGTACCGCATGGAGGACTGTTGTGTGATCACGACCCCCAAACAGCTCTCCGATCTCTGGAAGGCTCTTTTGCGTGAGTTCCTTGGCTAGGTACATGGCGATCTGGCGCGGGCGTGCAATCGAAGCAGGACGCTTCTTAGAGTACATGTCCGCCACTTTGATCTTGTAATAGTCAGCGACGGTTTTTTGAATGTTCTCAACGGAAATTTGGCGGTTTTGAATTGAAAGCAAGTCGCGCAGGGCATCACGTGCCAGCTGAATCGAGATTTCTTTCTGGTTAAACCGTGAGTACGCCAAGATTTTGCGCAAAGCACCTTCGAGCTCACGCACGTTGGAACGCACGTTTTTAGCCACAAAAAAGGCCACTTCTTCAGGCATTTCAGAGCCTTCCGAGCGTGATTTGCTAATCAAAATAGCCACACGCATTTCGAGCTCAGGGGGTTCAATAGCGACGGTTAAGCCTGCATCAAAGCGTGACACCAAGCGTTCATGAATGTCTGTCAAACCCTTCGGGTAAGTGTCACTCGTCATGATGATGTGAGACTTTTTGGCAAGCAAGGCTTCAAAGGCGTTGAAGAACTCTTCTTGGGTCCGTTCTTTGTTTGCAAAGAACTGGACATCGTCAATCAACAGCAGATCGAGTGAGTGGTAACGCTCTTTGAATTCATCAAAAGTTTTGCGCTGATAGGCTTTAACCACATCCGAAACAAATTGCTCAGCATGGATGTAGAGAACTTTGGCGTCTGGACGTTCAGACAAGAGCTTATTACCCACCGCGTGCATCAAATGGGTCTTACCCAAACCAACACCGCCGTAGATAAACAAAGGGTTGTAGAGCTGTCCTGGCATGGTGGCCACATGCATGGCTGCAGCACGCGCCATTCGATTGGCCGTACCTTCGACCAAGGTGTCAAAGGTCAGGGCTGTATTGAGTCGTGTGCGAGGCCCGCTTGGAATGCCTTCTTCAAGGCCCACAAAGCTTTCAGGTAAAGATTCAAGCTCTTGTGAAAAAGAGACAGACTTAATTCTTACGGGTGTTTCTTTGGGAGTGATTGCTAACTCGACTTGGATTGGTTGGCCATAAATTTGCTGTAACAAGCCTGCAATTCGATTGGCATATTGAGCACGAATCCAGTCAAGTTTGAAGCGGTTTCCAACCAAAATTACCACTTTGCTGAAGTCTTCAGCAACATTGGCCACCAAGGGTTTGATCCAGGTATTGAACTGTTGTTCTGGCAGTTCTTGCGCCAATTGATCGACGCAGCTCTGCCACAAACCATTGCCTGAATTGGTGTGTGAGCCGTCGGTGGCTGAAGAGGGGAGGCCCTGGGTCATGGATATTTTTCTGTGGATAGCTGCCTTGAAAAGGCAAGCAATTGAGCACTTTATCAAAAAATTATCCACAGGACAGATAAATCTGAAAGACCTTTAAAAACACGAAGCTCAAAAGAGTGTGGATAAAAGTCTGCAAGTGCCCTAAAAGTTTGAGATAATTACCGGTTTCCCTGATCTGTTCAGGGCTTAGCTTTTTGGAAAAATCATGAAACGCACTTACCAGCCTTCTAAAACCCGCCGCGCCCGTACCCATGGCTTTTTGGTCCGCATGAAAACACGCGGTGGCCGCGCTGTGATCAACGCACGTCGCGCTAAAGGTCGCAAGCGCTTGGCTGTCTAATTTTTGATCGCTGGACAGGCCCGCGAGCCAAAAGCCGTGGAACGTCTGAAACAGTGGTCAGAATTTCAGGCCGTCATGTCGGCGGGAACTGTGGCGCGTACGCCCCATTTTGTGTTGCACCAGTGGCAACACGCCGTCAAAGCCTCCACAGGGTCTGGGTTTGAAGAAACCCCGGCCCTGTTTGTCGATGGCGTCTTGATGCTTGGCGCACTCACACCTAAAAGATGGGCCAAACGTGCGGTTACGCGTAATTTGATTCGTCGACAAATCCACGCGGTTTCGCATGAATTTGTTGGCAATCTGCAACGAACGGCTTATGTGGTTCGGTTGCGCGCCACGTTCAACACGCAAAAGTTTGTCAGTGCATCTTCAGATGTATTGAAACAAGCTGTACGAGAAGAACTGAAACAACTGTTTGGCAAAGTCGGGCCCGCATGATGCAATCGTTTTTGATAGCGATGGTGCGTGGTTATCGGTTTTTTCTCAGCCCATGGCTGGGATCTTCATGTCGGTTTGAACCCACCTGTTCTGTTTATTCGCTTCAAGCGTTAAAACTTCATGGTGCAGCGCGTGGCAGTTACCTCACTTTGAGACGGCTTGCACGTTGCCACCCTTGGTGTTCTGGCGGACATGACCCCGTGCCTTCTGCTTTGTTTACCTCTTTGACCTCTTCCAACTCCGGAAAGAAAACTTCATGAATGACATTCGCCGCACCATTTTGTGGGTGATCTTTGGATTCTCCATGGTTCTCCTGTGGGACCAATGGCAAGTTCACAACGGACACAAAGCCACTTTTTTCCCCACACCTGCACAACAAGCGAAAGTGGCTGCTGAAGCCGCGTCTGCTGTTCCCCCTGCGGCTGGTGTGCCTGCGCCCGTCGCAGCACAAAGTGCGGCTGTTCCGGTAACGGAAACACCTGCACTTGCAAGCAAAGAGTGGGTTGAAGTCCAAACCGATGTGGTCAAACTTAGCTTTGACACAGAAGGCGGCACATTGGCACGCGTCGAATTGTTGAAGCACGCAGACGAGCACAAGCCCGGCAGCCATGTGGTTTTGTTGGACGACAGCAAAGACCGTATTTACTTGGCGCAAACAGGTTTGATCGCCAGTGCGCCAGGTGCGGCATTGCCCACGCACAAAACGTTGATGACCGTTCGCCCAGGCGAACGCACACTCAAAGACGGCGAGAACGCGTTGTCGATCACGTTTGAATCAGCCGTTCAAGGCGGCGTGAAGCTGATCAAGACATACACCGTCAAACGCGGTGCCTACGACATGGCGGTGAAGCACGACATCGTGAACATGGGCTCACAAGACGTGGCGCCACAGTTGTATTTCCAACTGGTGCGTGACGGCAACAAGCCGGCTGGTGAATCATCTTTCTACTCCACCTTCACTGGCCCAGCTGTTTACACAGAAGCCAAGAAGTACCAAAAAGTTGAGTTTGCAAAAATCAAGAAGAAAGATGTTGACGTTGAAAAGCAATCCACCACGGGCTATATCGCCATGGTGCAGCATTACTTTGCCAGCGCATGGATCTTGCCCGACGGTATGACCCGTGACATCTCGATGGACGCTGTGGACATTGGTTCCACCATGCCCGATTGCTGCTACCGCGCAACCTTGATTGCGCCCTTGGAAGTCATCAAGCCAGGCCAAACCAAGAGCGTGGCGGTCACGTTTTACGCCGGCCCACAAGAAGAGAAAAAGCTCGAAGCTCTCTACCCAGGCTTGGAATTGGTCAAAGACTACGGCTGGTTGACGATTCTTGCCAAGCCGCTGTTCTGGTTGTTGCACCAACTCAACAACATCTTGGGCAACTGGGGCTGGTCCATTGTCAGCTTGGTGATTCTTCTCAAAGCAGCCTTCTATTGGTTGAACGCTCACGCTTACCAAAGCATGGCAAAAATGAAAGCCATCAACCCACGCATCACTGAAATGCGCGAACGTCTCAAAGACAATCCGCAACAAATGCAAATGGAGATGATGAAGATTTACCGCGAAGAAAAGGTCAACCCCATGGGTGGCTGCGTTCCTATCGCGCTGCAAATCCCCGTGTTCATCGCCTTGTACTGGGTGTTGTTGTCTACCGTTGAAATGCGCAACGCACCTTGGGTGGGTTGGATACACGATTTGTCGGCACCTGATCCTTTCTACATCTTGCCTCTGTTGATGACGCTGACCACCATGCTGCAAACCGCATTGAACCCCGCGCCACCAGACCCCATGCAAGCCAAAATGATGTGGATCATGCCGCTGGCTTTCAGCGTGATGTTCTTCTTCTTCCCCGCTGGCTTGGTGTTGTACTGGATCACCAACAACGTGTTGTCCATCACACAACAATGGCTGATCAACACACGCATGGGAGTGCCACCACAGTTCAATTTGCCTAAGTTCTAACCTTCGCAAAATAGCACTCATAAAACCCGTCGCCTTCCAAAGGTGGCGGGTTTTTTTCTGGACAATCGACATATGCTTGCACAACACGACGCGCCCATCATCGCCATTGCCACTGCACCCGGTCGAGGCGCGGTTGGCATTGTGCGCGTGAGTGGTAAAAATTTAAGCGGCTTGGTGTTGGCGTTGTGTGGGCGGGGACTCAAACCGCGTGAGGCCACGTACCTACCACTGGCTGACGAAACTGGCACACCGATAGACCATGTGCTGGCCTTGCATTTTCCCGGTCCCAATAGCTACACCGGCGAAGATGTGTTGGAGCTGCAAGCGCACGGCGGCCCTGTGGTGCTGCAACTCATCTTGGCACGTTGCCTGCATGTGGCGGCAACGTTGAACGAACACCACAAACCCTTGCTCAGCGGCTTGCGTTTGGCACAGCCTGGCGAGTTCACGCAACGCGCGTTCTTAAACCATAAGCTTGATTTGGCACAAGCCGAAGCCGTGGCCGATTTGATTGACGCCAGCACCGAAGCTGCAGCTCGAGGAGCCAGCCGCTCCTTGGCGGGGGCCTTCTCTCGTGAGATACATCAGCTACGCGATGCGCTCATACACCTGCGAATGTTGGTGGAGGCCACGCTCGACTTTCCCGAAGAAGACATCGACTTTTTAAAGCAAGCCGACGCGCAAGGGCAGCTCAACCGTTTGCAGCAAAACCTCTCACGGGTGATGGCACAAACCAAGCAGGGCGCGCTATTGCGTGAGGGCATTCGCGTCGTCATTGCGGGCCAACCCAACGCGGGCAAAAGCTCGTTGCTCAATGCCTTGGCGGGCGCAGAGCTAGCCATCGTCACGCCCATCGCGGGTACCACGCGCGATGTGGTGCAGCAAACCATTCAAATTGATGGCGTACCGCTGCATGTGGTTGATACAGCCGGTTTGCGTGAACACCCAGATGTGGACGAGGTGGAGCGCATTGGCATTGCCCGTGCGTGGGAGCAAATTGGCCAAGCCGACGCTGTTTTGTTCTTACACGATCTCACGCGCAAAGATGATGCAACGTATGAAGCGGCCGATTTGCACATTCAGAACACACTGCAAGAAAAATTAGCCGCGCACGTGCCCGTGCTGCATTTGTGGAACAAAGCTGATACGCAAAGCATCGCTGCAACAGAGCTAACGCCAGAAGATGGTGGGGCTTCAAAAACAGCGCATCTCACGCTCTCGGCCAAAACAGGCGATGGTTTGCCAGCGTTGCGCCAAGCCTTGCTCAATGTAGTCGGTTGGCAGGGTGGCAGCGCGGAAGGCATGTTCATGGCGCGTGAGCGTCATGTGCAGGCGTTGTACGAGGTGGATGAACACCTCATGATTGCCAACGCCAGCTTGCAAGCGAGAGTGCCTGCACTCGACCTATTGGCCGAGGAACTGCGCTTGAGTCAAAACGCGTTGAACACCATCACCGGCGAGTTTTCGTCAGACGATTTGTTGGGCGTGATCTTCTCTAGCTTTTGCATCGGCAAATAAGCCCACCCCACGGATAAAATCAGCGCATGACCCAAAACCATGCACACACCGCCAGCATCGCTGCGCAGGTGGATGACCAACGCATTTTGCAGTTGGCCCATGAGACGCTTGAAATCGAAGCAGACGCCGTACGGCATTTGCGTGAAGGCTTGTCGCCCTCGTTTGTGCAAGCGGTGCACGCCATCCTCAAAGTCACAGGCCGCGTGGTTGTGATGGGCATGGGCAAAAGCGGCCATGTGGGCCGCAAGATCACTGCCACGCTCGCGTCAACCGGCACGCCCGCCATGTTCGTGCATCCCGCCGAAGCCAGCCACGGCGACCTTGGGATGGTCAAAGACACGGACCTGGTGATTGCCATTTCCAACAGCGGCGAGAGTGACGAACTGGCCGCCATCCTCCCCGTTCTCAAGCGTCAAGGCGTGCCCTTGGTGGCGCTCACGGGTGGCGCGCAATCTACATTGGCCAGTCATGCCAACATCGTGCTCAACACCGGCGTGCTCAAAGAAGCTTGCCCACTCAACCTCGCTCCAACTGCCAGCACTACCGCACAAATGGCCATGGGCGATGCCTTGGCTGTGGCGCTGCTCGATGCACGCGGTTTCAAAGCGGAAGATTTTGCACGTTCGCATCCTGGTGGTGCCTTAGGCCGTCGCTTGCTCACGCATGTGAGTGACGTGATGCGCAGCGGCGACGCTGTCCCCCGCGTGTTACCAACTGCCAGCTTCAGCGAGTTGATGCGTGAGATGAGCGCCAAGGGTCTGGGCGCCTCAGCCGTTGTGGACACCAAGCAAAAAGTGCTGGGTATCTTTACAGATGGCGACTTACGTCGTTTGATAGAAACCGGCACAGACATGCGCCCCCTCACTGCTGCGCAAGTCATGCACACCAACCCCCGCACCGTGCGATCTGGCGCATTGGCTGCCGAGGCCGCAGAGTTGATGGAGCTGCACCGCATCACCAGCATCTTGGTGGTGGACGCGCAAGGCATCTTGTGTGGCGCGATCAATACCAACGACCTCATGCGCGCGAAAGTGATTTGATGAGTACACACACACCTGCGTTGAATTTTGACCCCGCTTTGCTCTTGCGCGCTCAGGGCGTGCGCGTCGCCTTCTTCGATGTGGACGGTGTGCTGACAGACGGCGGCTTGCTCTTCACCGAGAGCGGCGAAACCATCAAACGCTTTTCCACGCTCGACGGCCATGGTTTGAAGATGTTGCAAAAAGCGGGTATCACACCCGCCGTCATCACCGGACGCGACAGCGCGCCCTTGCGCATGCGTCTCAACGCATTGGGCATTCAGCATGTGCGCTACGGCACAGAAGACAAAGCACCGGCAGCGCAAGAAATTTTGAACGAACTGGGCTTCGATTGGTCGCAAGCCGCCCACATGGGCGACGACTGGCCAGACATCGCGATGATGACGCGCACAGCCTTTGCATGCGCACCGAGCAATGCCCATCTGGAAGTAAAAGCCATCGCGCATTACGTGACACAACGCGAAGGTGGCCACGGCGCAGCGCGTGAGTTTTGCGATTTACTCTTGGTTGCGAGCGGTCAATATGCCGACTTGCTGCGAGGCTACGTCATATGAGTGCAGCCGCACCCGTTACGTTATGGATGCGTATGCGCCGCGTGTGGGACCGTTTGGCTGTCTACCTGCCACTGTTGCTGATGGGCTTGATGGCCATGACCACCTATTGGTTGGTGCGCAACACGCCAGTGATGGGGGACGCTGAACTCGAAGCCGCCCCTCGCCATGTGCCCGATTACTTCATGCGTGATTTTTCAGTCAAAGTGTTTGGTGATGATGGCAAGCTCAAAAGCGAAATGGTGGGCACCGAAGGCCGCCACTTTCCCGATACCGACACCTTAGAAATCGACCAACCACGCATTCGCATCTTGGGTGCAGAAGGTCGCGTGACCACGGCGGTGGCTGCACGTGGGTTGATCAACGCCGATGGCTCAGAAGCGCAGTTGTTTGACAAAGCTGTCGTGGTGCGAGAAGCCTCAATCACGCCACAAGGCGTGGTCTTGCCGCGCAGCGAATTGCAAAGTGACTTTTTGCATTTGTTTGCCAACACAGAACAAGTGCGTTCGCATTTGCCTGTGGTGCTGGTACGCGGGGCGGGCGACCGATTTACAGCGCAAGACGGCATGGACTATGACAATCTAGGCCGCGTCATGCAACTCACGGGCCGTGTACATGGCACATTGCTGCCACCCAAAGACAAAGACAAGAAATAAAAAAGGCTCCCTAGGGAGCCTTTTGATTTGCAGTGATGCAGATCGATCAGTAGCTATTGCCACCACCGAAACCGCCGCGACCGCCGCCGCCGCCGCCTTCACGACGACCGCCGCCAGCACCGCCGCCGCCGTAGGGGCTACGGAAACCGCCGCCACCACCACCTTCGCGACCGCCACCACCGTAGCCGCCACCGCCGCCTTCACGGCCACCACCACCGTAGCCACCGCCACCGTAGCCACCGCCGGTGCGGGGAGGACGTGGCTCCATCGGGCGAGCTTCGTTCACCACCAAGCTACGACCACCCAAAGGTGCGCCGTTCATGCCTTCGACGGCTGCCAAAGCTTCGGCATCGCTGCCCATTTCGACGAAACCAAAACCTTTAGAGCGGCCGGTGTCGCGCTCCATCATGACTTTAGCGCTGGTCACAGTACCGAACTGTCCAAATGACTGCTCGAGATCGCTGTCGCGCACTGAATATGGCAAATTGCCGACGTACAGTTTGTTGCCCATGAAAGGGACTCCTTAAAACACAAAAACAAAGCGATGGAGTCCCGAACCGAAACTGACCGATCACCAAATACAACCTTGTCAATGGCGTGCATTCACAAAGTCGCAACCATTATGGAGCACAAGTTACAGAAAAACCTGAGCGTTTACCTGTAAATAACCCAACTCATGTCCGAAAAACGACACTCAAAGCGGCTTACCAGCTCGATTCATGGTCTGGCGACGCTGTGATTTTGTGCATTTCACCGTTTGTCATCACAAAGCTCGCCGTGCGTCAAACGAACAAATAGGCAAGCCTGCAAATGCAACACATGCGAAAGCGATCGCATCTTCCAACAATCAAGCTCCGCGAACAACCGCTTTACCCCATTGCACTTGCAGCAGTCGGCGATTTCGCCGCGTTAGGATCGCAAGCTATGGAAGCTTTTCTCATCTCAACTGGCATCGTCGCCCTCGCTGAAATGGGCGACAAGACGCAACTTTTATCCCTCGTACTTGCTGCCCGTTTTCGTCAGCCTTGGCCCATCGTGTGGGGGATTTTGGTAGCCACGATGGCGAACCACGCGTTGGCTGGCGGCCTTGGCACTTGGGTAACTGGCTTTCTTGGGCCGACCGTGTTGCGATGGGTCTTGGCCGTGTCCTTCCTAGCCATGGCCGCATGGATGTTGGTGCCCGATCAGCTGGATGAGGACGAGGAAGACATGGCGCCCAAGTTTGGTGTGTTTGGCACCACGGTGATTGCGTTTTTCTTGGCCGAGATGGGCGACAAAACACAAATTGCCACCGTGATGTTGGCTGCTGAATATCAGTCGTGGTTCTGGGTGGTGGCGGGCACCACGTTCGGCATGATGTTGGCCAACGCGCCTGTGGTCTGGTTTGGCGAACGCATCACGCGCTTGGTGCCGCTGAAGTGGGTGCACCGCATCAGCGCGGCGGTGTTTGCAGTGCTGGGTTTGTGGGTGTTGCTTGGCGCTGAGCAAACCCAAGCGGCTATCGAGCCAGCGGCAGCGGTAGACGCCGCCCCCGCTGCTTCAAACTAAGTTATTTGGCGATCACGCGCACCATCTCCAAACACTTGTTGGAGTAGCCCCATTCGTTGTCGTACCAGCTGACGACCTTGATGAAGGTGCTGTCCAAAGCCAAGCCAGCATCGGCGTCAAACACCGAGGTGCAGGGCTCGCCACGGAAGTCGGTGGACACCACTTTTTCATCCGTGTAGCCCAGCACACCTTTCAGCTCGCCAAGGCTTTGCGCTTTCATTTCAGCGCAAATTTCTTTGTAAGTCGCGGGGCTTTCCAGCTCCACGGTCAGGTCCACGACCGACACGTCAGACGTTGGTACGCGAAACGCCATACCTGTGAGCTTGCCTTTGACTTCTGGAATCACCACGCCCACTGCTTTGGCTGCGCCGGTGCTGGAAGGGATGATGTTTTCCAAAATGCCGCGGCCACCGCGCCAGTCTTTGTTGCTGGGGCTGTCCACGGTTTTTTGGGTGGCGGTGGTGGCGTGTACGGTGGTCATCAGACCGCGCTTGATGCCCCATTTGTCGTTCAACACTTTGGCAATTGGCGCCAAGCAGTTGGTGGTACACGAGGCGTTAGAGACGATGGCCTGGCCCGCGTAAGTCTGGTGGTTCACGCCGTACACAAACATGGGCGTGTCGTCTTTGGAGGGGGCGGACAGCAGCACCTTCTTAGCGCCGGCGGCCAAGTGTTTTTCGGCGGTGGCTTGGTCGAGGAACAGGCCTGTGGCTTCCACCACCACGTCTGCGCCGATTTCGTTCCACTTCAAAGCGGCGGGGTCGCGTTCTTGAGTGAGGCGAATCTTTTTGCCGTTGACCACCAAGTAGCCGTTGTCTACAGACACTTCGCCTTGGAATCGGCCATGCACGCTGTCGAACTTGAGCATATAGGCCAAATAGTCGGGCTCTAACAGGTCGTTGATGCCGACGACTTCGATGTCGTTGAAATTTTGAATCGCCGCACGAAGCACCATGCGTCCGATGCGGCCAAAGCCATTGATGCCGATTTTGATAGTCATGTCAGTCTCCTTGAATGCTTGATTCTATGAAACTTTGTTACATGATTTCAAGAAAAAACACGTATTTTTTTTACCTAAGAAAAAATGAAGAGCAAAGAAAAAGCGCCCGAAGGCGCTTTCTGTTATTTGGGGTGAAGAAGATTACTTCTTCTTGGCCACCACGCGGATCATCTCCAAGCACTGCTTGGCGTAACCCCATTCGTTGTCGTACCAAGCCACGATCTTGACAAAGTTCTTGTCCAGCGCGATGCCCGCTGTGGCATCAAACACGGAGGCACAGGGCTCGCCACGGAAATCAGTGGACACCACTTTTTCGTCGGTGTAGCCCAGCACGCCCTTGAGCGCACCTTCGCTTTGCGCTTTCATTTCGGCGCAAATCTCGGCGTAACTGGCTTCGTGGGTCAGCTCCACGGTCAAGTCGATCACGGATACGTCAGAGGTGGGCACGCGGAAAGCCATGCCTGTGATTTTTCCTTTGATTTCAGGAATCACCACGCCCACGGCCTTGGCCGCACCGGTGCTGGAGGGGATGATGTTTTCCAAAATGCCGCGCCCGCCGCGCCAGTCTTTGCGTGACGAGCTGTCCACGGTGGCTTGGCTCGCAGTGGCGGCGTGCACGGTGGTCATCAAACCGCGCTTGATGCCCCATTTGTCGTTCAACACCTTGACCACGGGGGCCAAGCAGTTGGTGGTGCAAGAGGCGTTAGACACGATGGCCTCGCCTGCGTATTTCTTGTGGTTCACGCCGTAGACGAACATGGGAATGCTGTCTTTGGACGGGGCGGAAATGACCACCTTTTTGGCGCCAGCCGCAATGTGCATTTGGCTGGTAGATTCGGTCAGGTAGTGGCCCGTGCACTCGAGCACGATGTCCACGCCCAAAGCGCCCCATTGCAGGTTATGCGCGTCGCGCTCGTGCGTGAGCTTGATCTTTTTGCCGTTGACGATCAGGGTGTCTTCGGTGTGCTCCACCGTGCCATCAAAGCGGCCATGCACGCTGTCGTACTTGAGCATATAGGCCAAGTAGTCTGCGGGCTTGGGGTCGTTGATGCCGACGATTTGGATGTCGGTGTAGCCGTGCTTTAGCGCAGCGCGCAGCGCCAATCGCCCGATACGGCCGAAACCGTTGATGCCAACTTTGATGGTCATGTGAAGCCTTGAGGAGGAAGTTAAAAACCTTGAATTGACCCGTTTGTAGACCATTCCCCTTTCACGGGGCTGATCTTGCACACGGGCCTGCGGCTTAAGCCTGTTTTTGCAGCACGGCTTGAACCGTATCGGCCACGTTTTCTGGCGTGAAACCGAAGTGTTGGAACAAAACGGGGGCAGGTGCAGACTCGCCATAGGTGTCGATACCGACCACCGCAGACACGCCGTATTTCCACCATCCGTCGGTCGAGCCCATTTCCACGGCAATGCGGGGCACGCCTGCGGGCAATACGGCCGACTTGTAGGCTGCGCTTTGGCGGTCAAAGGTGGTGGTGCTGGGCACAGACACCACACGCACGGCAATCTTGCGCTGGGCCAGCAAGGCTTGCGCTTTCATGGCCAGCTGCACTTCAGAGCCGGTAGCCAAAATGACGGCTTGCGTCTTCTTCTTGAGGCCTGCGACAGAAGGCTCAGCCAACACATAGGCGCCTTTGTTGATGGCATCTAAGCCAGAAAAATCACCAGCAGCTTCGGTCGCCTTGCTGTGCACGGCGTCACCTTTGGGCAAATACGGTAGGTTTTGGCGACTCAACAGCAGTGCGGTGGGGCGGCTGGTGTTTTGCAACGCCACGGCCCAAGCCACAGCAGTTTCAGCCGTGTCTGCAGGACGCCAAACGTCGAGGTTAGGAATCAAACGCAAGGAAGCCGCGTGCTCGATGGACTGGTGTGTGGGGCCGTCTTCGCCCAAACCGATGGAGTCGTGGGTGAACACATGCACCACGCGTTGCTTCATCAACGCGGCCATGCGAATGGCGTTGCGCGAGTAGTCGCTGAACGTCAGGAACGTGCCGCCGTAAGGGATGAAACCGCCGTGCAATGCTACGCCGTTCATGATGGCGGCCATGCCGAATTCGCGCACGCCGTAGTTGATGTGACGGCCACCTTGGCCGGCTTCGTTTTTTACCACCTTGCCTGCGGCGTCAAATCGCAGGTTAGGGGTGGATTTGGTGTTGGTCAGGTTGGAGCCCGTCAGGTCGGCGCTGCCACCTAAGAGTTCAGGCAAAGCGGCGGTGAAGGCTTCCAATGCCAATTGGCTGGCCTTGCGGCTGGCCACAGTTTCGGCTTTGGTGTGCGCACCAATGACGGTGTCGACCACGGTTTGCGCAAAGTTTTTGGGCAACTCGCCGGCCATGCGTCGCAGCAGTTCTTTGGCCAAGGCGGGGTGAACGGCTTTGTAAGCGGCGAAAGTGGTTTTCCACTCGGCTTCTTGGGCTTTGCCTTTGGCCGCGGCGTTCCAGTCGGCATAGACCTCTTTGGGCATTTCAAACGGGGCGTGGTGCCAGTCGATGGCCGCGCGGGTCAGGCCGATTTCTTCGGCGCCTAAGGGTTCGCCGTGGGCCTTGGCCGTGTCAGCACGGTTGGGGCTGCCTTTGCCGATGCTGGTTTTGCAAACAATCAGGGTTGGCTGGTCAGCGCTCAGCTTGGCTGATGCAATGGCTTGGCTCACCACCGCGGCGTCGTGGCCGTTGATGGGGCCAATCACGTTCCAGCCGTAGGCTTTGAAACGCTCGGGCGTGTTGTCGGCAAACCAAGGGGCCACTTGGCCGTCAATGGAAATGCCGTTGTCGTCATACAAGGCGATGAGTTTGTTCAGTTTCCAAGCGCCCGCCAATGAGCAGGCTTCGTGGCTGATGCCTTCCATCAAACACCCGTCGCCAAGGAAGGTGTAAGTGTGGTGGTCCACCACGTTGTGGCCGTCACGGTTGAATTCAGACGCCAACAGCTTTTCAGCCAACGCCATGCCCACCGCGTTGGTGATGCCTTGGCCCAATGGGCCGGTGGTGGTTTCGACACCGGGCGTCACGCCCACTTCAGGGTGGCCGGCAGTTTTGCTGTGTAACTGGCGGAAGTTTTTCAACTCGCTCATGGGCAAGTCGTAACCAGTGAGGTGCAACAAGGCGTAAATCAACATCGAGCCGTGGCCGTTGGACAGCACAAAACGGTCGCGGTTCAACCAATGGGGGTTCTTGGGGTTGTGACGCAGGTGCTCGCCCCACAAGGCGACGGCCATATCGGCCATGCCCATCGGCGCGCCGGGGTGTCCTGAGTTGGCTTGTTGTACAGCGTCCATTGCCAAAGCGCGAATTGCGCTGGCCATTTGTTGGGTGTTTGCCATGTCAGGCGGCTCCGGTGGGGTGATGAGGGAAAACCACGATTTTAGCGAGCCTCACACCCCAAGCCGCAGGGGATGAGGCGCGGCCCCTTTACGCGCGTCTCGCTACACTGACACTTGATGACAAAACGCCCTATTTCTGCCGTTTCTCACCCCTTGTCTACGGGGCTACTGTTGGCCGCAGGCCGCGGCGCACGCATGCGCCCGCTGACTGACACGACCCCCAAACCCTTGCTGTCCGTGCGCGGCCAGCCCCTCATGCAGTGGGCCATGCAAGGCCTGCAGCGCGGCGGCGTGACGAATCTGGTGATCAATACCGCCTGGTTGGGCGAGCAAATTCCCAAGCACTTTGGCGATGTGTTTGAAACCGCAGGCCAAGCGCCCATGCAATTGCATTACTCGCAAGAAGGCGTGGACTTTGGCGACGCGCTAGAAACCGCGGGCGGCATTGTGCGCGCCCTGCCCCTATTGGCCGATGAGTTTTGGGTCGCGGCTGGAGATGTGTTTGCGCCAGATTTTGTGTTTGCGCCCCAAGCGTTTGAGCGCTTCAAAGCCAGCCCGCAACTCGCCCACGTTTGGCTGGTCCCCAACCCTAAGCACAACCTCGGCGGCGACTTCGGCTTGTCAGCCGAGGGCTTGGCGTTGAACCTGCCTAAGCTCGCTGACCCCGCCACTGCGGATGACAAATCGCGCTTCACCTTCAGCACCATCGCGCTGTACAAACGCGCGTTCTTTGAAGCGGCTTGGTGTGACATTCCAGCCGGCAATCCCGCAGGGGTGAAAGCCCCGTTGGCCGCGATGTTGCGTGCCGCAATGGACAATCGCGCCGTGAGCGCATCCCTGTATTTGGGCGCATGGACCGACGTGGGAACACCAGAGCGTTTGAACGCGTTGAACGCTCTCGTCAGAAGCCCGTCTTCCCAGCACCAGTGACATATCCTGACCTCAGCACTTTTTAAACAGAGTCCACCATGACCCAAGCCCCCGCTTCTTTATACGTACAACGCCGCGCCCGTTTGGCGGCCCTGTTGGGCGACGGTGGCGTGGCCATCATCCCCACCGCGCCTGAGCATGCGCGTAACCGCGACAGCGATTTTCCGTATCGCCACGACAGCTACTTTTATTACCTCACCGGCTTCAGCGAGCCCAATGCTTGGCTGGTGCTCGACGCCACAGGCCGTAGCACCTTGTTTTGCCAGCCCAAAGATTTGGAACGCGAAATTTGGGATGGCTTCCGTTTGGGGCCGGATGCCGCTGTGGACGCCTTGGGTGTGAGCGCCGCTGTGTCGGTGGTCGAGTTAGATAAGCAGTTGCCGAAATTGTTAGAGAACCAACACACTGTTTGGTATCCATTTGCCACGCACAAGGGTTTGGAAACGCGCGTGGATGGCTGGCTCAACGCCGTACGCGCTCGCGTGCGTTTCGGTGCCCAGTGCCCTGCGCAACAACGCGATGTGTGCGGTCCGTTAGACGACATGCGCCTCATCAAAGACGCGTACGAACAAGACGTGATGCGCCGTGCCGCGCAGATCAGCGCCCAAGCCCACATTCGTGCCATGAAAACCAGCGCCCGCATGTTGCGTGCGGGCCAAGACGTGCGTGAGTATCACTTAGATGCCGAAATCCTGCACGAGTTCCGCATGCACGGTTCGCAGTTTCCCGCGTACACCTCCATCGTGGCGGCGGGTGCGAACGCTTGCGTGCTGCATTACCGTGCTGACGCTGCACCCGTGCGTGATGGTGAGTTGGTGTTGATGGATGCAGGTTGCGAGTTGGACGGCTACGCCAGCGACATCACCCGAACCTTCCCCGCCAACGGCACGTTCACAGGCCCGCAGCGCGACCTCTACAACTTGGTGCTCGCCAGTCAAGACGCGGCCGTGGCCACCACCCAAGCAGGCGCGCGCTTTACCGACCCGCACGAAGCAACGGTGAAAGTGCTGGCGCAAGGCTTGTTAGACCTCGGTTTGCTGAACAAGGCCAAGCACGGCAACGCGCAAGATGTGATTGAAAAACGCGCCTATTTCCCTTTCTACATGCATCGCACCAGCCATTGGCTGGGCATGGATGTGCACGATTGCGGCAGCTATGTGGAGCAGTCTGAGATGGGTCAAAGCAGCGCGCGTCAAGACCCGCTCTCGGGTGAGGCCATCGTCAATCGCCCCAGCCGCATCTTGCGCGAGGGCATGGTGCTGACGATTGAGCCGGGCTTGTACGTGCGCCCTGCGGACGATGTGCCCCAAGCGTTCTGGAACATCGGCATTCGCATTGAGGACGACGCCATCGTTACATCTGGTGGCTGCGAGTTGATTTCTCGTGGTGTGCCTGTGATTGCTTCTGAAATTGAAGCGCTGATGCGTGCTTAAGTTTTCTTTTGCGAATAAGTAAAAGCCATAGCCACTTTTATAAGCACATCCACGCATAAAGCGCCTGAGACAGAGGCCTAAAATGAAATCACAAGTGAAGGCGGCGTGCTTGTGCAGAGCGCAGCCGCTTTTTGCATTATTAGGAGATTTCTTTGAGCTCAAACCCTTCCCATAACAGCGCCGAAGCGCGTGATGAATTGCGCCGCGCGGCACTCGAATACCACGAGTTCCCCACCCCCGGCAAAGTGGCGATTCACGCCACCAAGCAGTTGGTCAACCAACACGATTTGGCTTTGGCCTACTCTCCTGGCGTGGCGGCCCCTTGCGAAGAAATTGTCAAAGACCCCAACGCCGCATTCAAGTACACCAGCCGTGGCAATTTGGTGGCGGTCATCACCAACGGCACCGCTGTGCTGGGCTTGGGCGACATTGGCCCATTGGCCTCTAAGCCTGTGATGGAGGGCAAGGGCGTTCTGTTTAAGAAGTTTGCCGGCATTGACGTGTTTGACTTGGAAATTGACGAGAAGAACCTCGACAAATTGGTGGACATCATTGCGTCCTTGGAGCCCACCTTTGGCGGCATCAACCTTGAAGACATCAAGGCACCCGATTGCTTCTACGTTGAGCGCAAGTTGCGCGAGCGCATGAAGATTCCAGTCTTCCATGATGACCAGCATGGCACAGCCATCACCGTGGGCGCCGCCATTTTGAACGGCCTCAAGGTGGCGGGCAAAGACATCAAAAACGTCAAGCTCGTCACTTCGGGCGCTGGCGCTGCGGCCTTGGCTTGCCTAGGACTGTTGCTCAAGATGGGCATGCCCCGTAAAAACATTTATGTCACCGACTTGGCTGGCGTGGTCTATGAAGGCCGCACCGAGTTGATGGACGAAGACAAGATTCAATTCGCCCAAAAGACCGATGCACGCACCTTGAGCGACATCATCGAAGGCGCTGATGTGTTCTTGGGCCTCTCCGCCGGTGGCGTGTTGAAGCCAGAGATGGTTAAGAAGATGGCTGCCAAGCCTATCATCATGGCCTTGGCCAACCCCAACCCAGAAATCACGCCCGAAGAAGTGAAGGCTGTGCGCGACGACGCCATCATCGCCACCGGTCGCAGCGACTATCACAACCAAGTGAACAACGTCTTGTGTTTCCCTTACATTTTCCGCGGTGCATTGGATGCGGGCGCCTCCACCATCACCGACGAGATGGAAATTGCAGCGGTCTACGCCATCGCTGAATTGGCGCAAGCCGAGCAAAGCGAAGTGGTGGCTGCAGCCTACGCAGGTGAGACCTTGGCTTTTGGCCCCGAGTACCTGATCCCCAAGCCGTTTGACCCACGCTTGATGATGAAGATTGCGCCTGCCGTGGCTAAAGCCGCCGCAGACAGCGGTGTGGCCACGCGACCTATCCAAGACATGGAAGCCTACATTGAGAAGCTGCAAGGCTTTGTGTATGCATCTGGCTCCATCATGAAGCCGATCTATGCGGCAGCCAAGCGTGCCAGCAAAAAGCGCGTGTGTTACGCCGAAGGCGAAGAAGAGCGCGTGTTGCGCGCCGTGCAAATCGTGGTGGACGAGCGCTTGGCTCAACCCACCTTGATTGGTCGTCCCGCCGTGATCGCCCAGCGCATTCAAAAGTTTGGCTTGCGCTTGAAAGAAGGCGTGGATTACCAAGTGGTCAACGTCGAGCAAGACCACCGCTACCGCGATTTCTGGCAAACCTATTACAAGATGACGGCGCGCAAAGGCGTCACCGAGCAGTTGGCCAAGATCGACATGCGCCGCCGTTTGTCGCTCATTGGCACCATGATGCTGCACAAGGGCGAAGTGGACGGCCTGATTTGCGGCACTTGGAGCACACCGCTGACCCACTTGAACTATGTGGACCAAGTGATTGGCAACCGCCCTGGGGTCAGCACCTACGCGGCCATGAACGGTTTGCTCCTGCCCGATCGCCAAGTGTTCTTGGTCGATACGCACATCAACTACGACCCCACAGCCGAACAACTGGCCGAGATCACGGTCATGGCGGCTGAGGAAATGCGTCGTTTTGGTATCCATCCCAAAGCCGCTTTGCTGTCGCACTCCAACTTTGGCAGCAGTGATCAGCCATCGGCCATCAAGATGCGCGAAACCTTGGTCCTCGTGAAGAAAAAAGCACCTTGGCTCGAAATCGACGGCGAAATGCACGGTGATTCAGCCTTGGATGGTGCCGCACGCGCCGCCCACATGCCAGACAGCACTTTGATTGGCGACGCCAACTTGCTGGTGTTGCCCAACTTGGATTCAGCCAACATTGCCTATAACCTGCTCAAAACTGCGGCAGGCGGCAATATTGCCATTGGCCCCGTGCTTTTGGGTGCGGCCAAACCTGTGCACATCTTGACCGCGAGCACCACCGTGCGTCGTATCGTCAACATGACGGCCCTGACCGTGGCTGATGCCAGCGCCGTGCGTTAAGCGGTTTTCTCCGCTCAATTGACCTCTTTAGGTTAAATAACCCTTCAAGGGCCTGCCAGAAATGGTTGGGCCCTTGCTTTTTTATAGCGTTTCGATGACACTTGCGCTTTCCATTTTCGGGTTAACCCGAACACGAAACGAATATCACCTATGCCACTGCGTACCGTCAAAACCAATATCGTTCAATCCATCCGCGCGTTCCGCGTGCCTGATTTGCAAGAGGCAGCTCAAAGTTTGGGCCACCACTTTTTGTATGTCAATTTGGCCCAAGCCCAAAGCAAACAAGACATCTTGGACGTGATCTCGAAACAGTTCAATTTGGCTGCTTCAGCCAGCAAAAACTTTGATTCTTTGTACGATGGCATGACAGACCCGCTGCACAAGTCTGGTCCTCAGCCTGGGTTCATCTTGGTGTTGGAGCACATCCCCGCACACGCCAAGTTCGACAAAGAAGCCCGCGAGCAGCTGTTGGACATCTTCCGCGAAGCATCGGACTACTGGTCTGACCGCAAAGTGCCCTTCCGTTGTTTCTATTCGTTCTCCGTGGCCCGCGCACCTTCTGCTGAAAAAGCAGGCATGTCACCCGAAGGTATCGAGTTGTTAGAAGAAGGCGAAAAAATGCCAACTGACAAGCTGGTCGATGTGTCTCCCATGGCCTTGCGCATGAGCAGCCCGTTCAACGCAGGCTATTGGCAAACGGCCGCTAACTAATCAGCGCTGCTTTTCGGCAGCCTTGAAAAGAAAAAACCCGTCGCAGGTAACTGCTGACGGGTTTTTTCATGGGGCCGACCCTCTATTGCAATGGGTGGGTTGAGTTTGTTCAGAGGCTTTGAACCAGCGCCACATATTCGGACACCGGCACTTCTTCGGCACGACGTTGCACATCAAATGCGCCGCCAAAGTTACGCGCTTCTAACCAACGGCCTAAGGTGTGGCGCAGCAGTTTTCTGCGTTGGCTGAACGCCACTTTCACCATGGCTTCCATGAGTTTGACGTCGATTTCAGGCGGCTGAGCCAGCGGCACCATGCGCACCACAGCGCTGTCAACGCGTGGCGGTGGGTCAAATGACGCAGGTGGCACAAACAGCACATCTTCCATGTCATAGCGCCATTGCAGCATCACGCTCAAGCGGCTGTAATCGCCCGTACTTGGCTTGGCCACCATGCGGTCAATCACCTCTTTTTGCAGCATGAAGTGCTGGTCCTGAACCACGGCCACATGTTCAAGCAAATGAAACAAGATGGGCGATGAAATGTTGT
Source organism: Comamonadaceae bacterium (assembly GCA_947374535.1). Next base: position 10,905 of record CANCCJ010000007.1, on the reverse strand, counting down.
ACGGCAGGTTACCCACCACGCGCAGTTTCGGCACGTTCAGGTCAGCCGCCAATTGCGTGAAATCCACGCGCAACACGTCTGACTCAATGACGTTGAGTTGTGGATGCTCGCGCAGACGCACGGCCAAGTCACGATCGAGTTCGATGACGTTGAGGCGTCCCAAACGCTCGACCAACGGTTGCGTGAGCGCGGCTAAACCCGGACCAATCTCCACCATTGGGTCACCCGCATGTGGGTTGATGGCATCGACGATGCTTTCAATGATGGCGCCGTCGGTTAAAAAATGCTGGCCGAAGCGCTTGCGTGCGATGTGTTTCAAGATGGGCTTTGTTTATTGCGGCGAGTCACGGTATTCCACATAGGCGCGGCCACGAACCTCTTGGGCCCACAGCTGGTAGGTCTCGTCAAATTTCTTTTCGCGCAAGCTATTGCGGACCATGTCGCGCACTTCGCGTTCACTGATGGGGGCTTCGCGGCGTTCTAGTACTTGAATCAGATGCACACCAAAACGAGACACCATGGGGTCCGCAATTTGGTTGAGTTGCAGCTTGTTCATCACTTCTTCAAACTCGGGCACAAACATGCCGGGCGATACCCAGCCCAAGTCGCCGCCTTCAGGGCCGCTTGCGTCTTGCGAGTGTTCGCGAGCGAGCTTGGCAAAGTCTGCTTGGCCTGCTTCGATTTGGCGTTTGTACTCCGCCAATTGCGCCCGTGCCGTGGTTTGGCTCAGTTGACCACCTGGCCGCAACAAGATGTGACGCGGGTGGGTTTGCGTGATGGTGAGCACGCTACTGGCGCGTTTGGTGACGAGCTTCAAAATGTGAAAACCTGCGCCAGAGCGAACCAGCGTCACATCGCCCACGTTCAGGTTTTTCGTTGCATCCACGAACAGCGTTGGGTAACGGTTGGCGGCGCGCAAGCCCATCAAACCGCCCTTGTCACGCTCTGTGCCGTCTGAAAACTCTTTGGCAACGCGTGCCAAGTCGTCACCGCGTTTGAGGTTTGCCAGCGCTGTTTGTGCTTTGGTTTGCAGCGTTGCGATTTCTGACTCGTTGGCTTTTTCTGGCACTGCAATCAAGACGTGGCCCAATTCGATGTCGGGGTTGGTGCCCATCGTTGCGTTTTGACGCTCACGCACTGCTTGGTCGATTTCAATGTCGCTCACCTTGATGCGGTTGGGCACATTGCGTTCGGTCAGACGCTGCAGCGTGAGTTGATCACGCAGGGTCTGGCGCAAACCTTCCACGCTAGAGCCCTCGCTCTGGATTTTTTTGTGCAGCGCCTCAACGCTGAGTTGGCTTTGCGCCGCCAAGCGTTGCTCGGCTTGGCTCACTGCTTCATCTTCGATGGTGATGCCGGTCTCTTTGGCGTGTTGCAACAACGCTTTTTCCACAATCAAACGCTCCAAAGCGGCGCGGAGCAAGGCGTCACCTTCTGGCACAGGTCGGCCTTGTTGCTTGAGTTGGTCGCGCAATTGAGGTGCGCGCATGGCGACATCGTGGTTGGTGATCGGCACCGAATCCACCACCGACACAATGAAGTCACGGCCACTCAATGGCGTATTGGCATGTGTTTGTGCGGCGGCGGACAATGCCCACGCCATCAAGGCCCAGACGAGGGAAGAACGGGGTTTTGAGAAGAACATGGTCACCATCAATCGTAATTGCCAAAACGGCTAGGGGTCATTGCAGGTTGGCGCAAGGGTTGGTAACGCGGCACATTGGTGCGCAGCGAGCCTAAAGCGTTAAATCCGGCGCGAGAAAAGCCAACAAACTCCATCTGGAACAAGATGCGTTGGCGTGTCAAGCCGTCGGCAATTTGCAAACGCTCAATCACTGTACGGCTGAGCCAGCAACCGGCATCGTATTCGAAACCGACAATCGATTCGATGGCAGATTTGTTGACCAAGTCATAGTTCATGCGGGCCACGCTATACCAGCGACCTTCGCCCAAGCCGCGGCCTTGTCCGTCATCGCTGTCCGCGCCACCCCACAAGTCGTGCAGCGGCCATTGCCAACCGATGTCGAGTTGTTTAGACACGACGTTCGATGATTCGTCGTTTTCAGTGCGCCAAGCTGCATTGATCACGCGGTAAGACCCAGGGTTGTAGCGCCCACCCACCACGCGACGCAAAAAGTTGTCGGTCTTTTGGTTGTATTGCACCGTCGAGTCCACCGCCCAAGCGCGTGACAGGTTGAGGGTTGCGCCGGCCAAGATGTCACTGATACCCGCGGAGGCCGTTGGATCATCGGGCATGACGACACGCTGTTCCTGCATGCGTAAACGTTGGGCCACCCCAAACCGTGCGCCCTCCGCACCCGTTTCGGGGTCGATGAAGCGAGAGGTGGCGCCCAAGGTCAGCAGCTTGCTGTCAGAGATGCGATCATTCCCGCCGAATGCGTTTTCAGTGAAGATGCTGGCAAAGTTAAATGCATTGCTGCCCGAGTCGTAGTTGGGCAGGTAGTTCTGGTCCCGGTATGGCGTGTTCACGTAGAACACACGAGGCTCTAAGGTTTGTATCCAGTCTCGGCTGAACAGGCGTTTGTTGCGTTCAAAAGCCATGCCCGCATCCAAGCTAAAGGTGGGTGTGGTGACGCTGGCAGAGGTTTGGCCTTGGTGGCCGTCATAGAAGAGCGTGTTCGGTAGCCCGCCATCGAACTGGTAGCTGCGGCTATGTAGCTGCATTTTGGGAGTCACGTAGCCGTAGGGCGTTACAAAAGGGCGGCTAATTTGAGCCAGTGACACCGCACGGTCGGCGTTGGGTGCGCAGTTGTAAAACAATTTGGTGGTGCTGTTGGCCGCGGCTGTCGCGCAGTCAATGCTGCGTGCGGAGGAAAAGCGCGTGAACTGTTCGTCGATGCTGAAGTCAAAGCCGCCTGGGATATTGAAGCGTTGCATGCGTGCGGTCAGCTGTGGCAAGCGGTCAAAAGGTGGCGTGATGCGGTTGGCGGTGTTTGCCAAGTCTTGCAGGGTTTGCCATTTCTGGGCCGTGATGCCCGTGGAGAAAATCCCATCTGTCCAAGTCAGGCCCGCATCGGTGGAGAGCAAGCGCTGTACACCTGAGATGCTGTTGAGCGAAAAGTCTTTCCAGTAATCGTCATCACTCACGCGGTTGACGTTCAAGGTGAGTCCTAGGCCACCGCCAGCGAAGCTAGGGTTGAGCAAACCCGTGTGCGCGTAATTCATGCTCCAACGGCGTGCGTCGTTGCGAAGCGTGTCTTTGTCCATGTAATCAAAGCGCATGACGCCTTGGAAAGGCGGCTGGGGCGCTGCGCTTTCCAAGTAACGGAACTCGGTGCTGAGGTTGACGCCGCGTTTGCTCCAGTACGTGGGGGTAAAGGTCACATCGCGGTTGGGGGCCAAGTTCCAGTAATAGGGCTGGGTGTATTCCAGGCCGCCAATGTTGTCGACGCCGATGCTGGGCGGCAGCAAACCGGACTTGCGCTCGTCGTTGAGCGGAAATTCAATTTCTGGCACGGGCAGCACGGGCACACCTTTGAAGCGCACTGAGGCGCCCTCGACCAAGCCCACGTTGTGGTCAGAGTCGATGGAAATCTTGTCGCCTTTGAAGAACCAGTCGGGCATCCAGCCGGGTCCGGGCTTGCGTTGGCAAGTGGTGAAGCTGGCGTTGTGCATCACCGTGTGGGCGTCGTCTAAAAAATCAATGCGATCGGCTGTGCCGTAGGCGGTGGTTTTCAAAAGCCGGTAGCTGGGCTGCGTGAAAAAGCCTTCAAACGCATCCAAGTGGATGTCTAGCGCTGGGCCTTGGTACACATTGCCCGATTGGTTGATGTACACATGGCCACGGGCTTTGGCGAGGTCCGTGACTTGGTCGTAGTCGACCTTGTCGGCCTTGAGCAAAATTTCGCCGCGACGCAGCACCACTTGCCCTTCGAGCGTCGTTTGCAAATTGGTGCGCTCATTGAGCGTGTCACTTTGCAAGAAGGTGGGCAATTGTTTGCGATCCGCTTGCGGAATCGCTTCTTGCAGCAGGCTGCTAGGGCGCAAGACCAAAGGCGGGCTGCTGTCGGTTTGCGCTTGCGCGAGTGCATGGCCACCCAGCATGCCCATCACCAGCCACGACAGGGCGCGAATTTGGCGGTGAAAATGGGGCAGCAGCATCAAAACGTGAAGACCTTCAATTGAGCGGCCCCTCAGAGCACAAGCCCGAAAAGTCGGGCTGTCTAGGGGCCGTTTGTAGAATTTAGATTATCCATGAGCACACCCACTATTTCCCAGCCCTGGGGCACATCTCCCCACGCACCCATCGAATGGGCCCAGCCCGAGCGCCAAGTGGCCTTTCACCAGTGGCTAGACGCCCAAGTCAGCGCCTACGGCGTGTTGCCCGCCACCGTGCGCGCGGCCTCAGCCGATGCCAGTTTTAGACGCTATTTCCGTGTTGACACGACGGAAGGCGCGTGCATCGTCATGGACGCCCCGCCTGACAAAGAAAACTGCGAGCCCTTTGTGCGCATCGCCCGCCTGATGCGGGACGCAGGCTTGTACGCCCCACGCATCTTGGCGTGGGACGAGCCGCTGGGCTTTATGTTGCTGGACGACATTGGCTCGAAAACCATGATGGACGTGATCCACCGAGACGACCCGCAAGCCAACCATGGTCTGTACATGCGCGCATTAGATGCCCTGTTGACGTTACAACAAAGCAGCCGACCAGGCGTGTTGCCGGCGTATGACGAGGCATTGCTCCAGCGCGAGTTGTCACTCTTCCCCGATTGGTATCTCACCCAACACCGCCAGCTGCACACCGACAGCACCCAGCGCGCCATGTTGGACAAAACCTTCCAAACCATCGTGCAACGCAACTTGGTTGCGCCTAGCGTGTATGTGCATCGTGACTTCATGCCTCGCAATTTGATGATGCCGCATGACCCCGCCGAAACTCGGTTGGGCGTGTTGGACTTTCAAGACGCGGTGTATGGCCCCCAGACCTATGACATCGCCAGCCTGATGCGCGATGCGTTTTTGACGTGGGAAGAAGACTTTGTCCTCGACGTCACCATTCGCTACTGGGAACGCGCTCGCAAATTGGGCCTCATGGACTTCGAGGATTGGCACAGCGACTTCGGCGCTTTTTACCGCGCCGTCGAGTGGATGGGCCTACAACGCCACCTCAAAGTGGCGGGCATCTTTGCGCGTCTCACCCTGCGCGATGGCAAGCCTAAGTACCTGGCCGATGCCCCGCGTTTTATCAACTACATCCGCACCACCGCCAGCCGTTACAGCGAGCTCACGCCACTGCTGCGTTTGATTGACAAGATTGAAGGCACTGAGCCCGCCATCAGTTTGGCCTTTCCCCGCCTCACGCCCGGTGGACGGGCTTGAGCATGGCGCGCTTTTACTGCCCGCTGCCCTTGGTCACCGGCCAAGTGCTGGATCTACCCCCCACCGCCGCCCGCCATGTGCAAGTGCTGCGCATGCAACCCGGCCACACGCTGACCTTGTTCAACGGCGAAGGTGGCGAGTTCAGCGCCGAAGTCCAACACATGGGCCGCAGCGATGTACGCGTGGTCGTGGGCGAGCACCGTGATGTGGAGTGCGAGGCTGAGGCGCAGGTGCACCTCGCCGTCGGCATGCCCGCCAACGAGCGCATGGACTGGCTGGTCGAAAAAGCCACCGAGCTGGGCGTACATCGCATCAGCCCTTTGATGACCGAACGCAGCGTGGTGCGCCTCACCGGCGAGCGCGCTGAAAAGAAGCAAGCGCATTGGCAAGCCGTGGCGGCCAGCGCCAGCGAGCAATGCGGCCGCAACCGCGTGCCCCTGATCGACGCACCCGAACGCTTAGACGCATGGCTGGCGCGTCAAACTCCGCAGGCAGATGTGCTGCATGGGGTGCTGTCGTTACATGCGAGCACGCAGTCCTTGCAGGCCTTGCGTGAAGGTGCAGCAGCCGTGTCCCAAAGTTGGGTATTGCTTAACGGCCCGGAAGGGGGCTTGACCGATGCGGAAGACGCAGCAGCCCGCGCCAAAGGCTTTGCAGCCGTGAGTTTGGGCAAGCGGGTGTTGCGTGCCGAAACCGCTGCACTTGGAGCCTTGGCCTTGCTCACCTTGGCGTGAATGCTTCGCCGCGATGGCGAGGCAATTCAGCAGCGGCGGCTTAAGTCCGTTCGAACTTGAACACCGCCGTGCCCGCCATCAGATTGGGCCATACATCCACGCGTTGGCCGTTTTGCAAGCCAAACGCGTCCGTCACTTGCAGGCCGTTTTTCTCAGCCAACACTTCAAAGTCTTTGAAGGTCCCCACGCGGATGTTGGGTGTGTCGTACCACTGGTAGGGCAAGCGCTTGGTCACCGGCATGCGGCCTTGCAGAATGCTCAGGCGGTTGGGCCAGTGTGCAAAGTTGGGGAAGGCGACGATGCCGGTTTTGCCCACGCGTGCGGTCTCGCGCAGCATGGTCTCGGCGTTGCGCAAATGTTGCAAGGTGTCGATTTGCAACACCACATCAAACGATTGGTCGGCAAATACGCTGAGCCCCAAATCGAGGTTGAGTTGCAACACGTTCACACCGCGTTGCACGCAGGCGTGCACATTGCTGTCGTCTAACTCCACGCCGTAACCGTTGCAGGCATTGTGCTGCTGCAAGTGGGCCAGCAATGCGCCGTCGCCGCAGCCGAGGTCGAGCACACGGCTGCCTTGGGGCACGAGGGCGGCAATGGCTTTCAAAGTGTCGTGGGTCATGCTGCACCTCCGCTGTGTGCGGTCAAGGCGGCTTTCGCGCTGTTGTTAGAACCGTTCGAGGCTAACTCGCTGCCAATACGCGCAAAGTAGGAGCGCACCACATTCATGTAGCGTGGATCGTCTAGCAAGAAGGCATCGTGGCCGTGTGGTGCGTCGATTTCGGCGTAGCTCACATCGCGTTCGTTGTCCACAAGGGCTTGCACCATTTCGCGGCTGCGTGCGGGCGAGAAGCGCCAATCGGTGGTGAAGCTCACCAGCAAAAACTTGGCGGTGGTGCGCGCAAACGCAGCCGACAAATCGCCTCCGTAGGTGCGAGCCGGATCGAAGTAATCCAGCGCACGGGTGATGAGCAAATAGGTGTTGGCGTCAAAGTACTCACTGAACTTATCGCCTTGGTAGCGCAGGTAGCTTTCGATTTGAAACTCGACGTCTTGCGTGGAGTACTTGTAGCCTGTCGCGCTCCCGAGCACAGCGTCCTTGAGCTCGCGGCCAAACTTTTCGTTCATCACATCGTCGCTCAGATACGTGATGTGACCCACCATGCGCGCGATGCGCAAACCACGTTGCGGCACGACGCCGTGTTGGTAGAAGTGGCCACCATGAAAGTCAGGGTCGGTCACGATGGCGCGTCGTGCCACTTCGTTGAAGGCGATGTTCTCAGCCGTCAAGTTGGGCGCGCTGGCCACCACCACGGCATGGCGCACGCGGTTTGGGTATTGCAGCGTCCAGCTCACGGCTTGCATGCCGCCCAAGCTGCCGCCCAAGACGGCGGCGAGTTGTGTCACGCCTAAGCGGTCTAGCAACAAAGCTTGTGCGTTCACCCAGTCTTCTACCGTGACCACGGGAAAGTCTGCGCCGTACACGCGGCCCGTGTCGGGGTGGGTGTGCATCGGGCCGGTGGAACCAAAGCAAGAGCCGAGGTTGTTCACGCCTATGACAAAGAAGTGGTCGGTGTCCACGGGCTTGCCGGGGCCAATCATGTTGTCCCACCAGCCTTCGCTTTTGTGTTGGCCTTCGTAGACGCCCGCGACGTGGTGTGAGGCATTGAGTGCGTGGCACACCAACACCGCGTTGGAACGGTCGGCGTTGAGCGTGCCGTAGGTCTCATAGGCCAAGGTGTAGTCGCGCACCTGTGCGCCGCTTTGCAGGGCGAGCGGCTCTGCAAAGTGCATCGCCTGCGGTGTGGCGATCAAGGGAGTTGCATTCAGGGTCATGCGGTCACTCGTTGTTCATTCACCAAAATTATTCACCAATGGGGCGAAGGTGTTTGCCTGCAATGCCGGCCAACTCGAACATGGTCACCTGAGGCTTACCAAACACGGGCAAGAGGCGGGCGTCGGCGTTGATGGCGCGTTTGTTGGTGGCGTCTTGCAAGCCGTTGGCCTTGATGTAGTCCCACAGCTTTTTGATCACCTCGGTGCGGGCCACGGCTTCTGAGCCAATCACGTTGGCCAAGTCAGCGCTGGGCAAATAGCCAGCGGTAACTTTGCGTGGCACTTTGGGCTTGGCCACTTTGTCGGCTTTGACTTTGGCGGCTTTCGCGGCCTTGGTGGTTTTGGCCGGCACTTTTTTGCCTGCGGCTTTGATGAGTGCGTTGGTCGTGGGCGTTTTGCCACCTTTGGGTGGGTACTTGCTGACGCGAGGCTCAAACGCAAAGTTCACCTTGCCCGCTTCGGCGTCCCACTGCAGGAAGGCTTTGAACGAGCGGCGTGTGCGCATGGACACAAATTTGTCGAGCAAGTCGGTTTTACCTTCGCTCAGCAGCTTGGTCATTTGCTCGCGTTCGACGGGTTGCTGCAAGATGATCTTGCCGCTCTTGAAGTCGCAGCTCGGGGTGGCTTGTGCATGCGTGGGCACGGCTTTGCTACAGACGTAATTGCTGCCGTGCTCGTGCACGGGGCTGCCGCATTTGGGGCAGTTGCCCAAAGCGGGTGCGTCGCTGAACTCGACGATTTCGCCTGAGTCTGCACCGTCGTCACCGAAGTCGAATTCGAGTTTCCAGTTTTGGTCTTCTTCGCTGTACTTGAGGGCAATTTCAGCGGTGAACGGCCAGCCCGCTTTGGAGCGGAAGCCGTCGAGTGGGCCAATCTTTTTGTTGGTTAAGAACTGTTCCACCTCGGCGGCATCAAAGGTGCGGCCGCCCGGAATTTTGCTGATCGAGAAGCCGCAGCCAGCACCGTTCTCGCCAGAGACAGAGGCGGCGCCGTCTTTGCCCACGCAGGCGTAGCGGCGGTAGTTTTCTTTCACCACGCCGCCGCACTTGGGGCAAGGCGTTTTGAGCGTGGCGTAGTCACCGGGGATGGTGTCGCGGTCAAACTCTTTGGCCTTTTTGACGATGTGCTCGGTCATCTCGGCAATTTCGCGCATGAATTCTTCGCGGCTCAGTTGGCCGTGTTCCATGAGCGAGAGCTTGTGCTCCCAGCCGCCGGTCAGTTCGGGCTTGGACAACTCTTCCACGCCCAAGCCGCGCAGCAGCGTGAACAGCTGGAACGCTTTGGCGGTGGGCAGCATTTCGCGGCCATCGCGGATAAGGTATTTCTCGTTGAGCAAACCTTCGATGATGGCGGCGCGTGTGGCCGGAGTGCCCAAGCCTTTTTCTTGCATGGCTTCGCGGAATTCGTCGTCTTCCACCAGCTTGCCGGCACCTTCCATAGCGCCCAGCAAAGTGGCTTCGCTGTAGCGTGCGGGTGGACGGGTTTTGAGGCCCTTGGCGTCCACGGTTTCGTTTTTGGCGGATTCGCCGGCTTTCAAGGCCACGAGGGTCTTGCCGTCTTCTTCGTTGTCTGTGGCTTCTTGCGCAGCGTCTTTGCCGTACACAGCCATCCAGCCGGCGTTGACCAGCACTTTGCCTTCGGTGCGGAAGTGGTGGTCTTTGCCTGCGGCTTTGACCGTGCTGATGCGCGTGGTCACCATGTATTCGGCGCTGGGGAAAAATACGGCCATGAAGCGGCGCACGACCAGGTCGTACAGCTTTTGTTCAGCCTCAGACAAACCGCTGGGCGCTTGCAAGGTGGGGATGATCGCAAAGTGATCACTGACCTTTTTGTTGTCAAACACGCGGGGCAATTTGCGCACGTAGTTGTTTTTGATGGCGGTGGCGGCGTGGGGTGCCAAGTGCTTCATGCCACTGTCGGCCAGCATGGCGAAGGTGTCTTTCACCACCGGCACATAGTCTTCAGGCAGGTGGCGTGAATCGGTACGTGGGTAGGTCAGCGCTTTGTGGCGCTCGTACAAGCTTTGCGCCAAGGCCAAGGTGGTTTTGGCGGAGAAGCCAAAGCGGCCGTTGGCTTCGCGTTGCAGCGAGGTCAGGTCAAACAAACCGGGGCTGGCCTTGGTGGTCGGCTTGCTTTCTTCGGTGACGGTGGCGAGTTGGTTGCGCACGGCGTCGGCAATGGCCAAAGCTTCGGCTTCGCTCCACACACGGTCGTGTTTTTTCTCGGCGTCTTCGGCGTCTTTTTTGTGCTCGGGGTTGAACCACTTGGCGGGGTAGGCGCCTGCTTCAACCTTGAATGACGCGTGAATTTCCCAGTAGTCACGGCTGATGAACTTGCGAATTTGTTCTTCGCGCTCCACCACCACCGACAGCGTGGGCGTTTGCACACGGCCCACCGTGGTCAAGAAGAAACCACCTTCGCGCGAGTTGAAGGCGGTCAGGGCGCGTGTGCCGTTGATGCCCACCAGCCAATCGGCTTCGGAGCGGCTGCGTGCGGCATCGGCCAAGCCTTGCATTTGCTTTTCGCTGCGCAGCGATTCAAAGCCATCGCGAATCGCTTGCGGTGTCATGGACTGCAACCACAGGCGCTTCACGGGTTTGTCGAGCGACTTCTTGCCGCCCGCGTATTGCTCGATCAAGCGGAAGATCAATTCACCTTCGCGGCCCGCGTCACAGGCGTTGATGAGGGCGGTCACGTCTTTGCGTTTGGCCAGCTTCACCACCGCGTTCAGACGGCTCTTGGTTTTTTCGACCGGCTTCAAGTCGAAGAAGGGGGGAATCACGGGCAGGTTGGCGAAGCTCCACTTGCCGCGCTTGACGTCAAATTCTTCGGGCGCTTGGATTTCCACCAAATGACCGACGGCACTGGAGACGACATAGGTGTCGCTCTCAAAGTGATCGTCGTGTTTTTCGAACTTCCCCGCCACAGGCGTGAGTGCGCGCACGATGTCTTGCGCGACCGAAGGTTTTTCGGCAATCACGAGGGTTTTGCT
>CANCCJ010000006.1 GCA_947374535.1 Comamonadaceae bacterium | reverse complement strand
GGCATGCGGTGGGCTGAAACCACGCGGGTTTCAAAAGTGATGCCAAATTCTTGGAGAATCTGGGCTGCATGTTGCATGGTGTCCCAATCGGAATTGGAACCCATGACGACACCGACTTGGCACTGGGTCATGATGAAGGCTGTGTGTGAGCAAAAACGAATTTTAAACGGGACCCCCATGATTGATGTGACGATGGAAAATTTCGAGGCCGATGTGATTGGCGCCTCTCAAACCACCCCCGTGCTGGTGGACTTCTGGGCCGACTGGTGCGCGCCCTGCAAATCACTTGGCCCCGTGCTCGAAAAGCTAGAAGCCGACTACGCTGGCCGCTTCAAGCTGGTCAAAATCAACGCCGACACCGAGCAGCAGCTGGCCGGCGCGTTTGGCGTGAAGAGCCTGCCCACCTGCATCTTGCTGATGGGCGGTCGTCCTGTAGACGGCTTTATGGGCGCTTTGCCCGAAGGCAAAGTGCGCGAGTTTTTGGACAAGCATTTGCCCTCCGACAACGAAGTGGCCGCACAAGCCGATGCGCAAGAAGCCGAGCAACTCATAGAAGCAGGCGACGCACAAGCCGCCATCGCCAAGCTGCAAGAAGCTTTGAGCCTCAACACCACCGACGACGAGGCCCGCTACAACTTGGTCAAGCTACTCATCTCGGTGGGTGAGTTGGAAGAGGCGCAAGCCGCATTGACGCCAAAACTCACCGAAATTCCACTGCAACTGCGCTTTGATGCACTCAACTATTGGCTGCAAGCCTTGCAGTTTGTGGCCACCGACGAACGCGCAACGTGGAGCTTTGAGCAGTTTGATGCCGCCATCGCCCAAAACAAACGCGACTTTGACACCCGCTTGGCCAAAGCCCGCGTGCTGATTACCGCTGAGTTGTTTGAAGCGGCGATGGAAGAATTGCTGGAAATCATCATGCGCGACAAGACGTGGAACCACGATGTGGCGCGCAAAACCTATGTGTCGATCTTGGAACTGATGACACCGCCCAAGCCCAAAACGGACGATGCCGCCTTCGGCAAATCCGCAGGCGGCATCGAATTAACCGGCAAAGCTGCGGTGCAAGAAGACCCCGTGTTGGAGATGATTTCTCGCTACCGCCGCAAACTCAGCATGGCGCTGAACTGATCAGTCCTTCAACCGCTCCCAAGCCTCTTGGTACTTGGCGGCGGTTTGGGCAATCACCTCTTGCGGCAAGTGCGGCGCGGGAGGCGATTTGCTCCAAGGCTGGCCTTGCACTTGGGCTGTATCGAGCCAATCGCGCAAGAACTGTTTGTCGTAGCTTGGCGGGTTCACGCCGGCTTTGAAGCTCTGCTCGTAGCCCTCGACAGGCCAGTAGCGTGACGAATCAGGGGTAAGCACCTCGTCCATCAACACCAAGTCGTTGTGGGCATCGAGGCCAAACTCAAACTTCGTGTCGGCAATGATGATGCCTTTGGCGGCGGCCACGTCACGCGCGGTTTCGTACAAAGCGATGCTGACGGTTTTGATTTTCTCAGCCAAGTTGCCGCCAATCATCTCTACCACTTGTTCGTAAGTGATGTTCTCGTCGTGGTCACCCACCGCGGCCTTAGCGGCAGGCGTAAAGATCGGCTCTGGCAATTTGCTGGCGTTCTTCAAACCTTTGGGCAGCTTGACGCCACACACGGCTTGGTTCTCTTGGTATTCCTGCCAGCCGCTGCCCGCCAAGTAGCCACGCACCACCGCCTCCACGGGGATGGGCTTGAGACGCTTGACCAACATCGAGCGGCCCGTGACTTGGGCCACTTCGTCGGCGCTCACCACACTCTCAGGTGCTTCGCCCGTGAGGTGGTTGGGGCAAATGTGGCCGAGCTTGCCGAACCAAAACAAAGCCATCTTGGTGAGCAATTCGCCCTTGCCAGGGATGGCCTCGCCCATGATGACGTCGAATGCGCTGATGCGGTCCGACGCCACCATCAAAATACGGTCGTCGCCCACGGCGTAGTTGTCGCGCACTTTGCCGCGCGCCAACAAAGGCAAAGAAGTTAAGGCTGATGTGTGCAGAGCTGTCATGGGTTACTTCACCAACTGAGCGAGCTCGCCTTTGGCGTACTTGGACGCCATGACTTGCAGGCTGTCGCCTTTGATTTTGCTGCCTTGGCCTTCGCAACCGAATTCCAAATAGCGCTGTTTGCAGATGTTCATCGCAGCTTCACGCGCGGGTTTGAGCCATTCGCGGGCATCGAATTTTTCTGGGTTTTCAAACATGAACTTGCGAGCCGCTGCGGTCATGGCCAAGCGGATGTCGGTGTCGATGTTCACTTTGCGCACGCCAAACTTGATGGCTTCTTGAATTTCAGACACGGGCACGCCGAACGTCGTTTTCATCTTGCCGCCGTATTGGTTGATCATGGCCAGCAGGTCTTGCGGCACGCTGCTTGAGCCGTGCATCACCAAATGGGTGTTGGGGATGCGGGCGTGAATTTCTTTGACACGGCTGATGGCCAAGATGTCGCCGGTGGGCTCGCGTGTGAACTTGTACGCGCCGTGGCTGGTGCCGATGGCGATGGCCAAGGCGTCGAGCTGGGTGGCCTTGACGAACTGAGCGGCTTCTTCGGGGTCGGTCAACATTTGGCTGTGATCCAGTTTGCCCACGGCACCGATGCCGTCTTCTTCACCGGCTTCGCCGGTTTCCAAGTTGCCCAAGCAACCCAATTCGCCCTCAACCGACACGCCCACTTTGTGCGCCATGGCCACGACTTGCTGGGTCACGCTCACGTTGTAGTCAAAGCTCGACGGTGTTTTGCCATCTTCCATCAACGAGCCGTCCATCATGACGGAGCCAAAACCTAGGTCAATCGCGCCTTGGCAAATGAGGGGCGATGAGCCATGGTCTTGGTGCATCACCAAGGGGATGTGTGGGTAGGCTTCGGTGGCAGCTTGAATCAAGTGCTTGATAAACGGCTCACCCGCGTATTTGCGAGCGCCAGCGCTGGCTTGCAGGATGACGGGGGCACCCACGGCATCGGCAGCCATCATCACGGCTTGCACTTGTTCCAAGTTGTTGACGTTGAAAGCTGGAATGCCGTAACCGTGCTCTGCAGCGTGGTCCAGAAGTTCGCGCATCGATACGAGTGCCATGGGGAAATCCTCAAAAATTAAAAACTTGTGTCACTGCTGGCAATTTTAAAGGCGACAACACGCCACCCCGCTGACAGGCATCCAAGCCCGCCAGCGCTAACGATGGTTGGATTGCTTGAATCAGCTGACTTCGCAAATGCGCAGCATGTTGGTGCCGCCGGGCGTGCCCATCGGGTCGCCGCAGGTGATGGCGTACACATCGCCGGTTTCCACGATTTCTCGCAGCTTCAGGTGCGCTTCGGCTTGGGCCAAAGCGGTGTCGCGGTCGGCGCTGGTGTCCATTAACAAAGGACGCACATTGCGGTACAGCGCCATGCGGCGTTGTGAGGTGACTTTGGTGGTCACGGCGTAAATGGGAATATGAATGCGGTGGCGGCTCATCCACAGCGCGGTGGAGCCCGACTCGGTCAAAGCCACGATGGCCTTGGCGCCCAAGTGGTGGGCCGTGAACAACGCACCCATGGCAATGGTTTGGTCGATGCGGTTGAAGCTTTGGCCTTTGAAATCGGCGTCCAACTCCACGTCCTCGGCCGCTTCGGCAGCAGCGCAAATTTTGGACATTTCTTGCACGGTTTCGAGCGGGTATTTGCCAGCAGCGGTCTCGGCGCTGAGCATCACGGCATCGGTGCCGTCAATCACGGCGTTGGCGACGTCACTCACCTCGGCGCGGGTGGGCACGGGATTGGTGATCATGCTTTCCATCATTTGGGTCGCGGTGATCACCACTTTGTCGTGCTGACGCGCTAGCTTGATCATGCGTTTTTGCAGCGCGGGCACAGCGGCGTTGCCCACCTCCACGGCTAGGTCGCCACGCGCGACCATGATGCCGTCACTGGCACGCAAGATTTCTTCCAGCAAAGGAATGGCCTCAGCTCGCTCGATCTTGGCAATCAGACCCGGCTTGTGTTTGTATTCAGCGCCCGCCACGTTGGCCAGTTGGCGTGCCATTTCCATGTCGGTGGCGTTTTTAGGAAAGCTGACTGCAAGATAGTCGGCTTGGAAGCTCATCGCGGTTTTGATGTCTTCCATGTCTTTGGCAGTCAATGCCGGCGCAGTCAAACCGCCACCTTGCTTGTTGATGCCTTTGTTGTTGGACAACTCGCCGCCCACCTTCACGGTGGTGTGCACTTGTTCACCGCGCACGACCTCGACTGTCAACACGATCAAGCCGTCGTTCAACAACAGCAAGTCGCCAGGCTTCACATCGCGGGGCAGCTCTTTGTAGTCAAGGCCTACACCTTGCAAATCGCCGGGTTCGGTGCGCGAGGCGTCGAGCACAAACTTGGCGCCGTTCTCCAGCATGACCTTGCCGTCGACAAACTTGCCCACGCGAATCTTGGGGCCTTGCAGGTCGGCCATGATGGCCACTTCGCGGCCCGCACGGGCGGCGGCTTCGCGCACCACGCGAGCGAGGTTGATGTGGTCTTGCGCTTTGCCGTGGCTGAAGTTGAGGCGAACCACGTTCACGCCAGCGCGGATCATCTCTTCTAACAAAGCGGGGTCGCTGGATGCGGGGCCTAAAGTAGCAACAATTTTGGTGGCGTGACGGGCCATATCGCGTGTCTCCTGATGGTTTTGTTTGCTTGATTCTTACATGTTTAAAGTTCGCCACAGCGTTGCTTTTCAGCAAGCGCGCAAGCAAATACGCATGCTTTACACCTCTTATAAACCTTGGACTCGCACGGGGCTTGACCGTCAAACACGCATCAAGGGCTTAAACGGCGATAATCTGCCTCTATTTGATGCAAATCAGTGCGCATCATCCACGCTCACCTAAGATTCGTCACCTATGACCACAACTATCAAACCTATTCTTCCCGGCGAACCGATGCCACACCGCAAAGTCATGCGCGAGTGGCTCATACCCTTGGCTGAACGCACCACCGTGCTGGCCATTGCGATGCTCGTTGTTGACTACGTGCTGTGGGCCGCCCTCTTGGCTGGCACCGTGTATTTCGATGCGTGGTGGGCCAAGCTCTTGAGCGGCTGTGTCGCAGGCTTCGTCATTGGCCGCTTGTTCATCATTGGACACGACGCTTGCCACCAAAGCCTCACACCGCACCGCAACCTCAATAAGTGGTTGGGCCGAATTGCCTTTTTGCCTTCGTTGACCGCCTACAGCTTGTGGGACATCGGCCACAACGTGGTGCACCACGGATACACCAACCTCAAAAACTTCGACTTTGTATGGGCCCCTTACACGCCTGAAGAATTTGCAGCGTTGCCCTTGATGGCGCGTGTCAAAGACCGCGTGTACCGCAGCGGCTGGGCGCCTGGCCTGTACTACATGATTGAAATCTGGTGGAACAAGATGGTGTTCCCGAACGAAAAGAACATGCCGACACGCCGCCCCATCTTCATCAAAGACTGCTTGTTGATCACTGCATTCGGTATCGCCTGGGTGGCTGCCATGGCTTGGGCCGCTTTAGCGACTGAGCAATCGGTTGGCTACATCTTGTTGATGGGCGTGGCCGTGCCCTTCTTCTTCTGGGTGACCATGATTGGTTTCGTCGTCTACGTGCACCACACCCACGTGGACGTGTCTTGGCACGAAGAGCGCACAGGTTGGTCTAAGGCTTCGCCTTTTGTGTCCACCACCGTGCATTTGACCTTCCCATTGAACATCGGCGCCTTGATGCACCACATCATGGAGCACACCGCACACCACTTGGACATGAGCATCCCTCTGTACAAATTGAAGCAAGCACAAAGCAAACTCGAAGAGTTGCTGCCAGAACGCATTATTGTTCAGCCATTCTCATGGCGCTGGTATTTCCAAACTGCACGCGACTGCAAGTTGTATGACTTCAAGACCGACAGCTGGACCACCTATGAAGGCACCGTCACCAGCCCTCGCGCCATGAAATCGGCTTAAACGCCAAGCCTTCTCAGCCCCGCAAGCTCACGCTTTGCGGGGCTTTTTCTTGTACGCTTCACCCCCATGAAATTCATCGTATTGTTTTTGCTGGCTGTTGCGTCAGCGGCGTCTCACGCCATGTGGGTGACGGTCACGCGCAACGAAGTCGCCACCGTTTACATCGACTCCAGTGCCATCGTCAAAATGGGTGACAACCGCCGCGTGTGGGTGGTGTACGACCTGCAAGGTCCAGACGCCACAGGCCAACAGTCGGTCAAGTCGTACATTGACTACGACTGCTCCGAAGGCAAATACAAAACCCTCAGCGCCACCAGCCACCCCAACAAAATGGGCAACGGCCCGACCATCAAATCGTTACCCGTGGCCGAAGGCTGGCGCCCCATCAGCCAAGACAGCATGAGTCGACAGTTGTTTTCGTTTGCTTGTGCTTGGTAATTAACCCGCAGCGCGCTTAGTCAAGATTTCAAATGCTGGCAGAGTCTTGCCTTCCAGCACTTCCAAGAAAGCGCCGCCACCCGTAGAGATATAGCCCACTTGTTTTTCGATGCCGTACTTGGCAATGGCGGCCAAGGTGTCGCCACCGCCTGCGATGCTGAACGCGCTGGATTCGGCAATGGCGTGCGCGATGGTCTTCGTGCCGTTCTCAAACGCCGCAAATTCAAACACGCCCACAGGGCCATTCCACACAATCGTGCCGGCCTTCATCAACTGCGCGGCCAACTTGGCGGCGGTCTCTGGGCCGATGTCCAAAATCATGTCGTCATCGGCCACGTCGGTGGCTTGCTTGACGGTGGCCACGGCATCAGCGGCGAAGGTTTTGGCGGTCACCACGTCGGTGGGGATGGGCACTTCAGCGCCGCGTGCTTTCATGATCTCGATGACGGCTTTGGCCTCGCCCACCAAGTCGTGCTCAGCCAAGCTCTTGCCGATGTTCAGGCCAGCGGCCAGCATGAAGGTGTTGGCAATGCCGCCACCCACGATGAGTTGGTCCACGTTACTGGCCAAGCTCTTAAGAATGGTCAGCTTGGTGGAGACTTTGCTGCCCGCCACGATGGCGGCCAGTGGGCGTTTGGGGTTGGCCAAGGCTTTGGTGATGGCGTCAATCTCGGCAGCCAGCAAAGGACCGGCACATGCCACGGGCGCGTATTGCGCAATGCCGTAAGTAGTGCCTTCGGCGCGGTGGGATGTGCCAAAGGCGTCGTGCACAAAGATGTCGCACAGCGCGCCCAGCTTGCGAGCCAATGCGTCGTTGTTCTTTTTCTCGCCGAGGTTCACGCGGCAGTTTTCCAGCAGCACCACCTGGCCTGGTTCAACGGTTACACCATCGACCCAGTTGGAAATCAGAGGCACGCGGCGGCCCAACAACTCGCTCAAACGCTCAGCCACCGGAGCCAGTGAGTCTTCGGGCTTGAATGCGCCTTCAGTGGGGCGCCCCAAGTGGGACGTGACCATCACAGCTGCACCGACTTCGAGGGCCATGCGAATCGCAGGCACGCTTGCGCGGATGCGCGTGTCTTCGGTGATCTGGCCATCATCGTCTTGCGGCACGTTGAGGTCGGCGCGGATGAAAACACGTTTGCCTTTGGCAGAGCCGTTGGCGCACAAATCAGAGAAGCGAATGACGTTCATGAGAGGGTGGGTAGTTAAGGGCAATCCTTTGATTCTAAAAGCTTCACAAGGTTCAGACTGTCAGCAAGCCTGCACCTCACATCACAGCGCCCAACTGCCAAGGCACGAATTCGTTTTGACCATAGCCGTGTTGTTCGCTCTTGGTTTGCTGGCCGGAAGCGCAGGTAATCATCATTTGAAAAATACGCTCACCTGCCTCTTGCACGCTTTCAGTGCCATCCACCACCCCGCCGCAGTTGATGTCCATGTCATCCTCTTGGCGTTGCCACAAAGCAGTATTGGTGGCGAGTTTCAACGATGGGCTGGGCGCGCAGCCATAGGCGGAGCCTCGGCCTGTGGTGAAGCAAATCAGGTTGGCACCACCGGCCACTTGACCGGTGGCGGAAACGGGGTCGTAACCGGGCGTGTCCATATACACAAAGCCTTGCGCGGTGATGGGCTGCGCGTACTCGTACACGTCCACCAAATTGGTGGTCCCGCTTTTGGCAATCGCGCCCAAGCTTTTTTCTAGGATGGTGGTCAGCCCGCCTGCTTTGTTACCTGCAGAGGGGTTGTTGTCCATCTGCATTTGGTTGCGTCGGGTGTAGGCCTCCCACCACGCAATGCGGTGGCGCAATTTATCAGCCACGGCCACGCTCACCGCCCGTCGAGTTAGCAAATGTTCACCACCGTAAATTTCCGGCGTTTCCGACAAGATGGCCGTGCCGCCATGACGCACCAGCAAATCGACAGCAGCCCCCAAAGCGGGATTGGCACTGATGCCCGAATAACCGTCGCTGCCCCCGCATTGCAAGCCCACAGTCAAATGACGCAAGGGCACGGGTTGACGCTGTACCCGGTTGGCCTCGGGCAGCATGGCTTGGATCAAGGCAACGCCCTTAGCCACCGTTTTGGCTGTGCCGCCTGTATCTTGAATGTTGAAGGTGACGAGCTTCACGCTCTCGTGCAAGCCCTCTTGCGCCATCAGCCCAGAAATTTGATTGGTCTCACA
The DNA here is from genome assembly GCA_947374535.1 of Comamonadaceae bacterium. The sequence continues at coordinate 63,915 of CANCCJ010000006.1, read as the reverse complement.
GCCCAAGCCCAGCACCAACACGGCGGCAAAGTTGGGGTGACGTGCATAACCGCCCAAGGTACGACGCAACACGTGCAGTTCTTCGCCATCGCTGGCCGTAGCACAGCCCATGCCATGCGTGAGAGCGACCACGCCATCCACATTTGGAAAATCAGCCAAGGCCTCGGGACGAATGTCGCGCCTGAAATGGTCGGCAATGGCGCGCGCGGCCGTGGCAGAACAGTTGACCGAGGTCAGCACGCCAATGTAGTTGCGAGTGGCCACACGGCCATCGGCACGCACAATGCCTTGGAACGTGGCAGGTTGAGCCACATAAGCGGTGGGCTGTGCCGCCGCGCCTGGCGCATGCGCACGCGCAAAGTCGCTGAAGGCCAAGTTGTGCGTGTGCACATGCTCGCCAGCCGCAATGTCGCGCGAGGCCATGCCAATCACTTGGTCATAGCGACGCACAGCTTGCCCCTTGGCAATGGGGCGGGTCGCGACCTTGTGGCCAGGCGGCACCAAGCCCGAGACTGTCACGCCCTCTTGCGTCAACACCGTGCCGCCCACCAATTGCGAACGCGCAATGACCACGTTGTCTTGCGCATGGATGCGAATGACGGGCGACATCAGTTGGACCATCCACCGTCAATGATTTGCGAGGTGCCGGTGGTGAAGCTCGATTCATCGCTGGCCAAGTACACGGCCAGCAAGGCAATTTCCTCCACACGACCCACGCGGCCCATCGGCTGACGCGCAACAAAAGCGGCTTCAACTTGCGCCACGGTTTGGCCGCTGGCCTGTGCCTGTGCCGAAATGCGGTCACGCAATGAAGGCGACTCGACGGTGCCGGGACAAATCGCGTTGCAACGCACACCTGTGGTGATGTAGTCAGCGGCCACCGCTTTGGTCAAACCGATGATGGCGGCTTTGGTCGTACCGTACACAAAACGGTTGGGCGCACCTTTGATGCTGCCCGCGACTGAGGCCACGTTGATGATGGAGCCTTTGCCCTTTTTCAACATGCCAGGCAAGAAGGCTTTGATCATGTGGAACTGTGAACGCACGTTGAGGTTGAACGCAAAGTCCCACTCGGCTTCTGTGCATTCGAGCACGGTGCCAGCGTGCACAAAACCTGCGCCGTTGAAGAGCACATCAATGTCACCGTGTTTTGCGTGCACGGCTTGAATGGCGGCAGCATTGGTGACGTCCAGCACGTCGATGGCGCAGTTGCATTCTTGCTTTAAGGTTTCCAGTGCTGCGGCATTTATATCCGTCGCGATCACTTTGGCGCCTTCGCGCACAAAGGCCAATGCAGTAGCGCGTCCAATGCCTTGGCCTGCTGCGGTGACGAGGGCTGTTTTTCCTGCTAAACGATTGCTCATGGTTGTCTCTCTCTGTAATTTAAGTGTTGGAAGTTTTAGGCACCAACGAGGCGCCCGTGATGCGTTCTTGTGCCTCGACCAACGAGGGCACAAATTTTTTGCCAAAGCCCAAGGCACTGGCCATGCTGAGCGACTGATGCACCGCCTCGCCCATCAGCGTGGGCACACCCATGCCTTCGGCCAAATGGGTGTAGTAGCGAATGTCTTTGCGAGCGTTGTCGAGCTCAAACTTCAAACCCGTCAAATCACCATCCAGCGTTTTGGCCATGGCTTGGAATAAGCCTGAGTTGACAGGACCTGCGCCCACCAACGCAACGAGTTGCTTGGGGTCAATGCCAGCACGTTTCCCCACTGCAAACGCTTCGGCTGTGGCCGTGCAAATGGCTTGTCCAATGAAGTTGTTGAGCAGCTTGATGCCATGGCCCGCGCCAGGTCCACCCACATGGAATACGTTTTCAGCGCAGCACTTCAAAACAGGTTCAAGTTTGGCAAACACCGCGGGCTCTGCACCGACCATGATGTTGAGTCGGCCCGCTTCTGCTTCCACGGGTGAGCGCGCCAGAGGTGCATCTACAAAAGTCACGCCTTGGGCCTGTGCCAGCTCGCGCAAATGGGTGGTGGAATGCGGCTCGCTGGTGGAGCAATCGACAATAACCAACCCCGCTTTGGGCTTGGACAACAAACCCTTTTCGCCCGACACCACAGCCTCGACTTGGGGCGAGCCGGTGACGCAAATCAGCACCACGTCGCAAGTGGCACCAAGCTCGGCAGCATTCGTTGCGAGGCTGGCGCCTGCGTCCAACAAATCTTGGACGCGATCACGTTGCTGGTGCACGGTGATCGCCAGTTGCTGACCTTTGGCCAGTAGGTTTTTTGCCATGCCATGCCCCATGAGGCCGGATGCGCCGATATAACCAATTTTCATGTCTGTCTCCTGTTTGTATTGTTCAACCGTTGATCGTCACATGCCTGCCGCGCTCATTTCAGCGCGGGTTGGCAAGCCCTCGCAATCGCCCCGCACCTGAACCACGCGCGCGCCCATCCATGCGCCACGACAGGCTGCTTTTTCTAGCGGTGCGCCTTCCAGCAATGCGCTGATCACGCCCACTGCAAAAGCATCCCCCGCGCCCACGGTGTCCACCACCTGTGCCACTGGGAACGCGGGCACAAACGCACAGCCCGCTGGACCATCGACATACGCGCCTTGGGCGCCCAGTTTGACCACCACCTGTGTGGCACCTGCATCACGGTAAAAACGCGCGATGTCTTGTGGGCTCTCGCAGGCTGTGAGCAAACGACCCTCGTCAAGACCCGGCAACACCCAATCAGCCTGTGCGGCCAACGCGTTGAGGGTGTCGCGCATCACCGCTCGATCGGGCCACAAAGCAAGACGCACATTGGGGTCGAAACTAATGGTTTTGTGGTTTGCCCGCATGTGTCGCATCGCTGCCTGCGTGGCAGCCATCGTGGTGGGCGACAGCGCGGGGAAAATGCCGGTCACATGCAAATGACGCGCACCAGCAAGCCATGGCAAGTCCAAATGCTCAGGCCCAAGTTGACTGGCCGCCGAGTGCGCGCGCTGATACGCAATAGGTGGGTCTGTACCGTCGTCGACACGGCCCTTGCGCATCGATGCGGTGAGTCCCCCGTGCACGGTCGCAACGTGCGAACAATCGATGCCTTCATACTCAAAAGCCTGACGTAAATAAGCGCCATTGGCATCGTCACCCAAACGGCTGACCCAGCCGACGCGCAAGCCCAGTCGCGCCAACCCCACAGCCACATTGGTTTCAGCGCCTGCGGTGTGCTGGCTGAAGCTTTGCACCTCAGTGAGCGGCCCCGTTTGCTCGGCGGCCCACAAGACCAAGGCCTCGCCCAGCGTCACCACATCAAGAGGTGCGGCGTGTTGCATCGGCTAAATTGATAGGCCTTTTAGCCGCGACCGACGAAGGGCATCTGGTTCGCCATCACCGTGACGAACAAAATATTGGACGACAGCGGCAAGCTGGCCATGGTCATGAAGGTGTCGACCACAGAGCTCATGTCCATGCGGGCTTCAGGCTTGATGCTGCCATCGGCTTGGTGCACGCCATTGGCCATCTTGATCGTCATGTCGCTGGCCACGTTGCCAATGTCAATTTGACCGACCGCAATGTTCATACCGCGACCGTCCAAATTGGCGGCACGTGTCAAGCCGCTGATGGCGTGTTTGGTGGCCGTGTAAGCAATCGAGCCAGGGCGGGGCGCGTGTGCGGAGATAGATCCGTTGTTGATGATCCGCCCACCTTGTGGCGACTGCGTCTGCATTTGCTTGAACGCGTGGGAGAGGCAATAAAACGCGCCGTTCAAGTTGACGTCCACGGCTTGACGCCATGTGTCTGCCGCCATGTCTCCGGGCAGGGTGTAGGGCAGGGAAATACCAGCATTGTTGAACAACAAATCAACACGGCCAAACTTCGCAACCACGGTTTTAAAGAGTTGCGCCACGTCTTCGTCTTTGCTCACATCGGTAGGCACGGCCAAGGCGTTGCCACCGTCGGCACCGGCTTGTGCAATGGCGGCATTGAGCGCGTCTGCGCGACGCCCCACCAATGCCACCTGCCATCCGGCCTTGAGCAAGGCCAAGGCGCATGCCTTGCCAATGCCTGAGCTTGCGCCCGTCACGACTGCTACTTTTGTCATCTCGATGGTCCTCTTGAAGTCTGGGAATTAATGGTTGTCTTTGGGCACAGCTGATCCACGCATGCCACGCAAGAAGTCTAGGTCAGCGCCTTCGTCTGCTTGCAACACATGGTCAATGTAGAGCTTCCAATAGCCGCTTTCCATCGCTGGGCCAGGTGGTGTCCAAGCTGCGCGGCGCTTGGCCAACTCGGCGTCATCCACATGCAAATGCAGGCTGCGCTTAGGCACGTCCAACGTGATCAAGTCGCCGTTTTGCACCAAGGCCAAGGTGCCACCAGCTGCGGCCTCAGGGGCGGTGTGCAACACCACCGTGCCATAAGCCGTGCCGCTCATGCGGGCGTCGCTGATGCGCACCATGTCAGTGATGCCCTTGCGCAAAACCTTGGGAGGCAAAGGCATATTGCCCACTTCGGCCATGCCAGGGTAGCCTTTGGGGCCGCAGTTCTTCAACACCAAGATGCAGGTTTCGTCCACATCCAAGTTCTCATCGTCGATGCGGGCATGGAAGTCGTTGCTGTCTTCGAACACCACCGCGCGCCCGGTGTGCGTCATCAACTCGGGGGTGGCCGCGCTGGGTTTGATCACCGCACCGCGAGGTGCCAAGTTGCCACGCAAGATGGCAATGCCGGCCTTCTCTTTGAACGGTTGATCAAACGGCTTGATGACTTCCGTGTTGTAGTTTTGAGCATCCGACACGTTCTGGCCGACGGTCTTGCCGTTGGCGGTGATGATCTCGGTGTGCAGCAGGTGAGCGATTTCTTTCATCACCACGGGCAAGCCGCCGGCGTAGCAGAAGTCTTCCATCAAGTACTGACCCGACGGTTGCAAGTTCACCAAGCAGGGCAACTCACTGGCCAAACGGTCAAAGTCGTCGATGCTCAAAGGCACCCCCAAGCGGCCTGCGATCGCAACCAAATGAATCACCGCGTTTGTACTGCCACCAATCGCAGCCAGGGTGCGAATGGCATTTTCGAAGGCCTCACGGGTCAAGATTTGTGAAATCTTGATGTCGTCTTTCACCATCTGCACAATGCGTCGACCCGCGTCGCGTGCCAGCACATTGCGACGGCCATCCACAGCAGGATAGGCGGCGTTGCCGGGCAAACCGATGCCTAAAGCCTCGACCATGCTGGCCATGGTGCTGGCCGTACCCATGGTCATGCAGTGGCCGTGGCTGCGGTGCATGCAACTTTCGGCCTCAAAGAAATCTTGCAGCTTCAAGGTGCCAGCTCGCACTTGCTCACTCATGCTCCACACGCCTGTGCCTGAGCCCAACTCTTGACCGCGCCATTTGCCATTCAACATCGGGCCACCGCTCACGCCAATGGTGGGCAAGTTGGCACTGGAGGCGCCCATCAGCAAACTGGGGGTCGTTTTGTCACAGCCCATCAACAACACAACGCCATCAATCGGGTTGCCGCGAATGCTCTCTTCCACATCCATGGAGGCGAGGTTGCGGTACAGCATGGCCGTAGGACGCAACATGGTTTCGCCCAGCGACATGACAGGAAACTCCAACGGAAAACCACCCGCTTCGTACACACCAATCTTCACTTGCTCAGCAAGCGTGCGGAAATGCGAGTTGCAAGGCGTGAGTTCGCTAAAGGTGTTGCAAATGCCAATCACAGGGCGACCATCAAACTGGTCGTGGGGCACGCCTTTGCCCTTGACCCAGCTGCGGTAAGCAAAGCCGTCACGGTCTTGCCGACCGAACCATTGTTGGCTACGTAAATCTTCGGGGCGTTTTTTGGGCTGGTCGGTCATCGGTGTCTCACTGGTTTACTGGTTTCCCCGCATCCAGATGCAGGGCACCCGAGCATATTATGGTATGACGATTGCAATCCAACCCCGTGAAAGCCCTAGGAGCCCACCTTGTCTCAAATTGATGTCTTGTCCGTGACCAAACTCTCTCCCCTGCTTGAGCCGCAATTGCGCGCCGCGTTCACGCTGCATGACCGCTTGCATGAATCCGACCCCGCTGCTTTCGCCAAGATTGCGCCACACATTCGCGCCATCGCCGCCAGCGGTGAATCGAAGGTTCCTGCTTCGCTGATTGCACAATTGCCCAAGCTCGAAATCATCTCTGTCTTTGGCGTGGGTTACGACGGCGTTGACGTAGCCGCAGCCAAAGCACACGGCGTGATGGTGACGCACACCCCCAACGTATTGAATGACGACGTGGCAGATCTGGCCATCGGTTTGATGCTCGCGGCAGCACGCCAATTGCCAGCCGCCGACCGCTATGTCAAAGAAGGCAAATGGCCCACAGGCCCCATGCCCTTGGCGCGCAAAGTGTCGGGCGCACGCCTCGGCATCGTGGGCATGGGTCGCATTGGACAAGCCATTGCGCAACGCGCCTTGGCCTTCAACATGTCGGTGACCTACACCGCACGCAGCCCCAAGACCGACTTGCCTTTTAAGTACGTGGTGTCGCCCACAGCCCTCGCAGCTGTCAGCGATTATTTGGTGGTCATCACCCCTGGCGGCGCAGGCACACGCAAACTCATCAACGCAGATGTGCTGAAAGCCTTGGGCACCAAAGGTATTTTGGTGAACGTGGCACGCGGCTCAGTGGTCGATGAAGTGGCGCTGATAGATGCTTTGCAAAACGGTGTGATTGGTGGCGCTGGCCTAGACGTCTTCGAGAGTGAGCCCCATGTACCCGAAGCGCTCAGGGCTTTCCCGCATGTGGTGCTCGCGCCGCACATTGGCAGCGCCACCACACAAACCCGCCAAGCCATGGCTGACTTGGCTTTCAACAACATGAAGTCGCATTTCGACGGTCAATCTGTGCACACACCAGTGCCCGAATGCGCTGTCAAGGGTTAACCCAAAAATGCGGGTAACTCCGCATTTTTCAGGATCTCAATCATCATACGATAGCACCAAGGTCACAAAACCTTATCCTAAAACTCAGGAGACAAACGATGAAATTGAAAACTTGGCTAACAGGCGCATTGGTCGCCGCAGGCTTGGTGACAGCCGTGGGGCCCGCCATGGCGGAGCAAGAAAAGTTGACGATCTGGTGGGTCAAAGGCTATTACAAAGCTGAAGACGATGCACTGTTCGTGGCCATCAAAAAGTTCGAGGAAAAAAACAAGGGCATCAAGATCGAGTTGTCGCAGTACCCGATTCAAGACATGATTCCCAAAACAGTCGCCGCTCTAGATTCTGGCAACCCGCCCGATGTGGCATATGCCGATGTGTATGACTTTCAAGTCACCGCCAAGTGGGCTTACGACGACAAACTCGAAGACATCAGCAAAGTGATCGACAAAGTTCGCAACAACTTTGAACCCGCCGCGTTATCCACCACCTTCTTGTACGACAACCAAACCAAGAGCCGTGCTTACTACGCGTTTCCCATCAAGCAACAAACCATGCACATCCAGTACTGGAAAGACATGCTGGCTGACGCGGGTTACTCGGCCAAAGACATCCCCACCGACTGGAAGGGCTACTGGGACTTTTGGTGCTCCAAAGTACAAACCGGTTATCGCCAAAAAACGGGCAAGCGTGCCTTTGGTACAGGCTTCCCCATGGGCGTGGACTCCAGTGACTCCTTCTTCTCGTTCTTGACGTTCATGGACGCCTATAACGTGAAATTGGTCAATGACTCCGGCAAGTTGTTGGTCGATGACCCGGCCGTGCGCCAAGGCCTGATCAACGCCATGAACGACTACACCGCCGTGTACACCAAGGGCTGCACACCTCCCTCGTCCACCAGCTGGAAAGACCCGGACAACAACGTCGCCTTCCACAACAAAACCATTGTGCTCACCCACAACGCCACCATTTCTATCGCCGCCAAGTGGCTTGACGACATGAACAACACGGCCCTCACGCAACCCCAGCGCGATGAAGCCAAGAAAAACTACACCGAGCTCATTGCCACCTCCGCGTTTCCAACGAAGCCCGATGGCACCAAGATGGTCTACCGCAGCGCGGTGAAGACAGGCGTGGTCTTCAAAGAGGCCAAACACAAAGAAGCGGCGAAAAAATTTGTCGCCTTCTTGCTCGAAGACGTCAACTTGACGCCATACGTGGAAGGCTCATTGGGCCGCTGGTTCCCCGTGACCAAAGCGGCTCAACAAAGCCCCTTCTGGAAAACAGACCCCCACCGTTTGGTGGTCTACAACCAGTACATGGCTGGCACGGTTCCATTTGAGTTCACCAAGAACTACAAGTTCACCGTGCTCAACAACGAGAACGTGTGGGCCAAGGCGATGAACCGCATCCTCAATGAGAAAGTGCCGACTGAAAAAGCTGTGGACGAGATGATCGCCCGCATCAAAGAAGTCGCCGGCAACTAATGACCGCACACCGGCCTGGGTTTGTCGCCTAGGTCCGGTTGTCACCCCCTTTTTTGAAACGAGATGACGCCCTAGTGGGGCGTCAACTCAGAGGCTACTGTTGTCTATGACCACCCAAGTTGCTCACTTGCCGCCCGTGCCGCCCGCTCTGCGCTTAACCGCGTGGGAGTATTGGGGTCGCATGCTGGTGGTGCCTTACCTCTTGATCTTTGTCGTCTTTGTCCTCTACCCCGTGGGTTACGGACTGTGGCTGGCACGCCATCCGCAAAGTTATGTGGATTTGTTCAACGACCCGATTTTCTTTCGCAGCGCCATCAACACCTTGGTGTTTTTGGTGGTGGCCATCAACCTCAAGATGATCGTGGCCTTGGCGCTGTCGGGGTTCTTTGTGACGGAGCGTTGGTGGATCAAGATCGTCTCGGCCATCTTCATCTTGCCTTGGGCCGTGCCATCTATTCCCACCATCTTGTCGGTGCGATTCATGCTCAACCCAGAGTGGGGCATCATCAACAGCGCCATCTTCCGCTGGACCGGCTTGGATGGTCCCAACTGGCTCAATGACCCGACCTTGGCCTTGAGCTTGGCCATGCTCATGCACGTGTGGAAATCGCTGCCCTTTTGGACACTGATTTTGGTGGCTGCTCGCTTGTCCATCCCCACCGAGCAATATGAAGCAGCCTCTGTGGATGGTGCAACCAACTGGCAAAAGTTCAAGTTCATCACCTGGCCCTCCATGCGGTCGATCTACTTGACCTCCACCATCTTGTCCATGATTTGGACACTGGGCGACTTCAACAGCGTCTACCTGCTGACCGGCGGTGGCCCCGCAGACATGACCCATGTCTTGGCTACGCTGGGCATTCGCTACTTGCGACTCGACCAAGTGGACTTAGCGATGGCTTCCATCGTGGTCGCCCTGCCCTTTGTACTGCCCTTGGTTTACTTCATGATGAAAAGGCTGTCCAAATGAGCTTGAAAAAAATAGCCACCGAAGCCAAGTTGCTGTTGATCGGCATCCCCTTGTTGATTTGGACTTTGTTCCCCGTCTATCACATGGTGTTGTTTGCGATCTCACCCAAAGACCAAGCCACCAAAGGCAATCTCTGGCCTGATCACCCCACACTTCAAAACTTTGAAATCTTGTTCAAGAAACAGCATTTCTATTTGGACCATTTTTGGGTGCAGTTGGGCAACTCCTTCATCATCGCCCTCAGCGTGGGTGCCTTGACCTTGACCATCGCGACCACCGCGGCCTTTGCCATCAGCCGCTTGAAGGTCCGCGGCGGCCGCACGGTAATGAACTTGGCCTTGTTCACCTACTTCATCCCAGCGGCGTTCTTGGCTGTGCCCATGTACAAAACCATGGGGCTATATGGTTTGCTGAACAACCAATGGTCCCTGATCTTGGCCATGGTCACCATCGCCTCGCCCTATTGCATCTGGGTGCTCAAGCAAGCCAGCGACAAGTTGCCCTTTGAGCTAGATGAAGCCGCCCGCATTGACGGCGCGACCCCACTGCAACTCTTTTGGATGGTCTACATCCCGTTGATGGTGCCTTCGCTGGTGGCCGTCGGCACCTACGCCTTGCTGCTGGCTTGGAACGAATACCTCTACGCCTTCTTGCTGCTGTCACGTGACGAGAACGTGACCTTGTCCGTGGCCTTAGGAAACTTCTTATCAGCCGACGACTCACCTTGGGAGCTGTTAATGGCCACTGGCTTGGTCTACGCCTTGCCACCCGCAGCGATTTACTACACCTTCAAACGCTACATGGTGTCGGGCCTCACCGCCGGCGCTGTGAAGAGCTAATTTTTCTGCGCAACTGGAAATCAAACCATGGCATCCGTTTCATTCAACAACGTTCAAAAGACCTACGGCAACAAGGTCAAAGTAATTCACGGCATCACATTCGACATTCACAATGGTGAGTTCGTCGTGTTGGTCGGCCCCTCGGGCTGCGGCAAGTCCACCTTGCTGCGCATGCTGGCGGGATTGGAAGAAATTTCAGGCGGCGAGATCAGCATTGACAACACCGTCATCAACGATCTCGAGTCCAAGGACCGCGACATCGCGATGGTGTTCCAAAGTTACGCACTGTACCCACACATGACGGTGCGAGAGAACATGGCGTTCTCGTTGCGTCTGCGCAAAGCCGATGTCAAAACGACGGAAGACCGCGTGGCCCATGCCGCTCAGATCTTGAACCTCGATGCCTTGCTCGACCGTTTCCCGCGTGAACTCTCGGGCGGTCAGCGTCAGCGTGTGGCCATGGGCCGCGCCATTGTGCGTGACCCCAAAGTGTTCTTATTTGATGAACCGCTGTCTAACCTCGACGCCAAACTACGCGTCGCCATGCGCGCAGAAATCAAAGCGCTGCACCAACGCTTAAAGACCACCACCGTGTATGTCACGCACGATCAAATCGAAGCCATGACCATGGCCGACCGAATTGTGGTGATGCACGATGGCATCGTCGAGCAAATCGGCACGCCCTTGGAGCTGTTCGATAAGCCAGGCAATTTGTTTGTGGCGCAATTCATTGGCTCCCCCGCCATGAACGTGTTCAAAGGCACGGTACAAAACGACCAAGTCACCGCACTGGGTGTTTCATGGCCCATGCCTCCCACGGCCCACCCAGTGGCTAACGGCACCGCCGTGCATTACGGTGTGCGCCCCGGCGATTTGGTGCTGTCCGATAGCGGCATCCCCGCACAAGTGGTGGTGGTCGAACCTACGGGTGCAGAAACCGAATTGCTGCTGCAAATTGGTGATCAAAAATTCATCTTGGTCATGCACGGGCGGACCGACGTGCAACCCAACGACACGGTGCACCTACAGTTTGACACCCACAAAGCCCACGTCTTTGACGGTGCCACTGAGCAACGCCTCTGACCATGACATCACCTCGCCTCATCCTCATGGGCGTGAGCGGCTGTGGCAAAAGCACCTTAGGGCAGAGTTTGGCGCAACGCATCGGCGTTCCCTTTTTGGAAGGAGACGCCTTGCATCCCGCACGCAACATCGCTTTGATGGCCGCAGGCACGCCCCTCACCGATGTGGACCGCGCAGACTGGCTCGATGCCATCGCTGCACGTCTGTCTGGCCTCAGTCCTGAAGAAGGTTTGGTGGTGTCTTGCTCTGCCTTGAAACGCGCTTATCGCGACCGTCTGCGCGCCAGCACTACGGATGTGCGCTTTGTACATTTGCACGGCACACCCGCCGTGTTGTTCGCACGCTTGCGCGAACGCCAAGGGCATTACATGCCCGCCACACTGCTCGACAGCCAACTGGCGACCCTTGAAATGCCAAGCCCAGACGAAGCCGTCTTGACCTTGGACATGACCCAACCTGTGCACCGACTGGTGGCACAGATTGAACACACCTTAGACCAACACACCGCATGATCACCGCACAAACATTCCGACTCGACGGCCGCTTGGCCTTGGTCACCGGCTCTTCCGCGGGCATTGGCTTAGGTCTGGCGCGTGGCTTGGCCCAAGCGGGCGCCAGCATCATCCTCAATGGACGGGACGCAACCAAACTCCAAGCCGTCGCCGCCACCTTGCGCGCGGAAGGTTTTGACGTGTTTGAACGCGCGTTTGACGTGACCAACGCCGAAGCCGTGAAAAGCAACATCGATCGCATCGAACAAGACATTGGCCCGATTGACATCTTGATCAACAACGCGGGCATCCAACGCCGCGCGCCCTTGCACGAGTTCGACCACAAAGACTGGCACGAGCTGATGCAGACCAACTTGGATAGCGTGTTCTTCGTCGGCCAAGCTGTGGCGCAACACATGATCACGCGCAAGAAGGGCCGCATCATCAACATTTGCTCTGTGCAAAGCGAGCTGGGTCGCCCCGGCATCTCACCGTACATGGCCAGCAAAGGCGCGTTGAAAATGTTGACCAAAGGCATGGCGATTGACTGGGGTCCGCTGGGTCTGAACGTCAACGGCATTGGTCCCGGTTACTTCAAGACCGAACTCAACGACAAATTGGTGAACGACGCCACATTCAGCGCTTGGCTGACCAACCGCACACCCAGCCGCCGTTGGGGCGATGTGGAAGAACTCGCCGGTGCAGCCGTGTTCTTGGCCAGCGACGCCTCTACCTTTGTGAACGGCCACATTCTGTATGTGGATGGCGGCGTCACGGCTCAGCTTTAAGAAAGATACCCATGAAAGCCATCGTGTGTCACGCCCCCGAAGACTTACGCCTCGACGCGTTTGAAGCCGAAGCCCTCGGCCCCCAGCAACTCGCTGTGCGCGTCGCTTACGGCGGCATTTGCGGCTCTGATTTGCATTACTACCGCCATGGTGGATTTGGCACCGTGCGCATCAAAGAGCCCATGGTCTTGGGCCACGAGGTGTCAGGCATCGTCAGCGCCGTGGGTTCAAACGTGACAAACTTTGCGGCTGGCCAACGCATCGCCATCTCGCCATCTCGCCCGTGCGGTGTGTGCCAATACTGCCAAAAAGGCCACCATAACCATTGTCTCGACATGCAGTTTTACGGCAGTGCGATGCGCTTTCCGCACATCCAAGGCGCATTCCGCGAATCCTTGGTCATCGAAGCCTCACAAGCACACAAACTCAGCGACAAGCTGAGCTTGTCACTCGCGGCCTTGGCTGAACCTTTGTCCGTTGGGTTGCATGCCATCCAACGTGCAGGCTCGGTATTTGGCAAACACGTACTGGTCACCGGCTGTGGCCCCATTGGCGCACTTTTGATTGCAGGCCTGCGCCGCGCTGGGGCAGCACGAATCGTGGCCGTTGACGTGGCCGACAAACCGCTGGAATGCGCACGCGCCATGGGCGCGGATGAAACGATCAACCTCGCAACAACGCCCGATGGATTGACGCCTTTTGCCTTCAACAAAGGCGTGTTCGACGTGATGTTCGAGGCCTCTGGCAACGACAAAGCCCTGCGTAGCGGCTTGGACGTGGTGACGCCACGCGGCGTGATTGTGAGCATCGGTTTGGGAGGCGAGGCGACCTTGCCGCTGAACCAACTGGTGGGCAAAGAACTGGAGCTGCGTGGCACCTTCCGCTTTCATGAAGAGTTTGCTGTGGCGGTGCGCTTCCTCAACGAAGGCCTGATCGACGGCAGCCCCGTGATCTCGCATGTGATTGACTTCGATCAAGCCACCCACGCTTTTGAACTGGCCTGCGACAAGGGCCAAGCCATGAAGGTTCAAATCAACTTCGGCGCGGATAAAGTAGCCCTATGACCACTTTCACAAAAACCATTCTCTTTACCGACACCGATGGCTGCGCGCGTTTTCGCGAGGAGCCCATTGCCTTGAACGAAGGCAAACCCCAAGCCCGTTTGTCACACCTCATGGCCAGCCCTGGCTACCAGTTGCGTCACAGCCCCGTGGGCTTTCGCAGCACCTTCCATTGCAGTGACCACGCGCAGTGGGTGTTCATCTTGAGCGGCCACATGGAAATTGGCTTGCAAGACGGTAGCTCACGCGTGTTTGGCCCCGGCGAACACTTCTACTCCGAAGACTTACTGCCAGCAGGCGCAACCTTTGACGAGAAGGTTCACGGCCACTGGAGCCGCCAAGTCGGCAGCCAACCCTTGGTGACCTTGTTCGTTCGCGGATAAACCAATATGGCCATCAAAAACATGCTCGGCCACACGCTCGATTTGTTGGGCGAGGCCATCGTGTCGGGCCACTACGCGCCGGGCACATCCATGCCCCCTGAAACCGTGTTGTGCACCGAACTCGGTGTCAGCCGCACAGTGGTACGCGAAGCGGTCAAATCACTCGTCGCCAAGGGCTTGATCAGCACTGGCCCCAAGGTAGGGACCCGCGTACTGCCTTCGGACCAATGGAATTGGTTTGATCCCAATGTGGTGGCGTGGCAATCGAAGATGGGCTTAACGCGGGAATTTTTACGCGACCTGCAAGACCTGCGCCGCGTGGTCGAGCCCGCAGCCGTGCGTTTAGCCGCTGAACGCGCCACGCCCGAAGATTTGGCTGAAGTCGAGGCCGCCTATGCCGGCATGAAACACGCCATCGAATTTGGCGGCGATTATGTGACCCACGATTTGTTATTTCACCAAGGCTTGCTCAAGGCGTGTCACAACCGCATGGTGGTGCAAATGAGCAAAGCCATCGGCGCATTGCTGCGCACCAGCTTTGAGATCACGACCACCAAACCCAATGGCCCTGCGCAATCCCTACCCCTGCACCGCGCTGTGCTCGACGCGGTGATCGCTCGCGCGCCCGACAAAGCCGAGCGCGCCGTACTCAAGCTGATCGACAGTGCACGCGCGGACATTGAAATGGTGTTGGTGTCCAAAAAGAAATTACCCTCGTTGGCACAACCTGCATCCGCCCTGCGCGCCCCCAAAGCAACACGTGGCAGCGACTCACACTGACCGAGAGATGAACCCATGCGCTTATTGATCACTGGCGGGGCCGGCTTTATCGGCACACGTTTGGCACGCACATTGTTGGCACGCGGCCAGCTCAACGGACAAGCCATCACCCAAATCATCTTGGCGGATCAATATGCGCCGCCTGTGGACTTGATGGCTGACCCACGCGTGTTGGTCAAAACGGGGCCCTTGCTGGATCACTGCCAAGCCTTGACCCATGAGGCTGTCGACGGTGTGTTCCATCTGGCGTCGGCGGTATCGGGCGAATGTGAGGCGGACTTTGAACTGGGCTTGCGCTCCAACCTCGACAGCACACGCGCCTTGCTCGACGCGCTACGTACCCGCGTGCGGGGCGGTGCAGCCCCTGTGCGTTTGGTGTTCTCCAGCTCGGTGGCGGTGTTCGGGCCAGACGAGGCGGTGCACATGCCCGACATCGTGGCCGACGACACCTTGCCCACGCCACAAACGTCCTACGGTGCGCAAAAACACATCTGTGAACACTTGGTGGCCGACTACACCCGCAAGGGCTACATCGACGGCCGCAGCGCGCGTCTGATGACGGTCACGGTGCGTCCGGGCAAACCCAATGGCGCAGCCTCCTCGTTTTTCAGCGGCATCATCCGCGAGCCTTTGGCCGGTGAACCTTCGGTATGTCCCGTGTCGCCCGAAGTGTCGCACCCCGTCACCTCGCCGCGTGCCACGGTGGACGGTTTGATTACTGTGTTCGAGTGCTCGCGTGAGGCCTACGGCGGCCGCACGGCCATGAACTTGCCCGCCCTGAATGTGACGGTACAAGACATGCTTGACGCGCTCTCCCGCGTGGCGGGTCCTGATGTGCGTGCGCGTGTGACGTTCGAGCGCAACGAAACAATTGCCGGCATCGTCGCGCGTTGGCCCAAGGGGTCAAGTGCTGTGCGTGCCAACCGACTCGGCCTACATGCCGAAAAAAACTTTGACGACATCATTCGCCAATACATCGCCGACACCCAAGCGGGACCTAATGCTGCACAAGCGCTGAAAGGATACAAAGCATGAACCAGATCGATTTACAAGGTCGCGTCGCCGTCGTCACCGGCGGCGCACAAGGCATTGGCTTTGCCACCTGCGAACGGCTGTTGCGCTCCGGCGCATCCGTGGTGATGTGGGACATCGACGGCGCCAAGATCAACGAAGCCAAGGCGCTATTGGGTGCGCTCGGCCCCATCAGCGGTTATGTGGTCGAGCTCACCTCTGACGCCGCCGTGGCGGCCACCACCGCTCAAACCATCAAAGACTTGGGTCGCATCGATATTTTGGTGAACAACGCCGGCATCACCGGCGGGAATGCCACCACTTGGGAGTTAGACCCTGAGGTGTGGCGCCGTGTGATTGAGGTCAACTTGATCGCCCCATATTTGACATGCCGTGCCGTCACGCCACACATGATTGAACGCGGCTGGGGCCGCATCATCAACATCGCCTCCGTCGCTGGCAAAGAAGGCAACCCCAACGCCAGTCACTACAGCGCGTCCAAAGCCGGTGTGATTGCCTTGACCAAGTCGCTGGCCAAAGAAGTGGCCACCCAAGGCGTCTTGGTCAACGCCATCACGCCAGCCGTAGCACGCACAGCGATGTTTGCGCAAATGACCGAAGCACACATTGCCTATATGTTGGGCAAGATTCCCATGGGCCGCTTCGTGGAAGTGGAAGAAATCGCCGCCATGGTGGCGTGGTTGGCCAGCGAAGACTGCTCCTTCACCACGGGCTCGGTGTTTGACATCACCGGGGGACGATCCACTTATTGATCGCGTGAGGGGCTCACCATCCCAATAGCAAATGCAGGGGTAGAAACACCGCCATGCCGCCCACGATGGTCAACAACACATTGTGTTTGGCAAAGTAGATCACCACACCAGCTGCAGCAGCAAACAAACGCGCGTCTTGCCACGTGGTGATGAACTGACCGTGGCTCATCACAATTTCTGGCACCACGACTGCGGACAAGGCCGCGATAGGCGCGTACTGAAGACCACGTTGCGCCCAGTGGGGCAAGTACCAAGCCTGATCTGAAATGAAAAAGAAGCTGCGCGACACCATCGAAATGATGGCCAGTCCCAAGATCACAGACAAAGTCCAGCCATCGGTGCCTCCAAAAAAATCTGTCATGCATGACCCTCTTTTTCAGTTGCCGGTTTGAAGCGCTCCAAACCAAGGCACAAAATCACTGCCGCTGCAATGGCCACCACAATGTTGAGTTTGAGCGGCAGGGCGTAGGCCACCGAGGCTGCAAGACCGGCGACAGCGGACGCCACAAGACGCATGCGCGAACTGGCCAATGAGCACTGAATTCCTAACAAACACAAGATGCCCGCAAAGCCCAAACCCCAAGCCGGCGGAATGTAGTTTGCCAGCGCAATGCCCACCAAGCTCGCCACCATCCAACTACCCCAGTTCAGACAATCGCTGCCTGCCAAGTAAGCCTCTTGTGCGTGTCGTTGCTCCGGCGTGTGGCCAGGCTCTTGAAAGCGACGGGTGAACAGCACATAGCTGATATCGGCGGTGAGATAGCCATGCACCATGCGCTCCCACCTAGGCAAATGGATGAGGTGAGGCCGCAAGTGCAAGCTGAACACCACAAAGCGCAGGTTGACGCAAAAGCCGGTTGCCAAAATCACCCATGCCGGCGCACCCGCCACGATCAAGGGAATAGACGCCAATTGCGAACTGCCCGCAAACACCAGCAAGGTCATGACCACAGACGCGAACACAGTCATGCCCGACTTGACCATGGCCACGCCCGTCATCAGCCCCCAAGCCGCAATACCCGGCGACTGAGGCGCCACATCGCGCAACCCGCTGATGAATTCCGGGTGTCTGAAGAGCTTGGACTTGAAAAACATGGGCACTCGGACTAGACCCGATTGACCTCAAAACATTGGCCAGCCGACAGCGAAAAGCCACGCAAAAACTCAGCCGCGTTCAGTCGCTTACCGCCTGCGCGTTGCAGGTCGGTCACGCACAGCACGCCTTGGCCGCAAGCCACGCGCACGCCGTGCGCGTCGGCGCTCAGTACCGTGCCTGGTGGTGCGTTGTGCGCGGTGTTTTCCACCCTAGCGCGCCACAGCTTGATGACGTCAGCACCCAACTGCGCAGAGGCAGCGGGGAACGGGTTGAACGCACGCACGCGTCGGTCGATGGTTTCGGCCGATTGCAGCCAGTCCACCGCAGCTTCTGACTTTTCAATTTTGTGGGCGTAGGTAATGCCTGCCTCGGGTTGCTTCACCGCTTTCAACTTACCTGCTTGCGCGTCGGCCAAAGCGCGTACCACCAGTGCGCCGCCCATGTCTGCCAAACGGTCGTGCAGGCTGGCGGTGGTGTCGTCTGGCGCAATGTCGAGCTTGTCGGTCAGCAGCATGTCGCCGGTGTCAAGGCCCGCGTCCATTTGCATGATGACCACGCCGGTTTGCGCGTCACCCGCCTCAATGGCGCGGTGAATGGGCGCCGCACCGCGCCAGCGTGGCAAGAGCGATGCGTGAATATTGAGGCAGCCCAAGCGCGGCGCGTCCAGCGCCCACTGCGGCAGGATGAGGCCGTAGGCGGCCACCACCATCACGTCCGCATTCACTTGGGCAATCGCAGCTTGTGCAGCGGCTGCGTCGTCTGGGTATTTGCCGTCTAAGCGCAGGCTCAGTGGCTGTGCCACGGGAATGTTGTTTTCCACGGCCAGCTGCTTGACGGCAGAGGCTTGCAACTTCATACCGCGGCCAGCAGGGCGATCGGGCTGGGTCAGCACCAAGGGCACGGTGTGGCCTGCGGCCAAAATTTGGGACAAGGCTTCGGCCGCAAATTCGGGCGTACCGGCAAAGATGACGCGTAATGAATCACTCATAAAGATTGGGTTATTTATTCGTCGTCACGCAGGGCTTTGAGCATTTTGGTTTTGATGCGGTTGCGCTTTAACGGCGACAGGTATTCGACAAACACCTTGCCCATCAAATGGTCCAGCTCGTGCTGAATGCACACGGCCAGCAGACCTTCGGCTTCGATGGTGCGCTCTTTGCCGTGCTCGTCGAGGGCTTTGACCTTCACCTGCGTGGCTCGCTCGACGCCGTCATAAATGCCGGGCACCGACAAACAGCCTTCGTCGCCCTTGACGCGCTCGTCACCCATCCACGTGATTTCGGGGTTGATGAGCACCATGGCTTCGTCGCGCTCTTCCGAGGTGTCAATCACCACCAAGCGCTCGTGCACATCCACTTGCGTGGCGGCTAGGCCGATGCCGTTGGCGTCGTACATGGTTTCCAGCATGTCGGCAATCAGGGTTTTGATGCGCGCGTCTATCTCTTTCACGGGCTTGGCGACGGTGTGAAGCTTGGGATCGGGGTATCGAAGGATGTCTAACTTGGGCATGTCTTTATTGTCTCCGCTTTTGAAGTTTTCGACCTTCGGCCACGCCTATTCCCCACACCCGTTCTGACAATGGATTTCACATTCCAAAGGAGGAGGGGCACATGGACAAAGACGAGTTGCGCGCGTGGCTGCGCTTGAGCATGACAGACGGCGTGGGCAACGACGCAGCGCGTCGGCTGCTGGCCTGCTTTGGCAACCCCCAAGCGGTGTTTGAGCAAACCGAGGCTGTCTTGTGCCAAGTTGCCACGCCCAAGCAAGCACGCGCCTTACTGGCCATGTCCAATGAGCTCGCTGTGCAATGCGTGCGGACCCACCAATGGCTGACGCACCAACCCGACACACACAACCACGCGCTGTGGACACTGGGCGATGCACATTACCCACCCGAGCTGCTGCAACTGGCCGATCCCCCGTTGTTGATTTACGTGGCAGGCCAAACCCACACGCGCTTGGGCAACGCCGTGGCCATCGTGGGCAGCCGCAACCCCACGCCTCAAGGCGCACAAACAGCAGAGCAGTTTGGCGAGGCGCTCTCCGCTGCGGGCCTGTGCGTGGTATCGGGCTTGGCGCTGGGCGTGGACGGCGCGGCACATAAGGGGGCGTTACGCGGCGGCAAAGGGCGCGCAGCTTCTGACCATTGGCACACGGTCGCCGTGGTGGGCACGGGGCTAGACCGCGTGTATCCGCGCCAGCACCAAACACTGGCGCACGACATTGCCTTGCACGGCTTACTCATCAGCGAATACTTGCTGGGGACGGCACCGCTGGCGCACAACTTCCCCAAGCGCAACCGAATCATTGCGGCGTTGGGCTTAGGCACCTTGGTGGTGGAAGCGGCGTTGAAATCGGGCTCGCTCATCACCGCCAAGATGGCGCTGGATTTGAACCGCGAAGTGCTGGCCATTCCGGGCTCCATCCACGCCACGCAATCACACGGCTGCCATGCGCTGATTCGCCAAGGCGCGAAGCTGGTCGAGAAAGCGCAAGACGTGTTGGAAGAATTGCAACTCGCGCCGCAGCAACAAACTCATTTGTTTGGCGATGCGTTGGGCCAAACCAAGGATGCAGACAACGCCCATTCATTCAATGCAAGCGAACATCCACTGCTCGCCCACATGGGCTATTCGCCCGTCAGCCTAGACGCGCTGCAAGCCCGCTGCGGCTTAGACACTGCGAGCTTGCAGGCGCAGTTGCTCACGCTGGAACTGGACGGCGCAGTGGGTCGTTTGCCCGGCGGTTTGTTTCAACGCTTGGCCACGGTTTGAGAGAGAACACTGACATTCATCAAAAGTGATGACATAAAAACCATGTACATTGGATCCATGTTTGAAGTGCTCGTATTCGTCTATGAAAACTACTGGCGAGGCGATGCGTGTCCCGAGCTAGAGCAGCTGGGCCGCAAACTCAGCGCTGCGGGTTTTGAAGTAGATGACATCCAACAAGCTTTGTCGTGGCTCGACGAGCTCAACTTGGCATCGCACAAAACCGAGCTGATCGACATCAGCCAAGCCAAGCGCGAACACCACACCGAATCCGCACACAGCATGCGCGTTTACTCGGTGGCTGAGCAAGACCACTTGGGTGCGGCCTGCTTGGGTTTCATCAACTTCCTTGAATCCGCCGATGTGCTGTCGCCTCACATGCGCGAAATCGTGCTCGACCGCGCCATGGCCATCCCCGGCCACCCCATGGATTTGAACGACCTCAAAATCATCGTGCTCATGGTGTACTGGAGCATCGGCCTAGAGCCCGACGCTTTGGTGCTGGATGAGCTGTGTGACGCTCCCCATCGCGTAGCGCACTAATCACGATTCGCCAAGACACAAAAAAGCCGGTTCGCAAACCGGCTTTTCCATTTGAAGCATCTAGGCCTAAACGACAGCGCCCGAATTCTCGTCGTCAGGATCACCGGCCACCTTGGTGGTGTGCTTGATCAGGTCATCCCGGCGAATGCCCAACCACATCGCAATGGCCGCAGCCACGAACACGGATGAGTAAATACCAAAGCAAATGCCGATGGTCAGCGCCAGCGCAAAGTAGTGCAGCGTGGCGCCACCGAACAGCAACATCGACAACACCATGAGCTGCGTACAACCGTGGGTGATGATGGTGCGGCTGATAGTGGAGGTGATGGCGTTGTCGATGATTTCGACCGTGTGCATCTTGCGATAACGACGGAAGTTTTCGCGGATACGGTCAAAAATCACAACGGATTCGTTGACGGAGTAGCCCAACACCGCGAGCACGGCAGCGAGCACAGGCAACGAGAACTCCCACTGAAAGAACGCAAAGAATCCCAAGATGATGACCACGTCATGCAAGTTCGCAATGATGGCGGCTACAGCGAACTTCCACTCGAAGCGCATGGCCAAATAAATCATGATGCCCACCACCACAAAGGCCAAAGCCTTCAGGCCGTCAGCCGCCAATTCGTCGCCCACTTGTGGGCCCACAAATTCGGTTCGGCGCAGTTGCACATTGGCGTCTGTCGCCTTGAGTGCGGTCAGCACTTGTTCGCTTTGCTGCGCGGAGCTTTGACCCTTGACCGCAGGCATGCGAATCATCACATCGCGTGCGGTGCCAAAGTTTTGCACTTGCACGTCGGAGAAACCGAGCTTGGCGATTTGGTCGCGCACGGCGTTGAGATCGGCGGGTTGGCTGTAGCTAACTTCCATCAGCGTGCCGCCCGTGAACTCGACCGACAGGTGCAAACCTCGGCTGAACAAGAAGAACACCGCGGCCACAAACGTGATGAACGAGATGGCGTTGAACGCAATCGCGTTCTTCATGAACGGGATGTCTTTACGGATCTTGAAAAATTCCATGGCTCAATTTCTTTCTTGTCGCTGCGCTTAAGCGCGCCACACGGTGCCGATAGACACGCTTTGCAATTTCTTCTTGCGGCCATACCAAACGTTGACTAAGCCACGCGAGAAGAACACCGCAGAGAACATGCTGGTCAAAATACCCAAGCAATGCACCACGGCAAAGCCGCGCACAGGGCCAGAGCCAAAGGCCAACAGGGCCAAGCCAGCAATCAGGGTCGTGACGTTGGAGTCAAGGATGGTCGCCCAAGCACGGTCATAGCCCGCATGAATCGCTGACTGTGGCGACGCCCCATTGCGCAACTCTTCGCGCACGCGCTCGTTGATCAACACGTTGGCGTCAATCGCCATACCCAACACCAAGGCCATCGCAGCCATACCGGGCAGGGTGAGGGTGGCTTGCAACATGGAGAGCACAGCCACCAACAGCAGCAAGTTCACCGCCAGCGACACGCTAGAGAACACGCCGAACAACATGTAGTAGATACACATGAAAGCGGTCACGGCCACAAAGCCCCAAGTGACGGAGTCAAAACCTTTGGCGATATTTTCAGCACCGAGGCTTGGGCCAATGGTGCGTTCTTCGATGATTTCCATCGGCGCGGCAAGCGAACCAGCGCGCAACAACAACGCCGTGTCATTGGCTTCCACGGTGCTCATGCGGCCAGAAATTTGCACGCGGCCACCGCCGATTTCGCTGCGAATGACGGGCGCAGTGACGACTTCGCCCTTGCCTTTTTCAAACAACAAAATAGCCATGCGCTTGCCCACACTTTCACGCGTCACGTCTTTGAAGATGCGCGCGCCCTTAGCGTCGAGCGTCAGATGCACAGCCGCTTCTTGGTTTTGGGTGTCAAAGCCGGGTTGTGCATCGGTGAGGTTTTCACCGGTCAAGATGACTTGTTTTTTCACGATCACCGCTTGGCCGCTGCGCTCAAGAAAGCGCTCGGTGCCAAACGGCACAGGGCCGTTGCCAAACTCAGCGGAGCGGGCTTCGGCGCTGTCGTCCACCATGCGAATTTCCAGCGTCGCGGTGCGACCCAAAATGTCTTTGGCCTTGGCGGTGTCTTGCACGCCAGGCAGTTGCACCACGATGCGGTCAGTGCCTTGCTGTTGAATCACAGGTTCGGCCACGCCGAGTTCGTTAATTCGGTTGTGCAAGGTGGTGATGTTTTGCTTGATCGCTTGCTCTTGCACGCGCTTAGCGGCAACGGGGTTGATCACCGCGGTAAGCTTGAAATCGGAGCCATCGGGCGCGCTGGTCGTTTGCAAGTCCAAGAACTGGTCTTGAATCACGCGTTGCGCAGCTTCGAGGGTTTCCATATCGCGGAAACGAATCTCGATGGTTTGGTTGTTGCGGGTAATACCGCTGTGACGCACGTTTTTCTCGCGCAAACCCGTGCGAATGTCACCGGCCAACGATTCGGCCTTCTTGGTCAATGCAGCAGGCATGTCCACTTGCAACATGAAGTGCACGCCACCACGCAAGTCCAAACCCAAATACATGGGCGCTGCGTGCAAGGCAGACAGCCAAGCGGGAGAACGGGCCAACAAATTTAAGGCCACCACATACGAGGCATCGTTGGCATCGGGCACCAAGGCCTGCTGGATCGCGTCCTTGGCTTTGAGCTGGCTGTCGGTGTTGTCAAAGCGCGCTTTGAGCGAGCCGTTGTCCAAAGTCAACACCTCGGGCGTGAGCTTGGCCGCTGCCAAAGCCGCTTGCACGCGCTCTTGCACGGCAGCATCCACCTTGACCGAGGACTTGGCCGCCGACACCTGCACCGCAGGCGCTTCGCCAAAAAAGTTAGGCAGCGTGTAGAGGCTGCCGACAACCAAAGCGATCACGATGATCGCGTACTTCCAAAGGGGGTAACGGTTCATGATCGCTTCGTCGTCAGTTGCTACGTATTAAACAGAGCCTTTGGGCAGAACTTGCACCACAGCTTGGCGCTGCACTTGCACTTCAACACCAGCAGCGATTTCCAAGCTCACAGTGCCTTCAGCCAACTTGGTCACCTTGCCAAGCAAGCCGCCGGCGGTGGCCACTTCGTCGCCTTTGGCGATGGCTTCGATCATGGCTTTGTGTTCTTTTTGACGCTTCATTTGTGGGCGAATCATCACGAAATACAACACCACAAACATCAACACCAAAGGCAGCATGCCTTGGAGAGAAGACATGATGTCGTTGCCTGCAGCAGCGGCAGGAGCGGTTTGGGCAAAAGCAGAAGAAATCAACACGGTCAAACTCCAAATTGAGGGACTGCTGCTGGGGTGCAAAACGCCCCAGCAGACCAATTGCGGATTGTATGCGGCTGGTTAGTCCGCGCCCTTGCAGCCAAACCATGGGGCTTTGCCATGGTTACTGCAAGATAATTTGAGACCACAGCAACATTGAGTCACCCAGAGGTTCGTCATGCACCAAACTGAACTCGTTACTCGATCAGTGATCAAAGCGCTGACGTACCGCCTTGTGATCATGGTTTTTGACTTCACAGCCATCTACCTCTTCACAAGGACAGCGAAGATCGCACTTGGATTCGTGGTTGCCAGCAACCTTTACACGACTATTGCTTATTTTGGACATGAACGGTTGTGGGCCCGAATCAAATGGGGCGTTCAAGAGGCGGAGTAACGCTTCTCGTTCTAAGCCTTTGTTAAGGCAACGCGGTGACAAAAGTGCTGATGCGCCATCTATCTAGCAACTGTGTCCACTTCTCTCTCGCTGCATTGAGGTTGCGCGCTTTCACATGACCAAAGCCTTTGATCTGTTCGGGTACACGGGCAATCTCTACGGCAAGTGAATGGTTGCTGATGTTGAGCATGGCGATCACTTGGTCCATGCAGGCTTGGTATTCATCGACCAAGCCCCGCTCTGTGCGTCGCTCGTGCGTGTAACCAAACACGTCGAAGGCAGTGCCTCTGAACCGCTTGAAGTGCTTGAGCACTTTAAAACCCATGAGCATGAGCGGCCCAAACTTTTGCTTTTGCAACTCGCCTTTGGCGTTGACCTTGGCAATGAGTGGTGGAGCCAAGTGGTAATTCAGCGTGAAGTCACCTTCAAACATGCCGTTGATCTTTTGCAAGAAAGCCTTATCGGTGTGCAAACGCGCAACTTCGTACTCATCCTTGTAGGCCATGAGTTTGAACAGGTTGCGCGCCACGGCTTCGGTGAGTGTGGTTTTGTGCAGCGCAGCTTCGGCCTCGCGCACACGTTCGACTACCGCAAGGTAGCGTTTAGCGTAAGCCGCATTTTGGTAATCGGTAAGAAAAGCTACGCGTTTGGCAACGACTGCATCTAGGCCCTCTGGCTTGTGAAACTGCACCACTTGCTCTGGCGCGAGCAGGGCCTGTACCGCCTCCCCATGCGCGGCGCAGTGACGCCCCCATGTGAAGGCCGCTTGGTTTTGTGCCACGGCCATGTCGTTGAGCTCCATGGCACGCATCAAAGCCTCATGACCCAAAGGCACCCAGCCCTTTTGCCATGCAAAGCCCAAGATCATGGGGTTTACAAAAATGCTGTCGCCCAGCACCTGCGTGGCCACCCGATCAGCATCAAAGGCACTCACGCCTTCTGGGCCTACGGTGTGCATGATTTCAGCCAGGCATTCGTCGCCGGGGTTCTGCCAGTTGGCGTTGTGCACAAAAGCCGCTGTAGGTGCGCTGTGCGCGTTGAGTGCCACATGCGTGCGACCGGCGCGCATGCGTTGCAAGGTTTCTTTCCCCGCCACCACGATGGGGTCGCAACCGATGACGAGGTCTGCTGCCGCCATGCCAACGCGCGTGGTGCGAATGTCGTCTTGACGGTTGGCAATCAGCACATGGCTCCAGGTGGCGCCGCCTTTTTGCGCGAGCCCCGCCGCATCTTGCGTGACGATGCCTTTGCCTTCGATGTGCGCGGCCATGCCCAGCAACTGGCCGATGGTGATGACGCCTGTGCCGCCCACACCCGCCACCACCATGCCCCACGCTTGGGTGGTATCCGGCAGTATGGGCTCAGGCAACTCCAGCGCTGGCAACGCGATGCGCGACACGCCTTTGGCTTTTTTCTTCAAACTGCCACCTTCGACAGTGACGAAGCTGGGGCAAAAGCCTTTCAAGCAACTCATGTCTTTGTTGCAGGTGCTTTGGTTGATGGTGCGCTTGCGGCCAAATTCGGTTTCAAGTGGCTCCACGCTCAAGCAGTTGCTTTGCACGCCACAGTCGCCACAGCCTTCGCACACCAGTTCGTTGATCACCACACGCACCGCAGGATCGACCATCGTGCCGCGTTTGCGACGGCGGCGTTTTTCGGTGGCACAGGTTTGGTCGTAGATGATGACGGTGCAGCCTTTGATCTCGCGCATCTCACGTTGGATGCGGTCTAGCTCGTCGCGGTGAAACACAGCCACGCCGTCGACCAAGCCGGCGCCTTCATATTTTTCTGGCTCGTCCGTCACCACGGTGATGCGCTGCGCGCCTTCGGCTTTCATGCTTTGTGCAATTTGCAACACGGTATGGCCCGAAGCTGCCAAGCTGCCTGCAACGCCAGCCCGTTCGCCCACGGGCTGGCCGCCCGTCATGGCCACCGCATCGTTGTACAAAATTTTGTAGGTGATGTTCACGCCCGCCGCAATGCTTTGGCGAATGGCCAAGATGCCGCTGTGGAAGTAAGTGCCGTCGCCCAAGTTGGCAAACATGTGCTGCTCGTTCACAAACGGTTGCTGACCCACCCACGGCACGCCTTCGCCGCCCATTTGTGTGAAACCGTGCGTGTCGCGGTCCATCCACAACACCATGAAATGGCAACCAATGCCCGCCATGGCACGCGAGCCTTCTGGCACTTTGGTGGAGGTGTTGTGCGGGCAGCCCGAGCAGAACCAAGGCTGACGATCTGCCTTCAACGTGACCTCTGTCATGGCCTGTTCTTTGGCGCTGATGATGGCCAACTGCGCGTGAATGCGTGTCGTGGTGTCCGCGTCCACACCCAGCTTGAGCACGCGCTGCGCAATGGCTTTGGCTATCAGGGCGGGATTCAAATCGGCATTCGCGCGGAGCAAAGTGTTGGCACTGGGGTTGGGCATGGACCATTCGCCGCCACCTCCGAAAGGGTTTTCATGTCCTTGGCTCGCGCCCATGTCGTTGAACTTGCCCAACACATTGGGCCGCACATCGGCGCGCCAGTTGTACAACTCTTCTTTCAGTTGGTACTCAATGACTTGGCGCTTTTCCTCGATCACCAAAATCTCTTGCAAGCCGCTGGCAAACTCGCGTGTGAGCTGCGCCTCTAGCGGCCACACCACGGCCACTTTGTGCAAGCGAATACCAAGGCGGCGACAGGTGGCGTCGTCCAACCCCAAGTCGAGCAGGGCTTGACGGGTGTCGTTGAACGCTTTGCCACTGGCGATCAAACCCAATCTGTCATTCGGACCTTCAATCACGTTATGGTTCAAACGGTTGGCGCGTACGTAGGCGAGGGCTGCGTACCATTTGTAGTCAAACAAGCGCGCCTCTTGCTCGAGCGCGGTGTCGGGCCAGCGAATGTGCAGGCCACCGGCCGGCATATCGAACTCAGGCATGACGATGTTCACCCGCTCGGGGTCAATCACCGCGGTAGTACTTGACTCCACAATTTCTTGAATCGTTTTCATGCCCGACCACACGCCGCTGAAGCGACTCATGGCGATGGCGTGTAAACCCAAGTCCAAAATTTCTTGCACGCTGCTGGGAAAGAACACGGGCGTGCCACAGGCTTTGAAAATGTGGTCACTTTGGTGTGCGGCAGTCGAACTCTTGGCCACATGGTCATCGCCCGCCACGGCCAGCACACCGCCCCATGCCGTGGTGCCCGCCATGTTGGCGTGCTTGAACACATCCGAGCACCGGTCCACGCCCGGGCCCTTGCCGTACCAAATGCCAAACACACCATCAAACTTGTTGCTGCCCGCAGGTGCAAATCCGAGTTGCTGCGTGCCCCACAAGGCCGTAGCCGCCAGCTCTTCGTTCACACCCGGTTGAAAGACTATGTGTTGCGCTTGCAGATAAGGCTTGGCTTTCCACAAAGCCTGGTCATACGTGCCAAGGGGAGAGCCGCGATAGCCGCTGATAAAACCTGCGGTATTTTTGCCTTGCATCGCGTCGCGTTGGCGCTGCAGCATGGGCAGCTTGACCAAGGCTTGCACGCCGCTCATGAACGCACGACCCACATCAAGGCTGTATTTGTCGTCCAGCGTCACGGCATCGAGGGCGCGGCGAATGTGCTCGGGCAAGGGGGCGTTCATGGTTGGCTCCGTTCAATGACTGGCGTTGTCAAAGTTTAGGCCTAGTTGGCATCCAACACATGACACCTACGGGTCATGGTCTTCCCGCAGTTCAGTGCATCAAAGTCGACACGCTTGGCGTTGAAATGTTGACATCGTGGGAATCAACCGAACCCAAACCAACACCCCACTGCGCAACGGCTTGAAGTTTGTCCAACAGCGCCAGCATGACCTGCAAGACCGCAGGGCTCATCTGCACCTGCACAGCGCGATCCGCCTCTAAATCAAACTTGATCGTCACCACCTCACCTTCTTGGTTCAAGGACAAGCCGGTGACCAACAAGGGTGCATCGCCCATGGGCTTTTCTTTGGCTTCTTGAAAGGTCTCTTCAAAGTTGAGCTGCTGCATCACAGATTCTTGTTGGAACGATTGCAAGACCTGCGCCACTTGCGGCGTGTGCGCTTGCTCTAGGGCCTTCACCGTCACCTGCTGCGCGCCTTGAATCAAACCTTTGAGCACAAACCGCGTGAGCCAAAAGCTGAACTCTTGGTCCTCACTGGTGTTGAAACGAAACAAGACACGGTCTTGTTGGCACACCCATTCGCCATTGAATTGCTTGATGCTCATCGCGTCACTTCGGCCACAAGACCCACAAGCGCAAGCCTTGCTTCATGCGGCCCGCAAAGTCACCCGCCTCTGGCCCCGTGCCTGCAAAGTAATCCGCACGCACCGCGCCCACGATGGCGCTGCCTGTGTCTTGCGCAAACACCAGGCGTTGCAAATTGGCGTTCGGGCCAGCACTGGCTAACCACACCGGCGTGCCATAGGGTATGGCGTCTTTGTCCACCGCAATCGAGCGACCCGCCGTGAGGGGGACGCCTTGCGCACCGCGTGGCCCGAGGTCGGCATCTGTTGTGGTGCGCGCCTCTTCGCGGAAGAACACATAGCGAGGGTTGCTCCAAAGCATCTCTTGCACCAAACGCGGGTTGGTTTGCTGTGTGCTGACGATCCACGCTTTGATGCCGGGCCATGACGCATCGCGAATCAAGCCACGGTCTAGCAACCATCGGCCCACGCTTTGATAAGGCTGTTCGTTGGAGCCCGCGAACGCCAAGCGCACGATGCGCATACTGCCATCGGGGTTGGCGATGCGCACACGGCCTGAGCCTTGGATGTGCAGTACCAGCGCATCAATCGGGTCGGCCAGCCACGTCACTTCGCGGCCACGCAAGGCATCGCGGGCTTGGCCATTGGTGTCAATCTCTTGGCGGCTGAACCACGCACGGCCCGTTCGACGCACCTCGGCCAAACCATCGGGCGGAGCGTACAAGGGCACTTCAAAGCCGGGGCGCATTTGCGCAGACGCATCAAACAAGGGCTCGTAATAACCGGTGAGCAAACCATCGGCGGCACCGTCAAGCGACTCGACACGGTAGGGCTGTAAGTTGCTCATCATCCACATGCGGCGGTCATCGTCGCTAGCCAACATGAGTTGGCGCACGTCTTTGCACAGCGGTGCAAACAAAGGGCCGGGACGTTCACAATTTTGTAGCCAAGCATTCCACGCGTCTTGCAACTCGTCGCTTTGCCAACCCGGCACATCTCGCCACGAAGCCGCCACCCAACGGCTGCGAAAACTTTGCTGCGGACTCGGCGTGCCAGGCATTCCCGCCAAAGTGCCACTTGCACGTGGGGCATCCGCAGGCACACGCGCAGCGGGGTAGGTGCGGGCGTAGTCGCTCACGGGCGCACGACGTGGCGTGCTGCAGGCAACCAGGCTTCCTACAATCAAGGCCCACGTCAAACGCCACAGGATTTGTCTCATGCTGTTAATTTTGCTAGAAGCGCTGGGCGCAGGTTGCATCTTGGTGGTGATCGTGTGGTGGACCATGTTTTCAGGCCGCGCAGACGCCGAAGCCGAGCACGAGGCCGCGCAACAAGAAGCAGCCAAAAACGCCAAGTGACTCACTCGCCGCGCAGCAAGTTGGCCAGCTCCACGGCCGACTTCACGTTCATTTTGTCAAACACCCGCGCGCGATGCACTTCCACCGTGCGCACGCTGATGTCGAGCTGATCGGCAATCAGTTTGTTGGGCAAGCCTTCGACCACCAAATGCATCACATCGCGTTCACGTTCAGTCAAGTCGGCCAAGTTGTGTTGCAGGCTTTGTTTGGAGCGCAAGGTTTGCAAGGTCTGCGCAGAACGCGCCAGGGCTTGCTCAATGCGATCAACCAGGGCGTTGTCTGAAAACGGTTTTTCGCAAAAATCAAATGCGCCGCGCTTGACCGAATCCACGGCCGTCGGCACATCCGCGTGACCGGTCAAAAAAATCACAGGCAACACATCAAGCAATTGACGCTCAATGAGTAGCTCAAACAAAGCCAAGCCACTCATGCCGGGCATGCGCACATCCAGCAACAAACAACCCGGCTGAGTGGGCCGCCAAGGGCTGCTGTGAGGGGTGTTGATCAAGTCAGCAAACGCATCTGCGCTGTCAAACGATTGACTGGGCAAACGACGCGAACGCAGCAGCCAAGCCAGTGCTTCGCGCACGCCTGCGTCGTCATCAACGATATAAACCAAAGCGTCTTCTGTGGGTTGCATGTGTCAGGCCTTTGGTCAGGATTGTGGCAGGGTGAAGCTAAACACCGTGCCGCGCGGGGTGTTGGCGCTATGGCCCAAAAAGCCGCCATGCTGCTCCACCACCGTACGGCACAAACTCAGGCCCAAGCCCATGCCCTCTGCCTTGGTGGTGAAAAAAGGTGTAAAGAGTTTTTCGGACACGCCCTCAGGAATGCCTTGGCCCAGATCGGCCACAGTGAACTCCAACCAACGGCTGGTGGCGTTCGATGCCGCAGGACGCACGGCCAAAGTCAGCACTTTGTTGTTGGGGCTGTCATCCGCCATGGCTTGCATCGCATTGCGTGAAAGGTTGAGCAGCACTTGCTCGACCATGGTGCGGTCGCACAACACAGCGGGCAAATCGGGCGGGCACTGCACCACCACACGCACGCCGAGTTTGCGGGCTTGCAAGATGATCAAAGGCATCACGTCATCCAACAGGGCGCGTGGCGTGACGGCCTCACGGGCTTGGTCGCGGCGGCGCACAAAATCGTGCACGCTCTTGATCACTTTGCCTGCGCGCTCGGCTTGTTGGCCGATGCGTTGAATCGCGCTGCTCAAGGTCTCGGCCAATTGCGGGTCTTTGAGTCCCGCGTCTTGCAACAAGTTCATGCTGCCGGTGGCGTAGCTCGAAATAGCGGCCAAGGGTTGGTTGAGTTCGTGGCTCAACAACGACGCCATCTCGCCCACGGTGGCCAAACGCGCAGTGGCTTGCAAACGCTCTTGACTGGCACGCGACACCTCTTCCACGCGACGCTGTTCGCTGATGTCGAGCACCGCGCCCATCCAACCGGTTTGCTCGCCCAAGGCGTTGATCAGCGGCGCCTCAAAAATCATCACCGCAAAACGCTCGCCGTTCTTGCGCATGAAGACCGATTCCACCCCTTCGCGTGGCGGCGCATTGCCCGCCAAACGCAGGGCTTGGCGCTGACCGTATTCGTCCACCATTTCGGGCGGCCAGTAGGGCGCGGGAATACCTTTGCCAATCAACTCTTTGGTCTCAAACCCCACCATCTCGCAAAATGCGGGGTTCACATAGGTGATGCGGCCTTCGTTGTCACGCGCACGCAAACCCGTGACGAGCGAGTCTTCCATCGCTTTGCGAAACGCCAAAGCGTCGGCCAAATCCAGCTCCACCCGCTGTCGGCGTCGCATGTCGCGCGCCAACATGACGAGCACAGTCACCAGGGCAATCGCCATCGCGGTAACCAGCGCGGTCAACACATTGGGAAACAGGTCAGGCGCGCCGCGCCAACTGTCCATGCGCAACACCATGGTTTGACCAGGCAAGTCAAGCAACTGCTTGGCTATGAACACCCGCGATCCGCGCCGCGCGGTGCCATGCATGGCCAGACGTGTGCCATCAGCCTCCGTGAATGACACCTCTTGGCTACGTGTGAGTTGTTGTCCCACCATGTTGACCAATATTTCATTCAAAGAATACGTGGCCACCGTGTAACCCGTGATCTGCCCGTCGGCGATGACGGGCAAACACAGATCCATGATTTCTAAACCCAAGCCATCGGCTTGTGGCACATAGGTGCTCGCGCCATACCCAGGCCCACTTTGGCGACGCGCCATCCCGCACGCCTGCACCACCTCGGGCTGATTGGTGGCACGACCAAAGCGGCTGAACACAGGCGCGCGAAACGAGGTATCGACACTTTTGAGCACGCGCAGATCGGGATCGCGCAGCTCCAAGCGCAGCCACTCACGGTGCTCACGTAACAAAACGTGGGCGTCCTTTTCCCAAGGTGTGATGCTGCGGTCGGCATATTGCAAGGCTTGCAAACTCTGCACATTGCGGGTGAGGGCGGTGCGAATGTCGCTCACCGCATCGGAGGCATCACGCTCAATGCGGCTTTGCACTTGGCTCACCTCGTATCGGCCTGCCAACCAAACCAAGGTGCTGAGCATGGACAGCACCAACACCACCAAGAGCACCCATAGCACCCAGCGACGGAGTTGAGGACCCGCGGGAAAAACCATCAGTCGACCTTGGTCACGCGTGGGTCAGCCCAGGTGCCGTCCACATGGAACTCGGTGGTGCCTGCACTGACCAATGGTTTGCTGAGCACCATTTGCGCGAGGTAACTGGTCAAGCCAATCAAAGGGTTGATGGTGGCCATGTAAAGCGAGGCTGTGCCTGCATTGATTTCAGGCACCACCACCACTTTGAGGTTTTGAGTTTCACGAACCAAGTCTGCGTTACCTTCAATGAGAGCGCCAGCCACGACGCCTTTCATTTGCAAGTTGTTGGTCGAGGCCACGCCTTGTTCGATGCGCACATCGCCACGCACAAAATCAAACGCAAAACCATCGCTGAAAAGATCGCTGAAGTCCAAGGTCAAGCGACGAGGCAGGGCTTGTAAGTTAAGCACGCCCAGCAAACGCGCAGCACCGGGTTCGGTCTTCAAGAATTGGCCTTTTTCAATATCCAAATTCATCTTGCCGGACATGCTGGCGTAGTCGAGGGTGATGGGCGAGCCCTGCCAGCTGACTTGGCCTTCTAAGCGCCCTTCGCCGTGGCGAATGGCGCCCGGCGTGCCCAAGCGCTCTAGCAACTCGCCACTGTCACGAATCGCCAAATTGAAGCTGAGTTGGGTACGACGCAGTCGTGGCCCATCCGCCATCCAACTGCCATTGGCTGTCAATGTGGCTTCGGGCAAAGTGACGTTGAGTTTGTTCAAGCGCCATTCGCGAGCCGCATTGACGCCGACGCGATTGACGGCATCGATCTCTAGGCGTCCTAATTTTTTTCCCCGCAAAGTCAGGTCGGCCACCACGATGTCCAGCGTGGGAATGCTGCTGGGCTGCTCGCTCAAGAGGCGCTCGACATCGGGCACTGAGCTGGGTGGAATGTTCAGGTAGGCCAATCGCACAAATAACTGCGCAGGCACATTGCCATTTGAGGGACGAACTTCAGCTGATCCATTGAGCTCTTCTGCGCCAATGTTCAAGCGCCACACATCGCCCTGACGCGTGCCGCCCACCACCACTTGGTGAATCACGCGGTCAGCCACTTTGATTTGGCCCGCTTGCAACGCTGCGAAGGTCGGCATGTAGTCTTGCGCGCCATCGCCGCCGGCCTCGTTGCCAATGACGGTTTTTGAAGCCGTCTTGCGCTTGAGTGGTGACGTGCCCATGAACTGCGTGAGTGCGGTGTTCCATGCGTCTAAATCCACCATGGGCATTTGCAAATGCAAGCTCACAGCGTTATCACGCATGGGAACGGTATCGATCACCGCCTGCCCCACCGCAATGCCACCACGTACCACGCGGGTACGCGGACCACTGAGGTCGCGCACATAGGTGACGGCCACCACACGGTCCAAGGTCACGCTGATTTGGTCTTGCAGCACGCGCGATTTGGGTTGCAGCGATTCGCGGGTGAGTTGCGACTCAATGCGCAGCGGCATCAACGCTGTCGCAGGTTTGTTCAACGGCGCAGGCAAAGCCAAAGCCATGCCTTTGAGGTCACTGCTGACCAGCAACTCTGGTTGGCCACGTCGCAGGCCCAACGTCGCGCTGTAGGTCGACTTGCCGGTGGCGCGTTGCGCAAGGCGCGACACAAAGCCCAGTTCTTGGGCTTGACGCAAACCGTCCGCAGTGAGCTCGCCATTGATCTTGAGTTGCAGTGGCGATTGGTCATCGTGCGCGACAAAGGACAAGCCGCCGTCCAGCGTGGCATTGCCTCCCAGCAATTGCGCTTGCACGCCTTTAAGTTTGAAGCCTGTTTCACTGAATTGCAGCGTGCCACGTGTGCGGTTCAACACGGGCGTTCCCGGGATGATTTGCAATGCATTGTCTGCAAACGTGACCGTGCCCTGAACTTTAGACGTTGACAGTTTGTCAATCGGCAACGTCAAGGCCAGTTTGTAATTTGCGTCGCCTGTCGCTTGGCTTTTGCTCAGCACCGTGCCGGTCAAGTCATTGAGCGCGGACTTCGCAATCATGTCCAGCACTTGCGCCATCGGGCCGTGCGCTTCGCCGGTCACGTTAACCACGCTGTCGGCCAAATTTGGAATGTTCGCTTCCACCTTTTGCCATGTCACACCGGGTGCCCCAGCCATTTGAGTTTGCCCTGTGAAATGAAAAGCCGTGCGGTCAAACACCAGCTCACCCTTCACTTCGGTCAGCGCGGGCCATTCAGGCACAGCAGGGCCCTTAGGTTTGCTGGGCACCGACGAGATGGGCGGCACATAGGCGTATTTACCTTGCGCCACTTGTGCAGCAATGTGGAACTCACCCAGTTTGGGGTTCTCAAACGGCATGTCGCGCAAGTTGCCACGCAGGCGCATCGTCACATGGCTGGCTTCACCGGCTTGCACGGCGTCACGCACATACGTGCGCGCAGCGAGAGGCAAGGTGTTGGGTAAATACCGATGCACTTGCGATGCTTTGGCGCGGCTGATGGAGGCGGTCAAATCCAACACACCCGGCAAGCGTGCATCGCCTTCGCCGGTTTTCCAGTTGCCGTTGAATTCACCGGCCACATCGTCATTCACGACACGGCCTTGTGTGAATTGCACAGCCACCTCATCACCCTTGCTCTGCCAAGCGATTTGGACAGAGGCGTCTTCCAGCACGATGTAGGGCTCGTCCAAGCCAAGTGGCAAAGTGAGGCTGCCTTTGCTGACGCTCACACGCGCTTTGCCGCCTTTTTGAGTCAGATCGAATTCCAACTGTGCCGCGCTCATACCGGGCATGTTGGCCAATGGGCTGTCTGGCCGCGCATCACGACGCAGCGAAAGCTGACGCACTTGACCACGCGCGGTGTAGCTCAACGTCGCATCGTCGTTCTTTTGCCAAGTGGCTTTGAGCTGATTCACCTGGCCTTGGGGCTGCACGTGTGCCAAGGTTTCGCGCAACTGCGCCGACAGGGGTAAGCGCTGGCTGATTTGTGTCAGCGCATCCAAGTCCAAACGGTCAGCGTTCAAGGTACCCGTCTCGAAGGCTTCGCCACGCCAACTCACACGCAACTCACCACCCGGCCAGTGCTCGCCCTCGCGGGTGTCGAACACCAAATCTTGGCTGCTGATTTCCACTTGATCATCGGGCCACTGCGCACCAATGCGACCACTGACATGGCGCAAACTCAGCGGCAATAAATCAGCGCCTAAACGCACGTCCACCGCATCCAACGCCACATCGGCCGTCACACCCACGGGCTGGCCTTTTTGCACATCGGCCCACAAACGCATCGCACCGCGTCCTTCTTGCAGTGACAGGCCTTTATCCATTAGCACCCACAGTCGCAAGGTGGCCAAGTTGACATAGGGCAGGTCGGCAAACGCTTCGCCAGACCATTGCGTCACATCGCCCGGCCGCTGGCCTGGCAACTGGTAAAACTTGCCATGCACCGACACGCGCTGACCCACCGCTTCGGGTGGCGTGGCATCGACCCGCAGTTCATGACGGAACCACAGGTTGCGCATCGACACGTCCACGCCTTGGAGCGTCAACACTGGCGCAGTGGTTTGGCTGGCGTTGGGGCGACTTTCATCGCGCCAATGCACCACGCCTTGGCGCACCGTAAATTCCGATTGTGAGAAAAACCAATCTGCCCCGCTACCGTCCCCCCCCACGCGGGTGTCTAGTCCTGCCACCCACACATGGCCGTTGGCATCGCGGCGAATTTCTAATTCGGGTTGTTCGATGTCGAGCCGTTCGAACTGACCAAAGAGAACCGAGCGCGGCGAGATGGCAACCCGCACGCGCGGCAGTCGCAACGCCTCGCGCCCTTCGTGATCTAACAACTGAATGTCGCTGACTTCAAACCTTGGCACCCACCATCCGCCTTGTGCGTGAATGCTGCCGATCGCCACACGCATACCTGTCGCGCGTGAGGCTTGTTGCTGCAGCACCTCACGGTAATCGCCAATTCGCGGCACAATGAAAATGTGCAAGGCGCTCCACGCCAGCAGCATGGCCACCCAGACAAACAGCACGACGCCCAAAGCCCAATTGAGCGCACGTCGCCAGCCCGACTTGGTTTTCAAATCAGACGGGGTGCGGTCAAGGGTGGGATTTACAGAGTCAGACAAATGTTTCATGGTGCTAGCAACGTGACCGGAATTATCCCCTCCTCCATGCAGGATTTGAGTACTTATTCACGCTTCGTGCAGCGCTTGCGCCGACGCTATGCCAATGAGTTGCCCCTGCTGCCCGCAGGGGCCCCCGTGTTGGCCAGCATGCAGACGTGTTTTGAGGTGCTGCGCCAAACCCACAGTTGCGCTGACGCGCTGCGCATGCTGCGTCAGTTGGTGATGGAACGCTTGGTGGTGCTGGACTGTGAGCAACACGCTGGACTTGACGTCATCACCCGTGCCATGACAGAACTGGGCGAATTCACCCTCGATGCCGCCTTCTGCAATGCCCAAGCCCAACTCGATGCCAACTTCGGTTCACCCACCACGCCCAGCGGCGCGCGAGCCACCCTGTGGATCATCGGCATGGGGAAATTTGGCGCGCGTGAACTGAATGTGTCGAGTGACATTGACCTGATTTATGTGTACGACGAAGACGGTGAAACCACGGGCCTGCCCGACGGACGCGGACGCATCAGCAACCACGACTACTTCGCCAAAGCCGTCAAACTGATTTACGCCTTGATTGGCGACACCACCGAACACGGCTTTGTGTTTCGCATGGACTTGGCGCTGCGCCCCAACGGCAACTCTGGCCCCAGCGTGGTGTCACGCCAATCTCTGGAAGAATATTTCTTGGTGCAGGGCCGCGAGTGGGAACGTTTTGCGTGGCTCAAAAGCCGCGTGGTCGCACCGTTCAGCGCCAAGGCCCATGCGCTTGAGCTGCGCGATACCGTGTTGCCTTTTGTGTTCAGACGCTATTTAGACTACAGCGTGTTTGAGTCGCTGCGTGGTTTGCACCAACAAATACGCCAACACGCGATGGCTCGCAGCGCGGGTCGACCCGAACGCGCCAACGATGTGAAGCTGTCACGCGGCGGCATTCGTGAAATTGAATTCACGGTGCAATTGCTACAAGTGGTGCGCGGTGGTCAGTTCCCCGAGTTGCGCACGCGGCCCACGCTGCAAGCTTTGCAGCGCTTGAGTCAAGCCAACCTCATGCCTGCCGCGACCGCCGAAGCGCTGGCCAAAGCCTATGTATTTTTGCGCCAAGTCGAGCACCGCATTCAATACTTGGACGACCAACAAACCCACGTCTTGCCCACCAACGACGAAGACTTGAATTGGATTTCGCTCACGCTGGGTTACGGCGATGTGTGCGACTTTTTGACCCAACTCGACAGCCACCGCGAATGGGTGGCGCAAGAGTTTGACCGTCTGTTGGGCTTGGGCGACAAAGCAGAACCGGTCAGCAACGGCAACGGGGACTGCAAAGGCTGCACAACCAAAGGGACCAACGGCCATGTTGATTTAGAGTCTTTGCTCCCAACCCTCAACGCGCGCTTGCGCGAACGCGTGGCGCACTGGCCCGAGCAACCGCGCGTGCGTGCTTTGCGTGACGAGGGCTTGCAGCGCTTGCTCAAACTTTTGCAGCGCACCAACGCTTGGATTGAAGATGGACGCGTGAGCGAAGATGCCGCTGTGCGCTGGAGCGACTGGATGGAGCCGCTGCTACGCCGCGAAAGCTATTTGGCCCTGCTCATTGAGCGCCCGCGCGTGCACGAGCAACTCATGCGTTTGTTGGGATTAGCGCGTTGGCCTGCCAAATATTTGCACCAGCACCCGGGCGTGATTGACGAACTTGCGGGTGAAGCCTTACTGGGCGACCGCTTTGTACCCGCCGAGTTTGAGCAAGAACTCGAACGTCGCTTGGCCTCGCTGCAAGCCACCGGCCAAGCCGACGAAGAAACACTGCTCAACTTGCTGCGCCGCGCACACCACGCTGAAGTATTCAGCACCCTCGCGCGTGACGTGGAAGGCCGCATCACCGTCGAGCAAGTCGCGGACGATTTGAGCGCACTGGCTGACAGCGTGCTGAACATCACCAGCCGCTGGGTCTGGCAACATTTCAAGCAACGCCACCGCGACAAACCGCAATTTGCCATCCTCGCCTACGGCAAGTTGGGAGGCAAAGAGCTAGGCTACGGCAGCGACCTTGACATTGTGTTTGTCTACGAAGACGCACACGAACGCGCAGGCGAGATTTACGCCGCGTATGTGCGAAAACTCATCAACTGGCTCACCGTGAAAACGGGTGAGGGCGATTTGTACGAAATCGACACGGCTTTGCGCCCCAACGGCAATTCAGGGCTGCTGGTGTCGACCTTTGAGGCCTACGCCGACTACCAATGCCAGCGCGGCGAAAACACCGCCTGGACTTGGGAGCACCAAGCCATGACGCGCGCTCGCTTTTGCTTAGGCTCGCCTGAGCTCAAAGCCCGCTTCGATGCGGTGCGCGCCAACGTGATCAACGCCAAACGCGATCAAGCCGCTTTGCGCCAAGAAATTATGGCCATGCGCGACAAGATGCGTGCTGCACATCCCGTGAAGCCCGATTTGTTTGACGTCAAACACAGCGCGGACGGCATGGTGGATGTGGAGTTTGCCGTGCAGTACTTGGTGCTGGCACATGCGCTGCAGCACCCCGTGTTGCTGGCCAATGTGGGCAACATCGCCTTGTTGCTGAGCGCTGAAAAAGCAGGATTGTTACCTGTAGGGATGGGGCAGGCAGCTGGTAACGCTTACCGTGAGCTGCGACGTGTGCAGCACCGTGCGCGCTTGGACGAGCTACCCACGCAAGTGCCAACGGCCAAACTGGAAAAAGAATGCGCGGCCATCAAGGCCTTGTGGCACGCGGTGTTTGGCTAATCAGCCCTGGCGAATTTTCTTGACCAACGCAGTGGTGGAGTAGCCATCGACAAACGGAATAGCCTGCGCACGGCCGCCATATGACAACACGACTTGCGTCTCGGCGAGTTTGCTCATGTCGTAATCGCCCCCTTTGACCAAAACATCGGGGCGCAACTCGCTGATCAACTCCAAGGGCGTGTCTTCATCAAACCACGTCACCAAACTCACGGACTCTAAGGCGGCCATCAAGGCGGCACGGTCCAGTTCGTTGTTCAAAGGACGGTCTGGGCCTTTGCCTAGACGGCGAGCCGAAGCGTCGCTGTTCAACGCCACCACCAAACTGCCACCCAAGCTGCGCGCTTGGGCAAGGTAAGAAGCGTGGCCTCGGTGCAAGACATCAAACACGCCGTTGGTGAACACCACAGGCCCCTGCGCGCGCAAAGCCGCCATACGTTGCACCGCGTCATGGCGGGAAGCCAGTTTGGAAAGAAATGCTGGGGGAAGCAAGCTGGTGTCAGTCATGGTGGCGCAATTCTAGGCGCCAGCAACTCAAGACAAGCCCTTGTCAGCGCCTTTTGATAACTGTCTGTGGTGCCGCCAATGGCTCACGGCCTCGCCGATGGACGTCAAGTCGTGCAACACCATCACACGCCCGATGGAACGGCGGCGCAACGCAAGCGCTTGGCCACCCACCCAGACCTCAATGGTGAAGGGCATGAGCAAATTCAACTCTTTGAGTCCCTGCGCGATATGGTTGGGGTTCATGTTCAGGCTGAAGCTCAAGGCCACCACATCGGCATGGTGTGCCAAGGCAGCTTGTGCAATTTCATGCACCGGCGTTTGTGTGCCCAAGGACACGCAACGACAGCCATGCAAAGCCAACAAACATTCGACCATCAACAACCCCAAGCCATGCGCCTCCTGCGGAAACGTGGTGAGCAAAACACAAGGCGCCGCAGTGACGGCCGCTTGCGGAATTGCTGCGATGCCTTGGCGCATCAGGCTAGACACGCACTCGGTGTAGAGATGCTCTTCATGAACAGCCAACTCCCCGCGTGCCCACGCATCGCCCACCATCACGGTCAAGGGTGCGACCACCTCCATCACGAAACGCTCTAGGCCGTCTTGCCCTAATTTTTTCGAAAATTCGCGGCGCATACCGTCTAGGTCCTGCGCTTGCAACATGGCGATGTAAGCGATCAAATCTTCGCGTCGCGCCGTCTGAGACGAGAGGTGTGCGGGCCGAAGTGAGGCTTCGCCACGGCTCAAATGCTGCAAGGCCTCCACAGATTGCCCCACGATGCGTCCCGGACGATGCCCTTGGTCCATCAAACGTTTGATGACACGCAGTTTGTCCACTTGCGCCTTGGGGTAAATGCGTTCGCCATTGGCGTCCCGACTCGGCACAGGAAAGCTGTAGCGGCGCTCCCACACGCGCAGGGTGTCTTTGCCAATACCTGTATCACGCTCGACGGCAGCAATAGATTGCATCACCTGAGAACGGTCGTCATGTAAATTCGTCAATTGAAATCACCGTAACTGAACATGGGGAATATGGTCTGTCCTAGACGTTTTTCTGATACTAAGTCATGATCCCCACTTAATAAAGAGGGATTTCTCTGTGACGAAACGTTTTATTCTCATTTTTACTTGGGTTTGTTTGAGCTTCTCAACCGCTCAAGCGGCGACCGAAGTGCCAAGTGCTGCTGCCCAATGCCCACGCGTGTTGCAACACACCGTTTTGCGGCTTCAAGACGAAAAACCGCAAGCGCTCTGTCAATACGCAGGCCAAGTCGTCGTCGTGGTAAACACCGCCAGCTTTTGCGGCTTCACGCCGCAATACAAAGGGCTGGAAGCGCTCTACGCCAAATACAAAGACCAAGGCTTGGTGGTGTTGGGCTTTCCGAGCAACGACTTCTCGCAAGAGCCAGACAGCAACAGCAAGATCGCGGACTTTTGCGACAACACCTTTGGCGTGAAGTTCCCCATGTTTGTGAAAACCACTGTGCGTGGTGCAGATGCCATTCCTCTGTTCAAGCAATTGAGCGAGCAAACCGGCACCGCACCGAAGTGGAACTTTTACAAATACGTGATCAGCCGTGATGGCCAACACATCAAGAGCTTCAGCAGCATGACTGACCCCCAAGACAAAAGCTTTGTGCAAGAAATTGAAAAGCAATTGAATGCCAAAGGCGCAGCCCGATGACACCCCGCATTGCCATCGTCGGCTCGGGCATCTCTGGCCTGTCTGCTGCGCACCATTTGCAGGGGCACGCCCACATCACGCTGTTTGAAGCGGGGGACTATTTTGGCGGCCACACCCACACGGTGGACGTCACCTTGCCCACCGCCACGGGTCTTCAAACGCATGGCGTGGACACAGGCTTCTTGGTTTACAACGAGCGCACCTACCCGGGGCTGATTGCCTTGTTTGAAACGTTGCAAGTCGCGACCGTCAAATCCGATATGTCGTTCTCGGTACAAGTGCCGGGCCAACATGGCCGGCGCGCCCTAGAGTGGAACGGTGCCAACCTGAACACCGTGTTTGCCCAACGCAGCAACCTGTTCAAGCCCAGTTTCTTGCGCATGTTGCGTGACGTGGTGCGCTTCAACACCTTGGCCACCGAACTGGCCGAGCGCAACCAAGACCACGAGCTGGCACAACCCCTGAGCGAGTTTTTGCAAACGCATGGTTTTGGCAACAGCTTTAGCGACTGGTATTTGCTGCCCATGCTCGGCTGCATTTGGAGTTGCCCCACCGACCAAATGCTGCAGTTCCCCGTGGCCACCATGATTCGCTTTTGCCACAACCACGGGCTGATTCAGGTGAGTAATCGGCCGCAGTGGTACACCGTGGCCGGTGGCGCGCGCCACTACGTTGAAAAAATCTTGGCGGGTATTGCAGACACCCGTTTGAACAGCCCCGTGCTGCGCATCGAGCGACACGCCGATGGCGTGACCTTGCACACCCACACGGGCACAGAGCAATTCGACCAAGTGATTTTGGCCACCCACGCCGATCAATCGTTGGCCATGCTGGCCGCGCCAACCCCACTAGAACAAGCCACGCTGGGTGCCATTCGTTATCACCCCAACCGCGCAGTGCTGCACACCGACACCTCGGTGATGCCCAAGAAAAAACTCGCCTGGGCTGCCTGGAACTACGAACGTGCCGCGCACGACAACACCGAATCCACCCGCGTGTGCTTGCATTACTGGCTCAACTTGTTGCAGCCGCTGCCCTTCACACAAGACGTGATCGTGTCGCTCAACCCTGTGCGCGAGATTGACCCAACCCAAGTGCTGGGCG
Source organism: Comamonadaceae bacterium (assembly GCA_947374535.1). The sequence goes on along the minus strand of CANCCJ010000006.1, from coordinate 20,998 downwards.
AATACGAGTACGCCCACCCCGTGTTTGACTTGCCCGCCATTCACGCACAAGCTCACATGCCGCAACTGCAAGGCCAGCAACGCACTTGGTTTGCAGGTGCATGGATGGGTTATGGCTTTCATGAAGATGGCTTCAAGGCAGGCCGTGCTGCCGCACAGGCTTTGCGCACGTCATAAACGCAGGCAGCCAAGATGAAGCACGCAAGCGCACCCACGCCGAATGTGGCACCTCAAGCGTCACCGCAAGCCATGATTGGTTTTGGTCAGGTACGTCACACACGTTCAAGGCCCAAGCACCATGCGTTTGCTTATGGCACCTTCTTTTTGATGTTGCCCATGCGCAGCTTGGCGCAACGCAGCACATCGGAGCTGCTCGCCATCAACCGCGCAGGCCCCATCAGTTTTCATGATGTTGACCATGGCGACGGTCGCCGTGTTGAAGAAGGCGGCGCACTGGCATGGTTGGATGAACTGTTGCACAGCGAAGGCATCACCGATGCCACGGGCGAGGTATGGCTGCATTGCTACCCTCGCGTGCTGGGCTACACCTTCAAGCCCGTCAGCTTTTGGTATTGCCACACCGCAGACCAAACCCTGCGCGCCGTCGTGGTGGAAGTGAACAACACCTTTGGCGAACGTCACTGCTATTTGCTAGATCACCCGCATTACGGGGTGGAGCAACGCGCCAGCAAAGTGTTCCATGTGTCGCCGTTTTGCGAGGTGCAAGGCGATTACCGCTTTCGCTTCATGCGCACCGCGGACCGCACGGTGGCACGCGTCGACCACGACGATGCGCAAGGCCCCTTGATTGAAACCAGTGTGAGCGGCGTGCTCGAACCCATCACCCGCGCTGCACTTCGCCGTGCCCTTTGGGGCTATCCATTGATGACCTTGATGGTGATGGCGCGCATCCATTGGCAAGCCCTGAAGCTCTGGCTCAAACGTGTGCCATTTTTCAGCAAACCCACACCACCGAATCATTTTTTGACCCGTTGATTTCTACAAGAATCCCGCCATGAACACAACGACCACTTCCTCGGCCTCCGCTGCCTCCCAGGCAGAACCCATGCCTGCATCCGCACGCCGCGTAGTCGCACTGCTGCAACGCTTGCGCCACGGCACGCTGCATGTGCAGTGGCCCGACGGCCGTTTGGAACAGTTTGGCGAAGCTCCGACCACCGGCCACACACTGAACGCCACGCTGCATCTGCACAACTGGTCGCCCTTCACGCAAGCGTTGAAATCGGGCGACATTGGCTTTGCCGAGAGCTACATCGCGGGCGACTGGACCACCAACAACTTGGCTGATTTGCTGCAACTCTTGGTGGCCAACCGCCGCGATATGGAGGAGGTGATTTACGGGCATTGGCTGGGCCGCTTGTTCTACCGCGTGCGCCACTTGCTTCACCGCAACACGCGCCGCAACAGCAAGAAAAATATTCACGCGCACTACGACTTGGGCAATGCGTTTTACGAGCTGTGGCTAGACCCCACCATGAACTACTCGTCGGCTTGGTTTGACCAAGACCGAAGCCAACCCATGGCCGACGCACAAACCGCCAAAGTGCGCCGCGCCCTGCGCATGGTCGATGCCAAAGCGGGCGACCGCATTCTCGAAATCGGTTGCGGCTGGGGCGCTCTGGCAGAACTGGGCGGTCAAGAGTTTGGCGCGCGCATGAGCGGTGTGACGCTGAGCCACGAGCAACTGGCTTTTGCCAACCAACGCATGCAACAACTCGGCTTGGCCGACACCAGCGACTTGCGCTTGCAAGACTACCGCGACATTGACGACGGTCCCTACGACGCGATTTGTTCCATCGAAATGCTAGAAGCGGTGGGCCAAGAATATTGGCCCACGTATTTCGACAGCGTGGCACGCCTGCTGAAGTCAGGAGGCAAGGCCTGCATTCAAACCATCGTCATCGAGGATGCGCTGTTTGAACGCTACGTGAAAAGCACCGACTTCATCCAGCAATACATTTTCCCCGGCGGCTGCCTGCCTTGCCCACGCGAGTTCCACGCGCAAGCCAAGCGCGCCGGCTTGAAAGTGGTGGACGAGCTGACCTTTGGTTTGGACTACGCTGAAACCTTGCGCCGTTGGCGCCACCAATTCATGGCCGACAAGGCGAAGGTGCTGCAGCTGGGTTTTGACGAACGCTTCATGCGTATTTGGGAGTTTTACCTCGCCTACTGCGAAGCCGCCTTTGAACAAAACAACATTGACGTGGTGCAATACACGCTGCTCAAGCCATGACCACGCGCCGCGCCACACTTTTGCAAGGCTTGTACGCGAGCTTGGGTGTGGTCGCCAGTCTTGCTGGCCACCGTGTGTGCGCCCAGAGTGATGACGTGCCTGCGCACCAACCTCCTCAGTTGCGCAACTGGCTGAACGCCCCGCGCTTGATTGGACAACACCGCCTGACCTACTGGGGGTTTGAGGTGTATGACGCCAGCCTGTGGGCCGATGGCTCGTTCGCCCCCGAGGCTTGGACCCAACAAGTTTTGGTGTTGGAGCTGCGCTATTTGCGTGCATTCAAGGGCCGCGACATCGCGCAACGCGCCATCGACGAGATCGCCAAACAACGCGCATTGAGCCCCTCGCAAGCCCAAAACTGGTGGGCCACATTACAAGGCTTGATCCCCGATGTGCGGGCGGGCGAACGCCTGACAGGTATCTATTTACCGAACAAAGGCCTACAGTTGCGCCACCAAGACCGCGCATTGGGCGAGCTGCGTGACGCAGAATTGGCAGAACGGTTTTTTGGCATTTGGCTGGCCCCTGAAACATCGCAGCGCCAACTGCGCCAACAACTTTTGTCGGGTGCCCAAACGTGATTACTTTAGGATGGATGTCATGATGAACCGACGACTGCTTTTGAACCACAGCGCGCTGGGCCTCGGTGCTTTGGCCAGCCTAGGACTGACCGGTTGCGCTGGTCCCTCGATCGACGATTTCGCGCAAGAAAAACCCGTTTTGGACTTGCGCAGCTACTTCAACGGCACTGTCGATGCGTGGGGCGTGTTCACAGACCGCAACGGTAAAGTCGTGAAACGTTTCACTGTTGAAATGAAATGCACTTGGCAAGGCAACGAAGGTGTGCTCGATGAAGATTTTGTATATTCAAACGGCAGTCAAGAAAAACGCATTTGGCGCTTGACCCACCTCGGAGACGGACGCTACCAAGGTACCGCCGGGGACGTGGTCGGCATGGCCAGCGGGCAAGCACGCGGCAACAGCTTTCGCTGGGGCTACACCTTGGCGCTGCCCATCGAGGGCCGGGTGGTGAATGTGCAAATGGACGACTGGATGTATTTGATGAACGAACGCGTCATGCTCAACAAAGCGCGCATGACCAAATGGGGCATCCATTTGGGCGATGTCACGCTGTCCTTCACTCGCCGAGGCTGATATGGGCTTTCTCACACCCATGAACCCACCCATGACCGACTGGCGTGGCCGCAGCGTTTGGTTGATAGGCGCATCAAGCGGCATTGGCCTCGCCACCGCGCAAGCCTTGCACGCCGCAGGCGCACGCGTGGTGGTGTCCGCACGCAAAGCCGAATTGCTGCAGAAGTTTGTGGATGCCCACCCTGGCTCGGAAGCGGTGGTGCTCGATGTGGGCGACAGCACCGCCATCACGCACGCGGCCAAATACATCCAAGCCCAACAAGGCTTGGATGTGGTGGTCTACTGCGCCGGCTATTACCAAGCCGTGCGCGGCACAGACTATTCACTGAGCGAAATGCTGCGCCACCAAGACATCAACTACACAGGCGCGCTACGCGTATTGGACGCCGTGCTGCCTTCTTTGCTCTCACAAGGGCACGGTCACATCAGCCTCATCGCCAGCGTGGCGGGTTATCGTGGCCTGCCCCAAAGCTTGGCCTACGGCCCCACCAAGGCCGCACTGATCAACTTGGCTGAAGCGCTGTATTACGACTTGTCGCCACACGCCGTGGGCGTCAGCATGGTGATGCCAGGCTTTGTAGAAACGCCGTTAACAGCGCACAACAGCTTCCCCATGCCCGCCATCATCAGTCCTGACCAAGCGGCACAAGAAATGTTGCGCGGATGGCGCAAAGGCGAATTTCAAATTCATTTCCCCAAGCGCTTCACGCGGTTGCTGCAGTTGCTACGCGTGCTGCCTTACCGCTGGTACTTCGCCATTTTGCGTCGCGCCACCGGCATGTAAGCATCCACACATGTCCACGCACACCCCAGCACCCAGCAACGACTCTCCCGAAGCTGCGTTGCAACGCGTGGTGGATTTCTTTGAACACTTGCAAGCCGCTGATGTGTCGCGCATTGCCGACATTTACACCACAGACGCGCACTTCAAAGACCCTTTCAACGAAGTGCAAGGCGTGGCAGCGATTGCACAAATCTTTGCCCACATGTTTGAAACGCTGGATGCGCCAAGCTTTGTCATCACACAGCAAGTGCGTGAAGGCACGCAGTGCTTTGTGACTTGGGATTTTCTATTTGCCATGCGCCCCTTCGGTGCGGACAAAACCCAAACCATCCGTGGCGCCAGCCACTTGGTGCTGCGCCAAGAGAATGGCGTGTGGCGCGTCGCCCTGCATCGCGACTACTGGGATGCGGCGGAGGAGTTGTATGAAAAGCTACCTCTGGTAGGTAGCTTGATGCGCTGGCTCAAACGCAGAGCCAACGCTTGATCACACAGGCACGGTGTCTTTGAAGCTTTGGCGTTGCGCCAAACGCTCATACAAAGCGCCTAGGTTGGGGTGTTGACCGCGCCAGTCAATGGCGGGGAAACGGAAATCCAAATAACCCAACGCTGAACCCACGGCAATGTCAGCCAAGCTCAGGTGAATGCCCGTGCAGTGGCTACGCTCAGCCAAAGCACGATCCATGGCGCCCAAACTGTCGTCGATTTTTTTCATTTGACGCGCGATCCACGCTTGGCTGCGCTCGCCCTCTTTGCGACCAGGCCATGTGGCTTCAAGGCGGGCCAGAATGGCTGCGTCCAACAAGCCATCGGCCAAGGCTTCCCAAGTTTTGACTTCGGCGCGTTCGCGGCCACGGTCTGGGATGAGCTTGCCCACAGGGGAGAGCGTATCTACGTATTCGACGATCACGCGTGAGTCAAACAGCGCTTCGCCGCCTTCCATGATCAAGCAAGGAATTTTGCCAAGAGGATTGGCAGTCGAGATGGTGGTGTCTGCCGCCCAGACGTCCTCGGTCACAAACTGGTAATCCAGTTTCTTTTCGGCCATGACGATGCGCACTTTGCGCACATAAGGGCTGGTAATCGCACCAATCAGTTTCATATGTTCTTCAAAAATTTATGTGACTTCATTTTATCTAGCTTGCGTATACATGGCGCTGGAGCCAACCACCTAAAATTGCAAGATGAGCAACACCACCCGCACCCCCCAAAACATTTCCCAAGTCACCGCCTTGTCGCCACTCGATGGCCGTTATGCAGGCAAAGTCGCTGCCTTGCGTCCCCTGATGAGCGAGCAAGGCTATATGCACCGCCGCGTGCAAGTGGAAATTGCGTGGTTCATCGCGTTAAGCGATGCGGGTTTTGCTGAATTCAAACCCTTGAGCGCCCAGTCACGCGATTATTTGATCAGTTTGGTCACCCAATTCAGCACCGAAGACGCTTTGGCCATCAAGGACGAAGAAAAAGTCACCAACCACGACGTGAAAGCCGTGGAGTACTGGATCAAAAAGAAATTCATAGGCCACGCCGAACTCGAAGCGGCCTCTGAATTTGTGCACTTTGCTTGCACCAGCGAAGACATCAACAACACCAGCCACGCGCTGCAGTTGCAAGCGGGTCGTGATGAAGTGATCTTGCCTGGCCTCGATGGTTTGATTGCCAAGCTGCGCGAGATGGCCCACGCTTACGCCGAAGTGCCCATGCTCAGCCGCACACACGGCCAAACTGCCAGCCCCACCACCGTGGGCAAAGAAGTCGCCAACGTGGTCATGCGTTTGAAACAAGTACGCGAACGCATTGCAGGCGTTGCCATCATGGCCAAGATGAACGGCGCCGTGGGCAACTACAACGCGCACATGAGCGCTTGGCCTGACTTTGACTGGGAAGCCTTCAGCCGCCATGTGGTGGAAACACCTGCACCTTTGGGCTTGGGCCTGACCTTCCAGCCCTACAGCATTCAAATCGAACACCACGACTACATGGCCGAATTGTTTGACGCCGTGGCGCGCGCCAACACCATCCTGATTGACTGGTCGCGCGACGTGTGGGGCTATGTGTCTTTGGGCTACTTCAAGCAACGCTTGAAAGCTGGCGAAATTGGCTCATCCACCATGCCTCACAAAGTCAACCCGATTGACTTTGAAAATGCCGAAGGTAATTTGGGGCTTGCCAACGCCGTGCTGAAGCACCTGAGCGAAAAGCTACCCATCAGCCGCTGGCAACGTGACCTGACCGACTCCACCGTGCTGCGCAACATGGGTGTAGCTCTGGGCTACGCCGCTTTGGCGTATCAATCACTCAACGTGGGTTTGAACAAACTCGAACTCAACCGCGAAGCTTTGGATGCCGACCTTGACGCAGCTTGGGAAGTGTTGGCCGAGCCCATCCAAACCGTCATGCGACGCTACGGTGTGCAAGGGGCTTACGAACAGCTCAAAGAAGTCACGCGCGGCAAAACCGTCACCGCTGAAGCTTTGCATGGTTTGATTCGTTCGCTGAATATTCCGCAAGCCGACATCGAGCGCTTGCTGGCCATGACGCCTTGCAGCTATGTGGGCAAAGCCGCCGAACTGGCGCGCCGCGTTTAAACAGCATGGCCATCAAATCCACCATCTTCAAAGCCAACGTCCAAATCGCTGACATTGACCACGGCTACTACGCCGACCACGCGCTGACCTTGGCGCGCCACCCCAGCGAGACAGACGAACGCATGATGGTCCGTTTGGTCGCGCTGTCGCTGCAAGCGCATCAGTTGCAAGACATTTGCCATGGCGACGGCGTGTTGTCCTTTGGTGCAGGCTTGTCAGACCCCAACGAGCCCGACGTGATGCTGACCGACTACACCGGCCGCAAGCGCCTATGGATCGAAGTGGGCCAACCCGAAGAAAAGCCCTTGCTCAAAGCCTGCAGCAAGGCCGACCAAGTGATGTTGTATGTGTTCTCCAGCTCAGGCGATGTCTGGTGGAAGAACATGCAAAACAAACTCATCAAACCCACCTCCTTGCAGGTGTGGCGCATTCCTAGCGCATCGTCTCAAGAGCTGGCCAAATTGGCCGAACGCAGCATGCAACTGCAAGCCACGGTGCAAGAGGGTGTGGTGATGATGAGCAACGGCAAAACCACAGTTGACATTGAGTGTGAGCGCTGGAAGTAACGCTCAAGAAATCAGACCTATTCGCCCCGCGCCCGCTCTGCGTATTTATTGAATCGCCAAGACGTGCCAATCATGGTGATGCGTCGCCATGTGCCGCGTTTCTCAGCAGGCGTCATCTCGGGCCAGAACTGCACCTCTTCAAAGCTGCGGCCGCAGCCCTTGCACTCCTCGTCGCCTTGACTGGTGGAACAAATGGCAATGCAAGGCGCATCAGGCGTGGTGTTGTACCAGTCCAACCAAGCGTCATAGGCTTTCTTCGGAAAGCCTTTTTCATCAGCAACGTCTTCGCGGTAGTACACCATCAGTGCATAGACCTTGGCTAGCGCACGAATCTCGGGTGCGAGTGTGACGCCATCAGGAGAAGGCTTTTTTGCACGCCAATAGTTGATGGCCGCTTCAATGTCGGTGATGTGAATGCCAGCCATCGCGTTAGAGTTTGTTACCTAAAAAGCAGGGGGAAAGTTGGGGGTGTGGATGATAGCGGCAATGCTATGCTGACAATCCAATGAAACTACTTTTAACTTGGGTACTCCATGCCGCGGCCTTGATGGCGCTGGCACATCTTTACAGCGGCGTTGAAGTGACGAGCTTTGGCTCTGCCATGACCGCCGCCTTCGTCATTGGCATGTTCAACCTCGTCGTGCGTCCCGCTTTAGTGGTGTTGACTTTGCCCGTCACATTTTTCACCTTGGGCTTATTCCTCTTCGTGATCAACGCCTTCATGTTTTGGGCTGCCGCTGCTTTATTGGACGGATTTTGGGTACGCGGCTTCGGTTCGGCGCTGCTGGGCTCGTTGATCTATTCAGCCTGTGGCGTGGTCATTGACTCAGCGCTCCAGCGTTTGTTCCCGCCGCAACCGCTCTAACTCGCGCAGTCTGGCATCGACGATGGATGCCTCCATGTGGCCAGCCCTGTCCAACTTGCCTTCGCTTGCCATTTGATGCGCCAACGATTGCGCTGCTTTGAAGCGGTCTACGGCCGCACCATAGTCCAGCTCCATCGCCCTAGCTTCGGCTTGCGCACGGATGGCCCGCAAACCATCGCCCTGCAATTCATAAGCCGACGCCTGAACCAACCATGCCGATGCATCGCGCGGGTGAAGGTTAAGCCACAAGGACAGTTCATTCGCCGCCACTTTGGCCTGTGCCGCCTTGCGTGTGGCCACACGGCTTTGCGCCAACAACATGCGTGTGGCTCTGTCGTTGGTGGCGAGCACGGTGGCTTTAGGCTCCAGCAAAGCCACCGCTTGTGTGGCATCGCCAGCCGCCAAAGCCAACTCTGCAGACAACAAACGCACCACACGTTGCGCGCTGAGCTCTAACCCACCCAGGGCTTGCAAGTGCGTCAGGTGCTGACGCGCAGCCACGAAATTGCGCTGCTTCATCTCCGCCATCGTTGCGCCATACAAGAGGCCCACCTGACGCGCTGTATTGCCAGCAGCAAGAGCCGTGGCATTCGCTTGGCCAGCAATGGTGCGCAACACATCCACGCCGGGGTTCGCCAGCACCTGCGCACGCGCCGACATCATGGCGTGCGTGGCAGTGGTGGCGACGGCAGCTCGGCCGGTCAACAACTGCTGCCGCGCCTGCGCATCGGCAATGCGCTCGGTGGTCATGGGATGACTGCGTAAATAAGGGAACGAGCCGTTGTCGTTCAGGCGCGCCGCTTGTTGAAGTTTTTCAAACATGGTGACAAAGCCTTGGGCCTCGAAACCTGCATCGGTCATCACGCCGTAGCCAATGCGGTCAGCCTCGCGTTCCATGTCACGCGAAAAGTTCAGTTGGCTTTGGATCGCGGCAGCTTGGCCACCCACCATCACTGCATTCGCCGCGCTCATGCCACTGGCACTGGGTGTGCGACTAGCCGCCAACATGCCCAAGATCATGGCGCCCATCACCATCGGGCCTTGACGCCCTTGCTGCGCAATCATGCGAGCAATGTGGCGCTGTGTGACGTGGCTCAACTCATGGGCCAGCACTGAGGCCAATTCGTCGGCGCTGCTGACCGCCGAAATCAAACCCAAATGCACGCCCAGATAACCACCGGGCAGCGCAAAAGCGTTGATGCTGCGCTCGCGAATGAGCGCGACTTCCCAAGCAAATTGCAGATCCAACTCTGGCGTCAGCTCACCCCGTTGACGCGCAGAGGCGAGCAAGGTTTGCCAAATGGATTGCAAATAATCGCCCAGCACGGGGTCGTCTAGGTAATCAGGGTCGCGGTAAATTTCTCGGGCAATGCTCTCGCCCAAACGCCGCTCCACCCCCAACGGCACCTCGGCACCATCGCCTAAATTTGGCAGTCGGTTGTTGCTCAATTGCGCTTGCACAGGTGCGACTGGCAGCATCAAAGCCACGCACACACCCAGCACACCGAGGCGCTGTAAGAGGTGAGGCGATAACAGAGAAGAAAGCATTGGTTTCACGGCCCGTATGATGCGGCTTTCATGTTAACCCGTTGTAAATTTCAGCATGTCCACACTCACACACTTTGACGCACAAGGCCAAGCCCACATGGTGGACGTGGCCGACAAAGCGCACACCCGCCGCGTGGGCATTGCCAGCGGCCGCATCGTCATGTTGCCCGCCACCTTGGCATTGATTCAAAGCGGCACCGCCAAGAAGGGCGACGTGCTGGGCATCGCCCGCATCGCCGGCATTCAAGCCGCCAAAAAGACCAGTGACTTGATTCCCTTGTGTCACCCCCTTGCGCTCACACGCGTAGCCGTTGAATTTGCCATCAACGAAACCACACACAGCGTGCAGTGCACGGCGACTGTGGAAACGGTCGGACAAACCGGCGTGGAGATGGAAGCCCTCACCGCTGTGCAAGTGGCTTTGCTCACGATTTATGACATGTGCAAGGCAGTTGACAGAGGCATGACGATCACCGACTGCCAGCTGCTGGAAAAGCATGGCGGTAAATCGGGGAGTTATGTGGCTATGTAGTGGTTACTAACAAGTAATTCACGTGGAGAACTCTAACTATCGTCTTGTCCCATTCCTGTCCCTCCATAGGCAGTTCAATGGCTTCTTTTCGTTTTCACGGCAATAGATGGCAAGCGCGAGTTCGACGTAAAGGTTACGCAGACCAGACAAAGAGTTTCTTAACTAGACAAGATGCAGAGCGATGGGCTAGAAGCATTGAGGTTGAGTTCGATAGAAGCACATTTATTGACCAGTCTGCGGCTCAAACCACCACGTTCGGTGAGTTGATTCAGCGATACATCAAGGAAGTGCTGCCATTTATGCGTGGCGCACATGCAGATTCAATTCGTCTGAATGCAATCTTGAGACGTTCAATCTGCAAAACGCTCATGCACATGCTCACACCAAGCAAGATTGCAACTTACAGAGATGAACGACTGCGCCAAGTTTCAAGTGGCACCGTTATTCGTGAATTGGCTTACTTCTCGAGTGTTATCAACCATGCTCGTAGAGAATGGAATATCAACACCCCTAACCCCGTGCAACTGGTTAAGAAGCCACCTTCGCCGCCTGGACGAAATCGAATTTTGAGCAAAGAGGAGGAAGTTACGCTTCTGCACGCAGCCGAACCAATTGCCAATCGAAACATCTACACAAGGCCATTTGTAATCTTGGCGCTAGAAACTGCAATGCGTCGAGGTGAACTTCTAAGCTTGCACTGGTGCAATATTGATCTTCAACGGAGAACTGCCTTTTTGAAGATGACCAAAAACGGTGAGTCTCGTTGCGTGCCGTTATCAATGCGGGCGATTGAGACTTTGCAACTGCTTCCTAAAAATATTGATAGTCGTGTTTTTCCAATCAATTTTGCTGCGTTAGAGACGAACTTCAAACGTGCAACACGCCGAGCTGGTATTTCTAACTTAAGAATTCACGACTTGCGTCACACAGCGACCACTCGACTTGCCGAAAAACTCTCAAACGTCTTGGAGTTGAGTGCTGTGACAGGTCACAAACAGTTAAACATGCTTAAGCGGTATTACCACCCGAATCCAGAATTACTAGCACTAAAGCTAAACTAAGCAAAGGGCATCTGGTCTTCCAAAAGTAACGTTTTTACTCATTTTTCAAAAATATTTTCAGAAATCGACGATTTCTTGAATCAACTTGCATATATAGATACAAGGCATGTAAGTTGAAATTCACTACAAAGCTCGTTTTACGGTCAATTTACAACTCGTTATCGAATGAATTGCAGCTTATATGCCTTGCAATTTACTTAACTGTGCCTGTTTGAAACTATTCAGGTACTAACTTAGAAAGATTTATATGAATATATTAGAAAAGAAGTATCGCTTACCAATTGAAACAGAATCTGGACAAAACCAAGACGCATTACATAAGATGCTCCAGAACCTAGATCCAAATGAGTTCACATTTTTTCATCTAACAACAACCTATCTGCCTTATAAAGATCGTATCTATACAGAAAGAGATGTTTCCAAGTTTTACATTAATTTTTATTTAAAAAGCTTGTTGCCAGAAATCTTCCACACTAGAAACTGGACTCAAGCTAAAAAACTTAAACAACCACTTGTGTTTAGCTTCTTAGATGAACATGAAATTGAGCCTACGCTAGTGGGCTCAAGCACAAGCAAGCAACCAATCTTTAGCTTTCCCACCAGACTGCATCATCACACAATCATCGCATCTAGAGCCTGTACAACAGACTTTTTTCGCTTACATGCTGGTACAAATACGATGCTTCAGTACTCTAATAAATTTATGACTACAGATTTAAAAGAGTGTGACCCTGACAGAATGCTTTATGCATCGAAATTGCTTAATAGATATCCAAACTTCCTGAGTTTTGGATACCAATAATTTATTTAATAGTTTATTTACAGCCAGACTCACCAAATTGACGCAAGTACATCGCTAGCGTTAGTTTCAGATGAGTCTTAGTCTCAATAATTGACAAAAGAACATATGACCATACCAAACCCAAAAGAAACCACTTACAAACAGTTTCCAATGCGTCTGGAAGCATCTTTATCTGATGCTTTAGACCGTTGCTCTTCAGAAACTAATATTCCAAAAACAACCATTTCACGTATTGCCTTGACTAAGTTCTTAAATGAACTTGAACATTCAGGTGCTAGAGAATTGCTAAGAAATCTCTGCTCAAACAAACATTAATCATCTGTGTCTTCTGGATGAAAAATCATTTCTATGTGCATCTTTAGTGCAGCCACGTACATGTAGCGTTTTACGAGATTGTTGATTATTAATATAACGGCGACAATTCCGTCTGCATAAACATTTACACCATAACCTTTGTACGAATAGTTTGGATACAAAATGCTTAGTGCAAGTATCAAAATTGCAAAATAATTAATCCAACCAACTACGTTTTGAGTCGTAGTGTAGAAATCTAACAATCTTTGAAGTAGATTTTCTGCTTTTTGTTTTGATGGTGGTTGTGCTTTTGCCATATCGTTCTTTAAAAATTTAATATTTAATTAATTCAAGCTCACTCTTTCGGTGGAAGTCCTAATCTGCTTCTAACAACGGGGTCAGTGCCGTGATATTGCACTTTGTCTTCTAACTCATTCATTTCTTCTTCAGAATATTGAGTTTTCTTAGGTGTAGCAATAGCCGCATTACGTTCAGCGATCTCACGACTGCTTTCAAATTTATAGTTTGAGCTTGGTTGTGCTGGTTGCTGATTGTTTTTAAACTCTGCCGCTGGGTAAGTTGTTATTGATTTCGATTCAGTTTGTGCCTGAATTTGTGGAGTTTCAGCAGGTCTTAGTCCAAGTTTTTCACCTACGAATGCAAACGTCATATAACCCAATGCCGTAGAAAGAATTAACCGACCAATAAAAACCTTAAAACCACTTGTTCGATACATGTCCCATTTGCTAAAAAATGCGGTGTAAAGTTTCCATGAGTAATAAAAAACAACGATGCTAGGAACTACTGCAACAGCAAATAACACATCTTTCATGAAGTTGAATCCAAAAATATCAAAAGTCTCATTGTGTAAACTCAATGAGAAATTCATATAAATGGACTCTTAATACCTAAAAATAGCACAATTTAGCTATTTTATTGGGTAATTTTTGTCTCAAATATCCTGATATTCTATAACTTGACAACATTTAAAAATGTTTACTTTTTGAGACACGGTTCACAAGACTAAAAAACGATGTTTTTGATGTCTCAAAACGTGTCTCATTAATGAATCTCATAACGTTAAGAAGGTTTTGGAGCAATAAATGTCGTTTATTGGATATGCGAGAGTTTCTTCATACGGTCAATCACTTGAAGTTCAGCTTGAAAAGCTGGCGCACTGCGACCGAGTTTTCCAAGAAAAGCAATCAGCACGTACAGATGACCGAGAACAGCTTCAGCTTTGTCTTGATTACGTGCGTGATGGTGATTCGCTAGTCATCACGAAATTAGACCGATTAGCGCGTTCTACACGTGACTTACTAAACATCATGCGCAGACTAGAAGACAAGCATGTGAAGCTTGTAGTGCTTGACCAGCAGATTGACACATCAACACCCACTGGAATGCTTTTATTCACGATGCTTGGTGCAATTGCTACGTTTGAGAACGACCTTCGCAAAGACCGTCAGGTGCAAGGAATAGAGCTTGCCAAGCGCAAAGGAATCAAGTTTGGGCGCAAGCAATCATTGACCGAAGAGCAAGTTCAGGAAGTGAAAGCAAAGCGTGATCAAGGAGTCAAAATCGCAGATCTCATGCATGAGTACAAAATAAGCAAAGCATCTGCTTATCGAGCCATATCACGCACTACTTAAGAACTCTAAATGTGTTAAGTGTGGCTATGCTATGCTGATCAAATAAGATATTATTTTCAGGATAGCCATGCACAATAACGTAATACCTAACGATTCCTCTGATAACGCCACTTCGATAAACAGTATTGAAAATGCAAAGGAAGAGTTTCTTAAACATATCGGCGAGCAACGGTCTTTTTTGGACGTAGAAATCAATCAAGCCATCTCAGCTGCCACGACTATTCTTTCTGACCTTAATGGCATAAAAGAGTTAAGTAAGACTTCTGCTGAAGAGCTGATTGCGATCAATACCAATCTTGAAGAAACCAAAGATAGCGTTGAATCGAGCAAGAGCCTTCTGACCAAGGCTGAAGAACTTCATACCCGTATAGAGTCTTTTTACAAGGGAAGTTCTACCCGTCGAAATAATATCGAGGCCTTGTATCTTGAGATTGAAGGTCAAGAGGTTGACGATGAAGAAGCTGGTGAAGGGAAGAAGAAAAGAATCCCAGGTTTAAAAGACAAACTCGGCAACAGCTACAAACAACTTGAGTTACAAATAAAAACTCTTTCTACACAAGTCGATACTGAACACAAACGAACCGAAGAGTCGCTTATTGACTTAGTTGTAAATGAAGAGGCCAAGCTGTCTGAGTTTCAAGTGAAATGGGAAACAAATTTGTCCCTACTTCAACTTGAAATCAAAAAGCTACTTCCTGATGCACTCACAGCTGGACTCAGCCACGCCTACGAGTCAAGACGCAAAGAAGAAGAAACAAATGCCGTAAATCACAAAGCATCTTTTCATAAGGCACTAACGGTAATGAGTTTTCTGGCGATTATTCCTGTCGCCATAAGCGTGATTCAGTACGTCTTTCTTGGCAAATCTTTAGATGATTTGATCAAAACTATTCCCAACCTCGTGGCTGCGATTGTTCCAATCTATGCACCGACTTTGTGGGTTGCTTATTTTTCAAACAAGCAAATCAACTTGTCCAAGCGACTCATTGAAGAGTATGCACATAAAGAGTCTGTTGCAAAAACCTTTGAAGGCCTCTCTAGGCAAATTGAAGCGATTGAAGATCGTGAAATTGCAAATGACCTCAGAAACAAGCTCCTCTACAACTTGCTTGAAATTAGCTCAGAAAATCCAGGAAAGTTAATTACGGACTACAACAAGTCAGATCATCCTCTCATGGATGCTCTTGATAAGAGCGTTAAGTTAACAAACGCAGTTCAAAAGCTAGCAAGAATTCCGGGGTTTAACAAATTGGCAAACAAGCTTTCGGACAAATCTGAAAGCATCTTAGATGAGCAACGGAACAAGGCTGAGGCTGGCCTCAATGCCGAATTGAACGCCAAGTGATAAGATGTTTTTGGGATATGTTCTTGTCCCTCTCCTGTCCCACTAACCTTTAAGGAATGGTGTGATTAGGCGAAGTTAGATTTGCCATCGACGAACCCACACACAGCGTGCGGTGCACGGCGACTGTGGAAACGGTCGGACAAACCGGCGTGGAGATGGAAGCACTCACCGCCGTACAAGTGGCTTTGCTCACGATTTATGACATGTGCAAGGCAGTTGACAGAGGCATGACGATCACCGACTGCCAGCTGCTGGAAAAGCATGGCGGTAAATCGGGGAGTTATGTGGCTGCCTAACTTGCGCTTACTTGGCCGCAGCCACTTCGGCCTGCTGCATTTGCCAGAGCTTCAAATATTTGTAGTAACTGGTCTCAGCGTTAGAGATGGACAACGCCAAGCCGTGTCCGCCGTCTAAGAAGCCTCGGCGAATCACGTAAGTTCTAAAGAAAGCCCAAGCGCCGTGACCCAAGGCCCCCGCAACGGATGAGCGTTTCCCACGCGCATAGGCTTGCTTGGCAGACGCGCTGGAATACGCATCGACCTTGGACAGCACTTGTGAGAAGTTGAGGTAGCTGTAATGCAGCAAATGGTTTTGCAAGCTAGCCAAGCCTTGCTTGGTCACCAAACGCTCGTGCACCAGGTCATCCGAAAACATAGCCGTGCCGCGTTTGAACAGACGCAACACGTAGTCTGGTTGCCAACCTGCATGGTGGATGAATTTGCCGCAATACCAAGACAAGCGAGGCACTTGGTAAGCCACGCTTGAATCCGCCGTTTGCAACACACGCTTGATTTCGGTGGCCAACTCGGGGGTGACGCGTTCATCGGCATCGATGGAAAACACCCAGTCGCAGGTTGCCAACTCAAGTGCACGGTTTTTTTGCGGTCCAAAGCCCGGCCAGTCTTCTGGCTGCGACACCTTAGCGCCGTGCTGCTGCGCGATGGCCACGGTGGCGTCGGTGCTTTGACTGTCCACCACGATGATTTCATCCACCAAACCGCGCATGGACTGCAAGCAATCGTGCAAGTTATGCGCTTCGTTGCGCGTGATAACGATGGCTGAAAGTGTGGGGTGAGCGTGGGTCATGATTGCAGATGAGTTTAGCGCGGGGTGTTTTTCTTCACATCAGCCAAACGTTCTTCCAAAGCTTGCGCCTCTTCATCGTGGCCCAACAACTTAGCGCTGTCGATGACGCGCTGCACCACACGCGCTTCAGGCGAGTAGTGCATGAGACGGCGTGCTTCTAGGTACACCTCGGCGGCGTTGTCTGGCGTGACTGTTTGCGTGGTCAGCTCAGCAAAATCAGCTTGATTTTTAAACAGCCACGACTGCTTGGCATGGCCCAACGGGTTATCGCGATAGACAGCATCCCTCGATGCGGGCTGACGATAAATTTGGCCTACGCGGTTGAAGTCCCACGCGGCATACAAGCAGCCGATGAACAAAAGGGCGGCCACGAACGTGGGGCCTTCTTGCGCTTCATCTTTCACTGGCGCTGTTGGCGAGGACCCAAGCAGCCCGATGGCGAGGCCTAATGTCATCTGAAATGGGCCATACCAAAGCGGATATTCGAGCAAGCTGTGCAAGCCCAATACCAGCAGCAAACCCCAAGCCAGCACACGCCATGCGTGCTGTTCGCGCCAAGGCTGGCGGCGCACCACCCATGCAGCAATGCACGCCATCACCACCGCAGCGAACGGAACGCCCAACTCCACCGCCAGATGCAACGGAAAGTCGTGCGCGTTGTCCAGCATGTCGCAAAAACGCAGGCTGTTGTAGCCGGTCATGAAATGCGCATAGTCAGTCTCGCCCCAGCCCCAACCTAGCCACGGGTGTTGCGCGATCAACGCCAACACATTGGTCCACAACACGCGACGACCGCCGCAAGCAGCGTAGTCCAGTGTTTGGCCTGTGACGCGCAAGATCATGCTGGCCCCCCACTCGCCAGTGGTTTGCAAGGCCAGCCAAGGCATTGCCATCGACCACACGGCCACCAGCAGCGGTGCGGTGATGGCAAGGCACAGCAAGCCTTTTTTGTTTTGCATGTCGTGTGTGCGCCAAGCCCAAACCGCCATCAACCCGCTGATCAACAGCCACTGCGTCGCACCTGTGCGCGACATGGAACAAGCAACACCTGCGGCCAACACGTTCAACACCACGCCAACGAAGCACCACGCCATGCGCGACATAGGCCCGGTCTTGGTGGTTGCAGCAACCCCGCCCAACAAGGCCACCAAGCCCAAACTGGTGAGCGATGCAAACTGGTTGCGTTGGCGCAAGTTCGCAAACGCATCGCCCTTCAAAGGCTGATTCACCCAAGGCGACATGTCGTGCGCCAGACCCAAGTACTGCAAGATGCCCAGCACACTGCTGACGACAGCCGCGCCCAACAACGCCAACACCAAGCAACGCAACAGCGTTTCATCGGCAGCGGCGCGTCTGCCCACGCCAGCCATCAGCCACACGCACATCAAAGAAGCCAACAAGCCTGCAGTCAAAGCTCGGTCCACCACCTGAGGTACCCACAGCAACGATGCCAACAAGCCAAGGGCCAGTAAAGCGGTCATTGCCCGTGCACCAGTAGACCATGCAGGTTTGGCCAACGGCATGTCAACCACAGCCAACAACGCGCAGGCAGCCAACATCCAACTCAGCAGCAAAGGAATCACCGCCGTTGACGGACTGCTGGCAAATGGGTTGAGCCAAGGCAGGGTTATGCACAACACCAACAAAATATTTCGCTTCATGACTAGATTTTCCAACACTCTCTCACCATCAGACACGCCAATGACAAAGGCGCCCGTAGGCGCCTTGTTCAGACCGTTCATACCGCTTACTTGCAGTCACTCGGCACGTACTTTTTGTCCAAGGCATCAGCGGGCACAGACACACCCACAAACGCTGTTGCGTCCTTGGCCATGCACTTCCACTGCACCACACCGTCTGCGGTCACGCTGGTGGACGTAGGCGCTGGCAATGCCGACTCGGTCGTCCCGCTCTTGGTGTAGGGCACCAACAACAAGCTGCCACCACCTGCCGCCGCTGTGGTGGTGATGGTGATCACGCCCGTGGCTGAGGCAATGTCGATGCTGCTGATGTTCTTGGTGGCGCCCGTCCAGGTATAGCCAGCCTTGTATCCACCAGAAACCGTGGCGATATTGCCGCTGTTTACCACATCCAACACATTGGTTTTGGCGGCAGAAGCCAAGCCTAGGCCCTCGCTCACACGCGCTCGCACCATGTAGTCTTGGTAGGCGGGCAAGGCCACGGATGCCAAGACGCCGATGATGGCGACCACGATCATGAGTTCGATCAAAGTGAAGCCGCGTTGCAGCGTGTGTTTCATTGCAAGTCCTTTCAAAGTTGGGACGTGAATTCTAGGCATCACCCCAGAACAAGAAGCTGGTGGGAGAGTTCAAAAAAAAACGAGCGGTGAAAACACCGCTCGCTTCTGTATTTGCAATTCCCGAAGGAGATTACTTCAACTGGGCCTTGAGCAGTTTGCCCAATTCAGATGGGTTACGTGTGACGATGAAGCCGCACTCTTCCATGATGGCCAATTTAGCATCTGCCGTGTCTGCACCGCCAGAAATCAAAGCACCTGCATGGCCCATGCGCTTGCCGGGAGGGGCAGTCACACCGGCGATAAAGCCAACGATGGGCTTCTTCATGTTGGCCTTGCACCACATGGCGGCTTCAGCTTCGTCTGGACCACCGATTTCACCGATCATGATGACGGCATCTGTGTCTGGATCGTCGTTGAAAGCCTTCATCACATCGATGTGCTTCAAACCGTTGATAGGGTCACCACCGATACCGACGGCGCTGGATTGACCCAAGCCCACTTCGGTCAACATCGCCACAGCTTCGTAAGTCAATGTGCCAGAACGCGACACAACGCCGATACGACCTTTACGGTGAATGTGACCGGGCATGATGCCGATCTTGATTTCGTCAGGCGTGATCAAACCGGGGCAGTTAGGGCCGAGCAACAAGGTTTTCTTGCCGCCAGCAGCTTCCTTGGCTTTCATCTTGTTACGGACTTCAAGCATGTCACGGACTGGGATGCCTTCGGTGATACAGATGGCCAAGTCGAGGTCCGCTTCAACGGCTTCCCAAATGGCAGCAGCAGCGCCAGCAGGTGGCACATAGATCACAGACACAGTTGCGCCCGTGTTTTGAGCCGCTTCTTTGACAGATGCAAAGATTGGCACGCCAAAGATGGACTCGCCGGCTTTCTTAGGGTTCACACCTGCGACGAAACAGTTTTTACCGTTTGCGTATTCGATGCACTTTTCAGTGTGGAACTGACCGGTTTTGCCGGTGATACCTTGGGTGATGACCTTGGTGTTTTTATTGATGTAGATGGACATGTTTTTTCCCTTACTTCACGGCGGCAACGATAGCGGTTGCAGCTTCAGCCATGGTGTCGGCAGAGATGATTGGCAAACCTGATTCAGCCAACATTTTCTTGCCCAGCTCGTCGTTGGTGCCCTTCATGCGCACCACCAATGGCACAGACAAATTGACAGCTTTACAAGCGGTGATCACGCCGCTGGCGATGGTGTCGCACTTCATGATGCCGCCAAAGATGTTGACCAAAATGCCTTTGACATTCTTATTGGCCAACATGATCTTGAAAGCTTCCGTGACTTTTTCAGCTGTTGCGCCGCCGCCCACGTCTAGGAAGTTGGCTGGCTCGCCGCCGAACAACTTGATGGTGTCCATAGTGGCCATGGCCAAGCCAGCACCGTTGACCAAGCAACCAATGTTGCCGTCCAAGGAGATGTAGGCCAAGTCGAACTTAGACGCTTCCACTTCAGCTGGATCTTCTTCGTCCAAATCGCGGTAAGCCACGATTTCTGGGTGACGGAACAAGGCGTTGGCATCGAAGTTGAACTTCGCATCCAAAGCCATCACGTTGCCCTTGCTGTCGCGGTTCAGTGGGTTGATCTCCACCAAAGATGCGTCAGTTTCCATGTAGCACTGGTAAAGCTTCTTGAAGATGTCCACAGCTTGCGCGGTGGAGTCAGCAGGCATGCCGATGGCATCTGCAATCTTCTTGGCTTGTGCATCGCCCAAACCCGTCAACGGATCGATGAACTCGGTAATGATTTTTTCTGGTGTGCTGTGCGCAACTTCTTCAATGTCCATGCCGCCTTCGCTGGAAGCGATGAAAGCAATCTTTTGCGTTGCACGGTCAGTCACCACTGACACGTAATATTCTTTGTTGATGTCGGCGCCATCTTCGATGTAGAGGCGACGCACTTTTTGGCCTTCTGGACCAGTTTGGTGGGTCTTGAGCTGCATGCCCAAGATCTCGCCGGAAATGCGTTTGACATCATCAATGGTTTTAGCCACTTTGACGCCGCCGCCTTTGCCGCGGCCACCCGCGTGAATTTGGGCTTTCACAACCCAAACTGGGCCGCCCAACTTTTGCGCGGCTTCCACCGCTTCTTGCACCGTGAACGCAGGGATACCGCGTGGCACTGGCACACCAAATTGACGCAAGATTTCCTTGCCTTGGTACTCGTGAATCTTCATGAGATCTCTCTT
>CANCCJ010000005.1 GCA_947374535.1 Comamonadaceae bacterium | reverse complement strand
AATGGCGGCCCAAGTGGAAGGGTATTCGCCACGATGCTCTTGCAACATGCGAACAGCGCGTTCGCGCACTTCGGGGGAAAAACGATTTGATTTGCTCATAGCTCCATCTTCTCAAAGGTTGGAGCCTCCTCAAAAGACGGGGCGATTCAGAATCCAACGTCTCCCACGGTCTATGTGGTGAACGTATCTCTGGGCTTATGCCTGTTTATGGGCAGTGGCGTGGGTCATCGAACGTATGGGGTTGCCGTATATCCACGTCAAGATATCAGTGGACACCGTTGTAAAGCGTCTGGAGCAGTCAGGGAATGTATGGAGCAGTTCCCTGGCGGGGTGACATTGGTCACTGTGATTCCACGGTTGTCCACGGTCGTTGTATTTGGGCCTAAAACGTGGAACTTGGCCTAGGCCGAGTGGTAACTAGTGAGGTAACCTAACCCTGTTACTCGGGTGAAAAAGAAAAAACCCTAAGTGAATCAATCACTTAGGGCTCAGTCTTGGCGGAAACGGAGGGATTCGAACCCTCGATGAGGCTCTACACCCCATACTCCCTTAGCAGGGGAGCACCTTCGGCCACTCGGTCACGTTTCCAGCAGGTCCGTATTATGCCCCAACTTATGCTGCGGGCTGATCCAAATCGAAAGCTTTGTGCAACGCGCGCACAGCGAGTTCCAGGTATTTCTCATCGATCACAACCGATGTCTTGATTTCAGAGGTTGAAATCATTTGGATGTTGATGCCCTCTTCGCTCAATGAACGGAACATCTTGCTGGCCACACCCACATGGCTGCGCATGCCGATGCCCACGATTGACACTTTGCAAATCTTGGTATCGCCTTGCACGTCATGCGCGCCCAAGGCTGGCAACACTTTTTCTTTGAGCAAGTCTGTGGTGCGTGCGTAATCATTGCGGTGCACGGTGAAGCTGAAGTCGGTTTTGCCATCCTTGCTGATGTTTTGGATGATCATGTCGACTTCGATGTTGGCTTCAGCCACAGCGCCCAAAATTTGGTACGCGATGCCTGGCTTGTCGGGCACGCCGACCACAGAAATTTTGGCTTCATCGCGGTTGAATGCGATGCCCGATACGATTGCTTGTTCCATTTTTTCGTCTTCCTCAAAGGTGATCAACGTGCCTGATTTGGCTTCTTCGTTGATGTCGATGTCCCACGCGGTGAAGCTGGACAACACGCGCAACGGCACCTTGTATTTACCAGCGAATTCGACCGACCGAATTTGCAAAACTTTGCTACCCAAAGATGCCATTTCCAGCATCTCTTCAAAACAGAGTGTTTCTAAGCGACGCGCCTCGGGCACCACACGCGGGTCGGTGGTGTACACACCATCAACGTCGGTGTAAATCAAACACTCTTTGGCTTTGAGCGCTGCCGCCACGGCCACAGCCGAGGTGTCAGAACCGCCGCGGCCCAAAGTGGTGATGTTGTCGTTTTCGTCTTTGCCTTGAAAACCCGTGATGATGACCACGCGTCCTGCATCCAAGTCGGCACGCACACGCACATCATCAATCGATTCGATGCGGGCTTTGGTGTAGGCGTTGTTGGTGCGAATCGGCACTTGCCAGCCGGCGTAGCTGACTGAGGGCTGGCCTTCGGCTTGCAACGCGATGGCCAACAATGCAGAAGACGCTTGCTCACCTGTGGAGGCCAACATGTCGAGTTCGCGGTTGTAGGCCGAGTCGGCTTTGGATGGTGCCAATTCTTTGGCGAGGCCGAGCAAACGGTTGGTCTCACCGCTCATCGCGGAAGGAACCACCACCATTTGGTGGCCGGCACGGGCCCATTTGGCCACGCGCTTGGCGACGTTGCGAATGCGCTCTGTCGAGCCCATCGACGTACCGCCGTATTTGTGAACGATCAATGCCATATTTCTTTAAAAATGTTGTGTTATGGGCAAAAAAACCTACAGATTGTAGCAACGCAACACTGCGCCATCGCGCCTCACAAACCCTCGCCCCACCTTGATGTCAATGTGGTGGCCGCGTGTGGTGCAAGCTTTAATTTGCACCATCAGCGCTCGCAATTGGGCCGCACTGGCTTGAGAGTGCTCGAGTGCCAGCCAATGGCGCAACACGTTGGACTGCCGCGCCTCGCTGAGTTGCTGCAGGGCATGGATGGATGGTGGATGACCCACTTGCTGCAAATCTTGCTCAGCCACCTCTTGCAACAGCGTTTGCGCCTGTGCCGCATGCGAAGCGCTGCGTGCAAAAGTTTGCCTGAACGACGGGAACGCACGCGCAACCACCGGCAACAACTCGGCGCGAATGCGGTTACGCGTGTAGCGCGTGTCTGAGTTGGTCGGATCTTCCACCCACGCCTCACCCGCTGCTAGCAAGGCATCGCGCAAAACAGGCCCCGGCACATCCAACCAAGGACGGTGATAGGTCACGCCGTGACGCTCAGCCACTTTGGGCATGCACGCCAGGCCGGGTAAGCCCGCGCCGCGCGAGAGCGCCAGCAACAAGGTTTCGACTTGGTCATCTGCATGTTGGGCCAAGGCCATGTGCTTGATTTGCCCGCCCCAGTTGTGTTGCAGGGCCTCAGCCAACGCGCGGTAGCGGGCTTGGCGGGCAGCGTCTTCTGGGCTTTCACCTGCGACATGTGCGGCGTCCACACGCTGTACCACCAGTGGCACATTCAAGCGGCGGCACAAGTCTACGCAATGCGCCTCAAAACCATCGGCAGCGACTTGCAGGCCGTGGTGCACATGGACAGCATGCACCCTGCTCGGCCAACGGGTGGCACAAGCCATGAGCAAAGCGGTGGAATCGGCCCCGCCGCTGAGTGCAACGGCGAAGGCCTCAAGGTGCTGGAGCGCGTCCAGCGAGGGAAAGTTAGCGGGCGTCAGCTTTGGTGTCGGTGTAACGGCCATAGCTTTGCAGACGCTCGTAACGCTTGTCGAGCAGCTCTTTGACCTTCATGTCGGTCACTTGGCGCCATGCATCGTTCAAACCGCGCTTGAGCTGAGCAGCCATTTGCTTGGGGTCACGGTGTGCGCCACCCACTGGCTCGTTCACGATTTTGTCGACCAAGCCCAAAGCTTTGAGGCGATGCGCGGTGATGCCCAGTTGCTCGGCCGCATCTTCGGCGCGGTCTGAGGTTTTCCACAAAATCGAAGCGCAGCCTTCTGGGCTGATGACCGAATACACCGAGTACTGCAGCATCAACACTTGGTCAGCCACGCTGATGGCCAGCGCACCGCCCGAGCCACCTTCACCAATGATGGTGGTGATGATGGGCACTTCGAGTTGGGCCATTTCAAAAATATTGCGGCCAATCGCCTCAGACTGGCTGCGCTCTTCAGCGTCAATGCCGGGGTAAGCGCCGGGCGTGTCCACAAAGGTGAACACGGGCAACTTGAACTTCTCGGCGGTCTTCATCAAACGCAAAGCTTTGCGATAACCCTCTGGCTTGCTCATGCCAAAGTTACGCAAGGCGCGTTCTTTGGTGTCGCGACCTTTTTGTTGACCCAGCACCATGCAGGCGTTGCCGTTAAAGCGGGCCAAGCCACCCACGATGCTCATGTCATCAGCAAAGTGGCGGTCTCCGTGCATTTCCACAAAGTCGGTGAAGATGTCATTGATGTAGTCGAGCGTGTAAGGACGCTCAGCATGACGCGCAATCTTGGTGATTTGCCAAGGCGTGAGGTCGCTGTAAATTTCTTTGGTCAGCTGCAAGCTCTTCTTGCTGAGCTGCTCAATCTCGTCAGAAATATCAACCGCTGACTCGCTATGCACCTAGCGCAGCTCGTCGATCTTGCCTTCAAGTTCAGCAATCGGTTGTTCAAAGTCGAGGAAAGTTTTCTTAGCCAAAATCATTACTCCTTAGCGGCTCAGTATTCCACTGGCAGCGGATCTAGCGAGCGCCAAATATACCAAGTCGCCACGCTGCAATAAGGCGCCCAAGCCGCAGCCACCTCGCGGGCCTCGCTGCGACTGACCGCCTCACCTGAAAAATAGTTATGGCTGATGCCATTGATCAAACCCATATCGTCCAGCGGCAACACGTTGGGACGCATCAGGTGGAAGATCAGAAACATCTCCGCCGTCCAACGGCCTATGCCGCGAATGGCCACCAACTCTTCGATGATGGCGTCGTCCGTCATCTCGGACCACTTCTTCACATGCAAAGCGCCGTTGTCAAAGTGCAGCGCCAAATCGACGATGTATTCCACCTTGCGGGCAGACAAACCCGCGGCACGCATGTCGTCCACCTTGAGCTTGAGCACATTGGCAGGCGTGATTTTGCGTGGCAACAATGCGAAACGGTCCCACACGGTTTGAGCCGCCTTGACCGAAATTTGCTGACCCACGATGCTGCGCGCCAGCGTGACGAACGCATCGCCGCGTGACTGCAAAGAGGCCTCGCCAAACTGCGGGATAAGACGCTTCATCACCCGATCTTTTTTGACCAAGTGTTTGCACGCCTCCACCCAATACTCGGGCGTGGCGATGGTGATTTTTTCTTTGTTGACTAGCAATTAGCCACGCTCCCACGTCGTGCCGGTAGGGGAATCTTTGAGCACGATCCCTTCGGCAGCCAAGGCTTGTCGAATGCGATCAGCCTCGGCAAAATTTTTGGCTGCTTTGGCGGTTGCGCGGGCGGCGATTTGGGCTTGAATGGCGACTTCGTCCACAGCCGCACCCGCTTGGGCAAAGGTTTTGGGGTCGTCTTGCAACAGACCCAACACACCGCCCAAGGCTTTGAGCAAGCCGGCCGTCTGCGTCGAGCCCGTGCGGTTGACCTCACCAGCGAGTTCAAACAACACAGCCACGGCTTCGGGCGTGCCAAAGTCTTCGTCCATCGCGGCTTTGAAACGCGCGGCGTGCGGCTCGGCCCAGTCAATCTTGACCTCATCGGGGGTGACGGTGCCCAGCGCGGTGTAAAGGCGTTTGAGCGCACCACGGGCGTCGTTCAAATGCACATCGCTGTAGTTGAGCTGGCTGCGGTAGTGGCTGCGCACGACAAAGAAACGCACGGTTTCAGCATCAAATTCTTTCAACACATCACGGATAGTGAAGAAGTTGCCCAAGCTCTTGGACATTTTTTCGTTGTCCACATTGATGAAACCGTTGTGCATCCAAACGCTGGCCATTTTTTGGCCATTCGCGCCTTCGCTTTGGGCAATTTCGTTTTCATGGTGCGGGAACTGCAAGTCTGCACCGCCGCCGTGGATGTCAAAACTTTGGCCCAGCATTTCGCAACTCATGGCCGAGCACTCGATGTGCCAGCCTGGGCGGCCTGCACCAAAGGGGCTGGCCCACTTCACTTCTTCGGGCTCGCTCTCTTTGGCCGATTTCCACAGCACAAAGTCGAGTGGGTCTTGCTTGCCGTCGTCCACCGCCACGCGCTCGCCTGCTTGCAACTCATCCAAAGACTTTCCAGATAGCTTGCCGTAGCCTGCAAATTTCCGCACGGCATAGTTCACATCGCCGTTGCTGGCTTGATAGGCCAAGCCTTTGTCTTGCAAAGTGCCAATCATGGCCAGCATTTGCGGCACGTAGTCCATCGCACGGGGCTCGTGCGTGGGGCGCTCAATCCCCAAGGCATCAGCGTCTTGGTGCAGCGCATCAATCATGCGATCGGTCAGGCCACGCACGGTTTCGCCGTTTTCCAGCGAGCGCTTGATGATCTTGTCGTCGATGTCGGTGATGGTGCGCACATATGTCACGCGGTAGCCAATGGCCTTGAGCCAGCGTTGCACCACGTCAAACGCCACCATCGAACGGGCATGACCCAAATGGCACAAGTCGTAGACGGTCATGCCGCACACGTACATGCGCACGTGCCCAGGTTCGAGCGGCGAAAAATCTTCCAGCGCACGCGTGAGCGTGTTGTGAATGCGAAGCGTCATGAGTGAATCGAGAGAAGACCGCAATGAAGGGTCGGTAATGAGGTGAAAGCCAAAGAGTCGTCCAGACCCTCTGTTTTACAATGTCTCCAGTATACAAAGCACATGACAAACCCTCACACGCCCCCTAAAGCCCAGCCCTTGGCACTGCTTGCAGTCCCCCAAGGCCGCACACCCTCGCTTTGGGATCGCCACAGCTTGCGTTGCTTCGCACTGGGTTTGGCGCTGGCTGGTACGTCAGTGGGTACTAGCCACGCCCAAAGCGTCGAGGCCATGGAGTGGCAACCAGGCCAATCGACCCTGCCCACCGTCATCAGCACCCCGCATAACGATGTGCGTAAATTGCTGCGCCAAGCCAAGTACCCACAAGCCTTGCTGGTGGTTAACAAGGCTTTGGCTACCAACCCGCGCGACCCGCAAATGCGGTTTTGGCAAGGCTTCATCTTTGAGCAACTTGGTCAACCCGACATGGCTTTGCAGGTCTACCTCGGCCTCACGCAAGAATACCCAGAGCTGGCTGAACCGCACAACAACCTAGGCGTGCTCTACGCAGCCAAGGGTGACTACCCAAGCGCCAAAGCCTCGCTGGATGCGGCCTTGCGTGACAACCCCAATTACGCCGCCGCTCACGAAAACATGGGCGACTTGTTGGTCAACATGGCTCGTCAATCGTATGAACGCGCTTTGGCCGCTGAGCCCAAACTGAGCCAACCCGCCCAAAAAATCGAGCGCCTCAAACCTGTCCTCGCAATTACCCAAGGCAAACCATGACACTTTCTTTCTTGACACGCCGCGCACTTTGCAAAATTAGCTTTTGTGCCCTCGCCTTTGCGGGCATGACTCACAGCGCCATCGCCCAAGATGCGCCGCGTGTGAAGTTCGTCACCAACGCTGGCGAATTTGTGGTCGAGGTCTACCCCGACAAAGCACCCAAAACCGTGGACAACTTTTTGCAATACGTGCGTGACAAACATTACGACGGCACAATTTTTCACCGCGTGATTGGCAATTTCATGGTGCAAGGTGGGGGCTACGACCAGCGCTACATCGAGCGCCGTACACGCCCCCCCGTTGAGCACGAAGGACGCGAAGCCTTGGCCAAAGGCGGCCCACGCAACACCGTAGGCACCATTGCCATGGCACGCACCAATGCGCCCAACTCGGCCACGGCACAGTTTTTCATCAACGTGGTGGACAACGGCTTTCTTGACCCAAGCCCACAGCAGCCCGGCTACACCGTGTTTGGCAAAGTGATCTCCGGCATGGACACCATCACCAAAATCAAAAGCGTACAAACTGGCTTCGGCGGACCTTTCCCATCCGATGTACCGCGTACTCCCATCGTCATCCAATCAGCCACCGTGCTTTGAGCACGCACTGGCGTCACACACCACTCCATTTAGCAATCAAGGAAACACACCATGAGCAACCCACAAGTCGAACTGCACATCTTGGACCACGGCGTCATCACCATCGAACTCGATGCTGAAAAAGCCCCTAAGTGCACCGAAAACTTCCTGCATTACGTGAACAAAGGTCACTACGACAAAACCATTTTTCACCGCGTGATTCCTGGCTTCATGGTGCAAGGCGGCGGTTTTGAGCCCGGCATGACGCAAAAAGAATGCGACGAGCCGATTGAAAACGAAGCCAACAACGGCCTCAAAAACAACCACTACACGCTGGCTATGGCCCGCACGTCTGACCCACACTCAGCCACCGCCCAGTTCTTTATCAACGTGGCCGACAACGACTTCTTAAACCACAAAGCACCCAGCATGCAAGGCTGGGGCTATGCCGTCTTCGGCAAAGTGGTCAGTGGCAATGACGTGGTCGACAAAATCGCTGCCGTCAAAACGGGCCGCAAAGGCTTCCATGACGATGTGCCAAAAGAAGACGTGGTCATCGAAAAAGCCGTCGCGCTTTAAACCCTGTGTCGACGCTGCCTCCCCCGCTTAGCCTGCCTGTACCCCGCATACAAGCACCCCAGCAATGGCAGCGCGTCGACTTCATCTCTGACCTGCACCTAGACGCCAGCGAGCCCACCACCTTTGAGGCGTGGGCTGGGCACATGGCGCACACGCCTGCAGACGCCCTCTTCATCTTGGGCGACTTGTTTGAGGTGTGGGTGGGTGACGACACCCAAGACCCCTTCGCCTTGCAATGCGTGGCTGTGCTCAAAGCCACGGCGCAACGTATCCCTGTCTACTTCATGTGCGGCAACCGCGACTTTCTGGTGGGCCACGATTTGCGCAAAGCCACCGGCATGCAAACCTTAAGTGACCCCACGGTGCTGGACCTTGTTGCTAGCAAGTCAGAACACTTACGCATCTTGCTCAGCCACGGCGATGCCCTGTGCTTAGACGACCACGACTACTTGGCGTTTCGCGCTCAAGTACGGCAACCCGAATGGCAAGCTGCGTTTTTGGCGAAACCTTTGGTCGAACGCCAAGCCTATGCGCGCAATGTTCGCCACCAAAGCGAGGCGCGCAAACAAAGCCACACCAACGACCCCAGTTTCGTTGGCTATGCCGACGTAGACACCCAAGCCGCCATCGCGTGGCTGAATGCCGCAGACGCGCAAGTGCTGTTGCACGGCCACACCCACAAGCCGGCAATGCATGCGTTGGGCGATGGCTTAAGCCGTTGGGTGCTGAGCGACTGGGATGCAGACACTAAACCACCGCGCCTCGAAGTGCTGAGCTGGTTGCGGCACACAGCACAAAGCCCTACAAGGGGGCTTTGTCGCTTGCCACTCAGCACTGCTTAGCGCTTGAGCAAGACCTTGAGCGCGGCTTGCAAACGACGCGCCGCTGCTTCGTCATAAGCACCACCCAGAACTTGTGCTGCGTCAGCAGCCCATGTCATTTGTGGCGATGGGTCGTTGCGACGTGTGAGCATTTGCAGCTGCAAAGCACGGCGGGCATCCATCTGTGCGGCAGGCGTTGGCAGATCAGCAGCAACTTCCAAGCGCAGCAAGGGCGTGACCGCGTCGCCTTGCGGCTGGGCCGAGACAGCTTGCACCCATTGGCTGCGTTGTGCAGGTGACAACTTGCTGCCAATCGCTTGCGCCGCAGGCAATTGCGAGGCATCGCGCTTTTCCCATGCGTGCATGAGTTGGGTCAGCACCTCGCCGTGGGCATGTGCGGCCAAGCGACGCAGTGCATCTTGCGCCGACTCCAAAGCAAAGCGTTGGGCGCGGAAAGCCGCGTCACCCAAACGTGGACCACGCGGAGCAAAACCCTCGCGCCCCGCATCGCGTGACGGTTTGCCATCGCGGCCAAAGCCTGGCTTGTCGCCAAACTTGCCACTGGGCTTGCCATCGCGACCGCGTCCAGCAGGTGCTGCTTCGGCGCGTTTTTGGCCTGGGCGGTCATCGCCACGCACAGCCACCACAGGGCGTGGTGCAGCTTTGGGCTTGGCGGGGGCAGCTTCGGCGACTGGCTCTGAAGACTCAGGGGTGACATCCGCTTGGTCGACAGCTTCTGGCGCTTGTTCAGCAGGCGCAGCGACGTCTTCAACAGGTGTAACCACTGGGGCCACCACTTCACCGCGTGCCATTTGTTCCAGCGTTTGCATGGCGGCGCGAATGGCCGAGGCATCGCCTTTGGCCGTGGCCGACTCCAATGCCTTGGCGGCATCGAGGACCGCCTTGTCGTGCGGCGTCAACGCCGCTTGCGATTGCTCACGCACGGAGGACTTGCGAGCAAAGGCCTCATCAATGGGTTGACGGAAGGCATCCCACAGTTTTTGTTCTTGCTTGCGATCCAACACCACCGCATGCGCTTCTTCTTGCCAGCGTTGTTGCAAGGCTTTGACGGCGTCCACACGCAAGGTCGGCGCAGCACCCAAAGTTTGGGCTTCGGCAATCAGCGCGTGGCGACGGGCCAAGCTGGCTTTTTGCATGACTTCCAGCGGCTCGTGTGCGGCATGAATGGCAGCCTTCCAAACGGGCTGCAATTCGGCAAACATTTTTTCACTCAAGTGGCCACTGTCGCGCCAGCGTTGGGCGAATTGGTGCAACTGACGCGCCACGCCTTTCCAGTCGGGGCCATTGGCATGTTCAACAGACCAAGCTTTGACCTCTTCAATCAAGGCCAAGCGCTGCGCTTTGTGGGCGGTGGTTTGAGCACGCGCTTCTTTGAGCCATGCATCCACCACTTCATGGGCACGATTGCAAGCGCTGTCAAAGCGCTTCCACAGTGCCGGATTGGGCGCAGCTTCTTTGTCGATTTTTTTCCATTGCTCGCGCAGGTTGCGCAAGGTTTCTTGCATCTTGCGACCGCCCATGGCTGGCATGCGGGCCACCTCTTCGGCTTTGGCTGCAGCTGGCTTTTCTTCAGCTGGTGCAGTTTCAGCAACTGGCGCAGCCTCTGAGGCGCTCGCTTGTACTTCGACTTCTGGCGCACTTGCAATCTCAGCCTCAACAAGCTCCGTTGTTGCCACTGGCGCTGGATTCACGGCTTCTTGCACGGATACGGCGTTGTCGGCTTTGGGCACTTTGGCCTTCGCAGGCTTGGCCAAAGGCACGGGCTTGAACAAAGCCTCTGCTTGCATGGCCAGCTCTAAACGCTTTTGGTCGACCACGGCTTTGTCAGCCGTGGGCTTGACCTTGCGCGTGGCATCCACGCCAGCGGCTGCTGGCTTGGGGGCTTTGGCTGGGGCTGCGGCTTGAGGCAACACTTCGCCACGGGCCACACGAATTTGGTCAGACCATGCGGGCACGGCTGGCAGCGGCGCACTGGCATCTGCTGCAGCAGCTTCGGTCAGCATCAAGGCCTCGCAGAAAGCGGTCCACACGGCCTGCACTTGCTGGGTGCTGGTTTGCAAGGCGGGGGCAAATTTGGCGTCCACACTGGACCATTGGGCATCAGCCGCCAAGGCTTGGGCTTGGGCTACCCAGCGGTCCAAGTCGGCCTGCAATGCCGTGCGCTGCGCCAAGGCGTCTTGCCAAGGCTTGGTGGACAGCACTTCAATGCGTTGAGCCAGTAGCACAGCGGCTTCGCGCTGCACTTGGGTTTGGTGTTGCAAATCTTCAATGGCTTTCACGCGCTCGGCCAAGGCGGTTTTCAAACCCGCCAAAGGCTCGCGGGACAAAGGTGCTCCAGCTTTGGCGGCATCGCGCTGCCAGCCCATGGCGTCACCCAAATGAATACGGGGAGCATCGCGCAAAGCTTCTCCTTTGGCGGCCCATTCCACAATCAAGGCATCTTGGTCTTTGCTGCGGCGCAGTTCGTCCAGCTTCTCACGCAACGCTTTGGCGGCACCTTTGTCTCGGTGGCTCATTTCGTCAAAGACGGCTTGCAGTTGCTCCAAAGTGGGCTGACTCGCGAGCCAATCGCGCAAGCGCGCGGTGCGGTCAGCGGAGGTGGACACGGTGAAGGCTCCGCCGGTCAATTTGTCTAAGGCGGCGAGGTCGAGGGGTTTGTTAGAAGAATCAGTCACAAGTAGGGCTCACAGTAATTTATGGGTGATTGTCGCCGAGGCTTTAAAATTTGGCCTACTTCCTATTTAATAAATTTATGCCTATTCCCATGCTCGCCCGATTACAGCTAGGTCTACGCACCTTTGCTGCCGACGTGGCCCAAGGCTTTTTTGCCATTTCACATAACGGCTTGGCCGTGGTGGGTCTGTCTATATTCTTTTTTGTCGTGGCCCTGACCGTGCGCCCCGACCTGCGTGTGGTGACCGAAGCCAAGGTCATCAGCTGGTTACAAGAGCGCCAGTATGACGAAACAGGCATCGCCACCGATGCCGATGCGGTCGACCGCGCCACTGCCACCGACCCTCGCGACTTGCCCAAACAACAAGCCAATTTGGCTTATTGGCTCAGCAAAAAGTACCGCGTGGCGCCCGAACCATTGAGCGCCTTGGTCGCAGAAGCCTACGACGTGGGACCCAGCAACCAAATAGAGCCGACACTGATCTTGGCAGTCATGGCGGTCGAATCGGGCTTCAACCCCTTCGCACAAAGCAATGTAGGCGCCCAAGGCCTGATGCAAGTCATGACCAAGGTCCACGAACAAAAGTACCAAGGGTTTGGCGGCTCATTGGCTGCCTTTGACCCCGTAGCCAACGTGCGCGTGGGGGTGAATGTGCTGAAAGAGTGCATCAGCCGTGGCGGCAGCCTAGAAGGCGGCCTCAAGCTCTATGTGGGTGCCGGCAACATGAAAGACGACCAAGGCTATGCAGGCAAAGTCATGGCCGAGAACAGCCGTTTGCAACAAGTAGCCAAAGGTGTGAAAGTCCCTATCACGCCGCCGCCTTCCACCGCGGCTGAGGCTGCCACGGCGCGTTTGGAGAGCCTGTGGGAAAAAGCCCAGCGTTTGACTCCCTTCGGCAAGGATGGCGAGGAATAAGTGATCAGGGTGAAGCGCGGTAAACTCTGACTCGCGCGCGACTGGCGATAGGCGTGTGAGGTATCCGCCCCACACAGCTGACGTGGATGTATGACCACTGGGAAGCGCGCAGCCTCTCTCATTGAGAGGTGTTTTGCCGTTCGCCTGGGCAGCCACAAAACCACCTTTTTCTAGGACTGCCAATATGTACAACCGCAACATCTTGATCGAACAAACCGACCCCGAAATTTGGGCAGCCATTCAAGCTGAGAACGCCCGCCAAGAGCACCACATTGAGCTGATCGCCAGCGAAAACTACGCCTCGCCCGCCGTCATGCAAGCCCAAGGCTCGCAACTGACCAACAAATACGCCGAAGGCTACCCAGGCAAACGCTACTACGGTGGCTGCGAAAACGTGGACGTGGCTGAGCAATTGGCCATCGACCGCATCAAACAAATCTTCGGCGCTGAAGCCGCCAACGTGCAACCGCATTGCGGTGCGTCGGCCAACGAAGCCGTGTTTCTCGCTTTCTTGAAACCAGGCGACACCATCATGGGCATGAGCTTGGCTGAAGGTGGTCACTTGACCCACGGCATGGCGCTGAACATGTCTGGCAAATGGTTCAACGCCGTTTCTTACGGCTTGGACGCCAAAGAAGCCATCGACTATGAAGCGATGGAAGCCAAAGCTCGCGAACACAAACCCAAGCTGATCGTGGCCGGCGCTTCTGCCTACAGCTTGCACATCGACTGGGAACGCTTTGCCAAGATCGCTAAGGAAGTTGGCGCAATCTTCATGGTCGACATGGCCCACTACGCTGGCTTGATCGCCGCGGGTCAATACCCCAACCCCGTGCCTCACGCTGACGTGGTGACCTCCACCACACACAAGAGCTTGCGCGGCCCACGCGGCGGCATCATCTTGATGAAGGCCGAGCACGAAAAAGCAATCAACAGCGCCATCTTCCCAGGCCTGCAAGGCGGCCCCTTGATGCACGTCATCGCCGCCAAGGCTGTGGCTTTCAAAGAGGCCTTGCAGCCTGAGTTCAAAGACTACCAAGCTCAAGTGGTGAAGAACGCCAAGATCGTGGCTGAAACACTCACCGCACGCGGCCTGCGCATCGTCAGCGGCGGCACACAAAGCCACGTGATGTTGGTGGACCTGCGCTCGAAGAAGATCACCGGCAAAGAAGCCGAAGCTGCATTGGGCGCTGCCCACATGACGATCAACAAGAATGCCATTCCGAACGACCCAGAAAAACCATTCGTCACCAGCGGCGTGCGTATTGGTACACCGGCCATGACCACCCGTGGTTTCAAAGACGAAGAAGCCCGCATCACAGCGAACTTGATTGCTGACGTGTTGGACAACCCTCACGACGAAGCGAACATCGCAGCGGTGCGAGCCAAGGTGCACGCGCTGACTGCTAAGTTTCCTGTTTACAAGTAACTTCTTTCAAACCCCCGTTCACTTTGTGTCGGGGGTTTTTAGTTTGTCTTCGTTTTGTTTTGCTAGTGAAGGTTTTTCGTTCGTGAAGAGTTCACGCCGGAGAGGGCACGGGATGTAGGCACGGCGGGTTCTTCATGCTGGGTACAGAAATCATCACCCGCCGTGCCTATATCCCGCGCTGTTTGAGGTTAGAAATGGTTCGCTCGTTGTGTTGCAACTTCGGCTGAACTACTGGCACGAGTGAAATGCGCGAGCGAAGCAAAGTGCGGACGCAGACTGAGGGTGTTTGGTATTGGCCGCTGACGATTTCTGGTACTCCAGCATGAGGAAGCGGCCAATACCAAATGCCCTCTGCGAGCCCAGCAAAATAGCAAAAGAGAGAGCACAAAATGAAATGTCCCTTCTGCGGCCACCTAGAAACCCAAGTCGTCGAGACCCGCATGTCCGAAGACGGTGACTCCATTCGACGCCGTCGCCAATGCGGGGCTTGTGAAAAGCGCTATACCACCTACGAACGCGCCGATGTGAGCTTTCCCAACATCGTCAAAAAAGACGGTCGCCGCATCGAATACAAGCGAAGCAAGCTCCTCGAATCCATGAGCCTCGCTTTGCGCAAGCGCCCCGTCAGTACCGAGCAAGTAGACAACGCCATTGAGCGCATCGAAGAAAAACTCCTCGCCTTGGGCCAACGCGAAGTGCCGTCTACGCGCATCGGTGAACTCGTCATGCGTGAACTCAAAAAACTCGACAAAGTGGCCTACATCCGTTTTGCCAGCGTGTATCGCAGCTTCGAAGACATTGACGACTTCAAGAGCTTGGTGGACGAAGTTCGTAAGTAGTTTTCGAGTCTCAGCCATGCGCTGATGCCCCTTCAAAACCTAGCATTTGCACCATGCAATCTCTAGGTTTTTTTACGCCTCATCGACGCCTCTCACAGGTCCCAACGTCACGCGGGTTCACACTCGTTGAACTCTTGGTGTGTTTGGCCCTGCTTGGCGTTATGACGTCGTTAGCCATTCCCAGCTGGCAACGTCTGCAAGAACGCAGCCGCGTTGAAGCCGCTCGCGACCAACTGATGAACGATTTACAAACAGCTCGCGTGCGCGCCCTGCAACGTGGCGAGGCCTTACAGCTGTCACGACTGAGAGATTGCACATGGGCAACACCCGCTGACAACGACTGGAGCTGCGGCTGGCAACTGGTTGCAAAGGTAAATCAGAGCGTATTGCAATCCTCTCAACTGCCAACACCGCTGCTAGTGACGTTTACCAAATCAGAGCCACTCGACATCAGCCAACGCGGTGACTTAGGCACAGTCGGCGACCGCTGGGTCATCAAGTCGCGGCAAAACACGCTGAACATCGCCAACACCTTGTGTGTGAACAGCGCCAGCCGTTTGCGTTGGCAATCAGGTGAAACATGCAGCAACTGAAGCGCCAGCTTGGCATCTCACTGCTAGAAGCACTTGTGGCGTGGGTTGTTTTGTCTTTCGGCGTGTTGGGGCTTTTGTGGATGCACCACCAGGCCTTGGTGTTGCAACGCCAGCAACTCATGCGCTCGGTAGCCACAGGTATCGCCGACGATTTGGCAGAGCGCATGCGTTTGAACGCACCTCAACGCGCGATGTATGCCAAAGCTTGGGGCACCACCACCACTGCCGCACTGGATTGCACGGCAACCGCTTGTTCGCGCCAAGACCTCGCAGCGTGGGACCTGCAGCAACTTCAACAAGCCTTGCAAACGCAACTCATCGAAGGTGATGCCACCGTGTTCACCTTGACCGATATACCCGACTGGTGGGGCATCATCATCGCTTGGCGAGACGCCAATGAAACCTACCGCACCGACACCACCTCAGGCGCACCGCCCTGCCCTGCACACATGAGCTGCTGGCGTTTGTTCTTTAGGCCCGATCGATGAGCCGACGTCACGTCCCCAAGCAGTCGCAACGCGGCCACACCTTGCCCGAGCTACTCATTGGCATGGCGCTGGGCTTGCTGGTGATCGCCGCAGCCACAGCGGTCTACGGTACGAGCAAACAAACGTGGACCGCCATGGCCGCCGCCGATGCCGTACACGCCAACGCACGCATCGCCTTGCGCAACATTCGTGAGCAAGTGCAAATGGCTGGCGGGGCATATCTCAAACCCGTCACCAGCAACGAGAGGCGCATCAATGTTGAAGTTTCAAGCAGCGAAGAAACGGGACAACCCGCGCTCTCAGGCATCAACGGCACCAAATATGTCGAAAGCCTGACGTTGGGTCATTGGCACGCACTAGAGGGCGTCGACTGCCAAGGCAACACAGGCGGCACACAGGCAACGGTGCGCAACGACTACAAGCTCAACACCAACAAAGAGCTGAGCTGCAAAGATCTGAACCTGAACAACAGCACCTACCAAGCCTTAGCCGAAGGTGTGGAAGACTTTCAGCTGCGCTATGCCGAGGCTAGCCCAAACACGCAAACCATCCAATGGAAAACGGCGGACCAAGTGACCACCATGTCGCAGGTCTTGGCCATTGAGATGTGCGTGCGCGTGATGAGCATCAACACGGTCAACAACACAAAACCCAACCCAAACCACACTGGTTGCCAAGGCGAAGCACTCGTGGCAGACGGCCGCGTGCGACGCACATTCAAACGCGTCATGACCTTGCGCAACCGCGATGGGGTGATGCCCTGACACGCCGTGTGCACCGCAACGGATTTGCTTTGCCCACTTTGTTGGTCATGCTCGCCCTCGCCAGCATTGCCACGCTCCTAGCCTGTCGCAACTTGTGGGTGAACGACCTGCTATTGAACGCGGAAGCGGACCAGCTTCGCACGCAACAAAAAGCCGAGGCCGTGTTGCCCCTCGCTGTCTCCGACATCGTGGGGTCAGTCAATCCCCCCCACAACACCGGCGAAGTCGCACCCAACTTACGCCACACTGCAGGCAATGCCACGCAAACGCATGCGTTCTTTCCAATCACGATGGCCGAATACGACGAGTTACATCAACGCCTCAGCGCAGTCACCTGCAGCACAGGCATTTGCACACCCAATGCACTAGAGGCCCTTGCCACCAAAGCCAGTTACTGGAAAACACAAACCACCACAGCCATGACCGTCAGCGCAGCCGACACACCCGATGGCGCAAACACCGCTTGGTATTGGGTCGAAGTGTTTCCGCAAGCCAGCTCCAACAACTTTGTCTACCGCATCACGACACTCGCCCATGGCGTGATGCCAGGCAGCAGCACTGTGCTGCAAGCCATTTGGACTCGCAACACTTCCACATCCACGACCGGCCATTGGCAAAGCTGGCATGTGCTGCACGACTAGGCCCCCCATGAAACTGACACACCAACAGACACATCCAGCAGTGCATCACATCAGGGGCTTCACCCTTCTTGAACTGATCATCGCGCTGGCCTGCATCGCCGTGCTCACCAGCATGGCTTGGCCCAGCTACCAAAGTTTGATTTTGCGCAGTCAACGCACCCAAGCGCGTGCATCCTTGCTGCAAGCCGCACATTGGTTTGAACGTGCGGCCAGCGCCAACGGGGTCTACCCTGCCACGAGTGATGTACCCGCCAGCGTGCTACAAATCGACGGTCAACGCTACAAAATGAGCGTCACCAGCGCAGCGCAAAGCTTTACCCTTAGTGCCACGCCTTTGGGCGCCCAAACAGCGGACGCCTGCGGCACCTTGACGTTGAACCACCTAGGTCTGCGCAACGTTCAAGGTGCCAGCCAAACGGCCGCGCAGTGCTGGAGCAGATAAGCCTAGCCAGACATAATTGCGCCATGACTTTTTCCGCGCACGACACAGCCCACATGACGCACGCCTTGAACCTAGCGCGTGAGGCCTTGTTTTTAACCTCGCCCAATCCCCGCGTAGGCTGCGTCATCGTGGACACACACAACCAAGTGCTGGGCAGCGGCCACACCCAACGCGCAGGCGAAGCACACGCCGAAGTCATGGCCTTGCGTGACGCGCAAGCCAAGAACAACGATGTCAAAGGCGCCACGGCTTATGTGACGCTAGAACCCTGCAGCCACCAAGGACGCACCGGCCCTTGCTGCGATGCCCTTGTGCAAGCAGGCATTGGACGCGTGGTGGTGGCCGAAGGCGATCCCAATCCTTTGGTCAGTGGCCAAGGCATTGCACGCTTACGCGCTGCGGGTGTGCAAGTGGATGTGGGTTTGCTAGGCGCAGAGGCGCACGAACTCAACATCGGGTTTTTCAAACGCATGCGGCACGGCACGCCATGGGTTCGCATGAAAATCGCTGCTTCGCTTGACGGCCAAACCGCCTTAGAAAACGGTGCGAGCCAGTGGATCACCTCCGCGCCCGCCCGCGAGGACGGCCACGCTTGGCGCGCACGCGCTTGCGCCGTGCTTACCGGCATTGGCACTGTGATCGCCGACAACCCACAACTTGACGTGCGCGCCGTACCCACCCCTCGCCAGCCCACACTGGTGATCATGGACAGCCAACTCGAAACCCCCGTCACCGCCAAACTGTTTGCCCCCCAACGCCCAGTTTGGATTTACTGCGCCATGGACCATGCAGAACGCCGAGCGCTCTTAGAAGCCAAAGGCGCACAGGTCATTTGCCTGCCCAACGACAGTGGCAAGGTCGATCTAGCCGCCATGCTGAAAGACTTAGGCGACAGACAAATCAACGAAGTGCACGTGGAAGCAGGCCACAAACTGAATGGCTCGTTGCTGCGCGCCGGTTTGGTGGATGAGTTGCTCACCTACCTTGCGCCCAAACTGATGGGCCAAGGTCGAGGCATGACAAATTTAGGCCCTTTCACGCGTTTGGACGATGCAAAAGCCCTCGCGTTTCACGAAGTGACACAAATAGGCACTGATTTACGGATATTGGCCCGCCTCATCCGGTAAGCAGCGCGTAAACCTGCGAAAATATCATTCTATGTTCACCGGAATCATCACCGGCGTGGGGCGCATCACCGCTGTTCACGACCTGGGTAGCTCTTTAAGCCACGGCAAGCGTCTCACCATTGAGGCCCCTGCCGCGTATCTCGACGACGTCGCACTGGGAGACAGCATCGCGCTCAACGGCGCTTGCATGACAGTCACCAGCTTCGACCTCGACACACACACCTTCACCATCGACATCTCGGCTGAATCATTGGCTCGCACCAGTGGTTTGACTGGGCTTGGCCGCGTCAACCTTGAAAAAGCCTTGCGCGCCCATGACCGCTTGGGCGGCCACATCGTGTCGGGCCATGTGGACGGCATTGGTCATGTGAGCCACTTTGCGCAAATCGGCGAAAGCTGGGAGCTGCGCATCATGGCCCCCACCGACCTCGCCAAATACTTGGCCTACAAGGGCTCCATCACCATCAACGGTGTGAGCCTGACCGTCAACCAAGTACAAGACTTCTTCAACGAGGACGGCCCAATGGGCTTACGCGGCTCTGAAGTCAGCATCAACCTCATTCCTCACACCGTGGACAACACCGCCTTGGGCTCGCTCAAAACGGGCAGCACGGTGAACCTCGAAATTGACACCGTTGCCCGCTACGTTGAACGCATGTTGCGTGTCGACGCCTCGCTGGGCAACGCTGCCGCATTGAAAGCCAACGCATGAGTACTGCCAACGCATCGGGCAAAACACCCGTCGCCATTTCTCCCGTCGAAGACATCGTGGCCGACATGAAGGCCGGTCGCATCGTGATCTTGGTGGACGAAGAAGACCGCGAGAACGAAGGCGACTTGGTGCTGGCGTCTGACCACGTCACCCCCGAAGCCATCAACTTCATGGCCCGCTTTGGCCGCGGCTTGATTTGCCTCACGCTCACCCGCGAGCGCTGCGAGTTTTTAAAACTGCCACCTATGGCTGCACGCAACGGCACCGCCTACAGCACCGCGTTCACCGTGTCCATCGAAGCCGCCGTGGGCGTGACCACCGGCATCTCAGCGGCTGACCGCTCACGCACCATCGAAGTGGCCGTGGCCAAAGCCACCCAAGCCACCGACTTGGTGCAACCCGGCCACGTGTTCCCACTGCAAGCGGTAGACGGCGGCGTGCTCATGCGCGCAGGCCACACCGAAGCCGGTTGCGACTTGGCCGCGATGGCGGGATGCTCGCCCTCTTCTGTGATTTGCGAAATCATGAAAGACGACGGAACCATGGCCCGCTTGCCTGATTTGCAAATCTTCGCGGCCGAACACGGCTTGAAAATCGGCACCATCGCCGATCTCATTGCCTACCGCAGCCGCAACGAATCGCTGGTGCACAAAGTCAGCTCACGGCTCATGCACACCGCACACGGCGAGTTCACGGCCAACGCCTACAAAGACATGACCAGCGGCGACGTGCACATGGCTCTCGTCAAAGGCACTTGGAGCGCTGACGCCGAAGTGTTGGCTCGCGTACACGAACCCTTGTCCGTCCTCGATGCCCTCGAACCCAACCGCGTCATGCATTCGTGGGGCTTGGATGCGGCCTTGGCTCGCATTAACACGGAAGGTACAGGCGTGGTCGTGTTGCTCAACTGCGGCGAAAGCGGCGAACAACTGTTGGCCCAATTTGATGGCACCGCACGCTCGGCTCACGGACCAGAACGAGGCCGCATGGACCTGCGAAGCTACGGCGTGGGCGCGCAAATTTTGCGCGACTGTGGCGTACAAAAAATGCGCCTCATGGGCAACCCACGCCGCATGCCCAGCATGGCGGGCTACGGACTTGAAATCACTGGCTACCTTTCTAAAGAATAAGAACTATGTTTGTCTCCAACCTCGGCTCCACCACCACGCTCGACGGCAGCGCGTTGAAAATTGGCATCGTCCAAGCACGCTTCAACGACGACATCACCAACGCACTGGCCACAGCCTGCATCGCTGAACTCAAAGCCATGGGTGTGTCGGACGACCGCATCATCCATGTGCATGTGCCAGGCGCACTCGAAGTGCCTCTGGCCCTCGCCGCGCTCGCGCAAATTGAAGACCCAGAGCCGTTCAGCGCCCTCATCGCACTGGGCTGCATCATTCGTGGCGAGACCTACCACTTTGAGTTGGTGGCCAACGAATCCGGCGCTGGCGTCACCCGTGTGAGCATGGACTACCACGTGCCGATCGCCAACGCCATCATCACCACCGAAGACTTGCCCCAGGCGCAAGCCCGTCAAACCGACAAAGGCCGCGATGCAGCACGCGTGGCTGTGGAAATGGCTTTGTTGTTGGAGAGCTTGGCATGAGCGAACACCACACACCCAACGACAAAACTACACGCCAAACCACCAACAACGGCACGACCAAAAGCGCAGCCAAGTCTGGCCGCAGCCGTTCGCGTGAATTTGCTTTGCAAGGGCTCTACCAATTTTTGGTAGGCAACAACGAAGCGGCAGACATTGATGTGTTCACCCGCGACTTGAGCGGTTTCCACAAATCAGATTCGGTGCATTACGACGCACTGTTGTACGGCTGCATTGAACAACGCGAAATTTTGGATTCGCTCATAGAGCCCTTGCTCGACCGCAAGCTCGACGAAATTTCTCCCATCGAACACGCCGTGATGTGGATGGGTGCGTATGAATTTCAACACTGCATCGACGTGCCATGGCGCGTGGTGCTGAACGAATACATCGAACTCGCCAAATCATTCGGCGGCACCGATGGTCATAAGTATGTGAACGGCGTGCTCAACGGTTTGGCGCCCAAACTGCGCGCACTCGAAGTCGCGTCTGACCGCGCCAAAGGCAAGCTGCGCGATTGATGATGAAGATCGCCCAGCGCGCACAACGCATTGAGCCTTTCTATGTGATGGAGGTGGCTAAGGCAGCCGCCGAGCGAGCGGCCTTGGTGGCGCACACCGATGCGCCCATGATTTTTCTGAACATCGGCGAGCCCGATTTCACCGCACCGCCTTTGGTACAAGAAGCCGCCGCACGCGCTGTACACGATGGCACCACGCAATACACCCCCGCCTTAGGCTTGCCCGAATTGCGCGAACGTATCAGCGCTTGGTACAGCACACGCTTTGGTGTGAGCGTGCCTGCGCGACGCATTGTCATCACGGCCGGTGCCTCGGCTGCGTTACAACTGGCCTGCTTGGCTTTGGTTGAAGCCGGTGACGAAGTGCTCATGCCCGATCCCAGCTACCCCTGCAACCGCCACTTTGTGAGTGCCGCAGAAGGTCGCGCCGTGTTGGTGCCCACGGCAGCGGCTGAACGTTTTCAGCTCAGCGC
Organism: Comamonadaceae bacterium; assembly: GCA_947374535.1. Next base: position 55,880 of record CANCCJ010000005.1, on the reverse strand, counting down.
CGAACAAGTTCGTGCGAACTGGACCGCACACACGCGTGGCGTGCTGCTGGCTTCTCCGTCTAACCCCACTGGCACCTCTATCCACCCCGATGCGCTGCGTGCCATTCACAACGAGGTGTCACATCGCGGCGGCACCACGCTGATTGACGAGATTTATTTAGGCCTGAGCTACGACGCGCAATTTGGTCAATCCGCACTGAGCATCGACGACCAAATCATCAGCATCAACAGCTTCAGCAAATACTTCAACATGACCGGTTGGCGTTTGGGCTGGCTGGTCGTACCCGACACCCTCGTGCCCGTGATGGAGCGCTTGGCGCAAAACCTGTTCATCTGCGCCAGCACCGTGGCGCAACACGCCGCACTCGCTTGCTTTGAAGACCAGAGCATTACCGAGTACGAACGCCGCCGCGCCGAGTTCAAAGCCCGCCGCGACTACTTTGTGCCCGCGCTCAATGCACTGGGTCTGAACGTGCCCGTCATGCCCGATGGCGCTTTTTACGCGTGGGCCGATTGCACCGCAGCCGCCGACAAACTGGGCGTTAACGGCAGCTGGGACTTTGCGTTTGAAGTGATGAACCAAGCCAACCTCGCCATCACCCCCGGTCGCGACTTTGGCCATGCCGACACCTCGCGCTTTGTGCGCTTCTCCACCGCTCGCTCTTTGCCCGAGTTGCAAGCAGCGGTCGCCCGTTTACAAACCTTGTTGGGCTAATTCATGCGCACCGTTTTCGAACACCCCATTCGGGTTTATTGGGAAGACACAGATGCCGGTGGCATCGTGTTCTATGCCAACTACCTCAAGTTTTTCGAGCGCGCACGCACCGAGTGGCTGCGCAGCTTAGGCGTGGGCCAACATGTTCTACGCGAAGAAACCGGCGGCATGTTTGTGGTGAGTGAAACCACCGTCAAATACCATCGCCCAGCCAAGCTCGACGACCATTTGCGCGTCACCGCTACCTTGGCCGAAGGTGGCCGCGCCAGCCTCGTCATTGCCCAACAAGCATGGCTTGGCGAAACTTTACTTTGCGAAGGCACGATTCGTATCGGTTGGGTCGATGCCACCGCCATGAAGCCTGCGAGAATCCCCCCTTCTGTATTGGAACGCCTGACATGACACAAGACTTTTCCATCATCCATTTGTTACTCAACGCCAGTTGGGTCGTGCAAGTTGTGGTGCTGATGCTGATGGGGGTTTCCATCACCAGCTGGGCCGCGATCTTTCGCAAAATTGGTTCGATCAAACGCATCAAAGAGCTCAACGACAACTTTGAGCGCGACTTTTGGTCGGGCACCAGCTTGAACGAATTGTTCGCCGCTGCCGCCCAAAACGCCAAAAGCTCTGGCCCGATGGAACGCATTTTTGCCAGTGGCATGCGCGAGTACCAAAAACTGCGTGAACGCCGCATCAACGACAGCAGTGCGCTGATGGATGGCGCACGCCGCGCCATGCGTGCGAGCTACCAACGCGAGATGGATGCGATTGAATCCAACCTGTCGATGCTCGCGTCCGTCGGCTCTGTGTCGCCTTATGTCGGCTTGTTTGGCACGGTGTGGGGCATCATGCACGCCTTCACAGGTTTGGCTGGCATGCAACAAGTCACACTCGCCAAAGTGGCGCCCGGTATTGCTGAAGCGCTGGTGGCCACGGCCATCGGTTTGTTCGCTGCGATTCCCGCTGTGTTGGCCTACAACCGTTTCTCACGCGACATTGACCGTGTGTCTATCAAGCTAGAAACCTTCATCGAAGAATTCAGCAACATCTTGCAGCGCAACGTCAGCGCCAGCCCTACAGCTCACTAAGCCGAAAGTCGCAGCATGGCTTCTATCTCTCCTCGCTCAGGACGCGGCCGTCGCGCCATGAACGACATCAACATGGTGCCGTTCATTGACGTGATGTTGGTTTTGCTCATCATCTTCATGGTGACCGCACCGCTCATTTCACCCAGCGTGATTGATTTACCCAGCGTGGGCAAAGCCGCCACCGTGCCTGACCAAGTGATTCATGTCGAGATCAGCAAAGAAGAACGCATCACCGTCAAAAGCACGGGCACCGTCAACAAAACCGTGAGCTCCACCCTCAAAGGCTTGGCCCGCGATGTGCAAGAGCTGCAAGGCGAAAGCCCGCAAGGCCCCGTGGTGATCACAGCCGACCGCACCATCAAATACGAAACCGTGGTCAAAGCCATGGACACCTTGCAACGCGCAGGTGTGCAACGCGTGGGCCTGGCGGTCCAGTTGGTCGATTGATTTTTTGAGCCATGAGCGCACAAGCCAAACATCTTGAGTTTGCACCGCCACCACCCAAAGGGACGGCGCGGTCTGTCAGCGCATCTTTGGTGGTGCATGCCTTGCTCATCGTGGCGCTCACCGCTGGTATTCAATGGAAACAAGACGACAGTTTGTCGGTTGAGGCCGAGTTGTGGTCTGCCGTGCCGATGGCGGCTGCGCCCAAGTTGGTCGAGGTGGATGCACCGCCCCCACCACCCGCACCCAAGCCAGAACCCGTGGTCAAACCTGTCGTGAAACCACCCGCCCCTGCTGTACCCAACCGCGATGCTGAAATCGCTTTGGCCAAAAAACGCAAAGTCGAAGAAGAGAAAAAACTTCAAGAAACCTTTCGTGCCGAAGAGCGCCGCAAAGAAGAGTTGAAGAAAGAAGCTGAGAAAAAAGCCAAGGCCAAGCTCGACGAAGACAAGCGCAAGCTAGAAGCGAAGAAAGAAGAAGAGCGCAAGGACAAAGAGCGCAAAGACAAGGAAAAAGAGAAAGAGCGCGCCGAGAAAGAGCGCAAAGAAAAAGAAGCCAAGAAGCTACAAGAGCAAAAAGACAGCAAGGCCTCCGCTGAAGAAGCCAAAAAGCTCGAAGCTATTCGCAAAGAAAACATGAAGCGCATCGCAGGCCTCGCGGGTGCGAGCGGCAACGAGAACGCCACGGGCACGGCCATGAAGTCCTCCGGCCCGTCTGACAGCTATGGCGGGCGCATCCGTGCGCGTGTTAAACCCAACATCACATTTGACCCTAGCTCTGTGTCGGGCAACCCATCGGCTGAAGTGGAAGTGCGTTGCGCACCTGATGGCACCATCGTCAGCAGCAAGTTGACCAAATCCAGCGGCAATGCGGCTTGGGACAATGCCGTGCTTAAGGCCATCGACAAGACAGAAGTCTTGCCGCGCGACACCGATGGCCGCGTGCACTCCCCGCTGCTGCTCATCTTCCGCCCCAACGACTAAGCCTCGCACGAGATAAATTCGTTTGTTAGAACGCTCCTTCACCGTCGACGTGATGAAAGTCGTGGCCGCGCAGTTCATTGTGTGGCATCACTTCTCAGCCTATGGCCCGATGGCCGACACCATGACACTGGCTTGGCCTGAGCTGGTGAACTGGCTGTATCTCAACGCGCGCATGCCTGTGCAAGTGTTCTTGGTCGTGGGGGGTTATTTGGCGGCGCAATCGGTGATGAACAAGCCTATCAAACACCCGGCTATCAGCATTTTCAAACGCTATGTGCGTTTGGCACCCATTTATCTACTGGCACTGTCACTCATCAGCTTGGCCGTCAGCGTGTCGCGACACACCATCCACGCGGATTGGTTACCGAATGAGCCCACGGTTTGGCAATTCTTAGCCCACGCGCTGATGGCCCATGACCTGCTGGGCTTTGAAGCCTTGTCCAGTGGTGCTTGGTATGTGGCGATTGATTTCCAGCTCTACGCCGTTTTGATCGTGTTGTGCCATTTCTTGCACACCGACAACCACAAGCGCTTATCCATGGGGATTGCCGCGTTGTGTATTGCATCCATGTGGCAATTCAACCGTGTGCGTGAACTCGACATCTGGGCCATCTATTTCTTTGCGGCTTATGGCTTGGGGGTATTGGCCGCTTGGGCCAAACGCTCTCAGTTTGATGCTCGGGTGTTTTGGATCACCGCCTTGCTGGCTATAGGCGCTTTATGGTTTGAATACCGCACACGCCTCACACTGGCGCTGCTCACGTCCGTGTGGCTGGTCATCAAACCCAAAAGCATGGTGCACTGGACGCCCATGAAACGTGTGATTCACCGTTTGTCCAACAGCGCTTATGTGCTGTTTCTGACGCACTTTGGCGTGATTGTGTTGTTCAGTGCTATGTGGAACACCAGCCGTTTTTACGACCCCAACACGGCCTTGGCACTGACCGTGTTTGCTTGGTTGTGCAGCGTGGGTCTTGGCTTGTTTCTGCATGAAAAGGCCGAAATACCCATCCACCATTGGGTCTCGCAGCAATCCAAACTGATGTTCTTGCGTCTGACGAACTGAACCCCGTTGACGTCAAGCCTTTGCGTGATGCCGCGTGCATTGCCAAGCGCAAAGACAAGCCATCGCAGCAGTAACGATGGAGCAGGCATAAACAGACGACAGGCCAAACGCATCGCTCAACGCGCCGCCACCCAAAGCCCCCAACACCCCCGGCACGCCATAACCGATGGAGGCATACAGCGCCTGCCCCCTGCCCCGCAAGCGGCCAGGAAAGTGGTGGGACAACAAAGCAATGCAGGCCGTGTGTTGCGTGGCAAAAGTGAGCGCGTGCAAAAGCTGTGCAAACAACAAAGCCCAGAGCCAATCAGTCGCCCAAGTGGTGAGCACCATACGCAACACCATAGCCACAGAGCAAATGAACATCCAAGCTGACAAACTCAATGCAGGCAGCCAACGGCTTTGCGTGAAGAACCACACAATCTCAGCCGCTACCGACACGGCCCACAACACACCAATCATGGTTTTGCTGTAGCCCAACTCATCCAAGTAAAGCGAGAAAAACACATAGATGCCGATGTGCGAGAGCACATGAAAAAACACCGTGGCAAAAAACCATTGCACCTTGCGCTGGCGAAGCACGGGCATCACAGAAGGCCTCGTTACGTCATGGTGTGTGGCTTCTTTGCGGTTGGGTAGCCACCACACGCTCAGGTTGAGCACCACCAACGAGCCCAGCGACCACGCCGGAAAACTCTGCATGCCTTGGTGCTCAAACCAAGCACCCGCCACAAACACGGTGACCAAAAATCCCAGAGAGCCCCACAGTCGCACACGGCCATAACGACGCGAATCAAACCCCTGCTCGGTGCTGACCAAATGCGCCAAAGCCGCTTCGCTCATGGGCATCATGGCGCTGGTGTGGATGAACATCAGCAGCAGCACCACCGCGATCCAAACCACGCTGCCCTGGATCAAAAGACCCGTCGAACAAATCAACGCAGCGCCCGCACAAAAGCGCAGCAGCTTGACGCGTTCGCCCGTGTGATCGCTCAACCAACCCCAGCCGTAAGGCGCGAGCACCCGCGTGGCCGCTTGCACTGCTGTGAGCAAGCCAATGACGGTGATGGAGAAGCCCAGATCTTTGAGCCACAACGGCAAGTACGGATTGAAAAAACCAATGTGCGCGAAGTAACTCGCAGACAACGCCGCAAAGGGAAAGAGCTGAAAACGAGAAAGCGCGTTACTCGAACGCGCTTCTGAGATGGGGTGCTTCAAAGCAAGCTCAAACCAAAACCAACTCAGGCACCCACGTGACCAGGGATGGCGGGCATCGCCACCTGCACATCGCCGCACTGGGCGCGGTGCAACAAAGCATGGTCCATCACCACCAAAGCCAATAAGGCCTCAGCAATCGGTGTGGCGCGAATGCCGACGCAGGGGTCGTGACGGCCCTTGGTCACCACCGCAGTCGGCTGGCTGTTTTGGTCAATCGAATCGCGTGGGCTCAAAATCGAACTCGTGGGCTTGATGGCAATGCTCACGTCCAAATCTTGGCCAGTGCTGATGCCGCCCAACACACCGCCTGAGTTGTTGGTCGCGAAACCTTGGGGGGTGAGTGAATCGCCATGCACGGTGCCGCGCTGCGCCACGCTGGCAAAGCCCGCGCCTATCTCCACGCCCTTCACAGCGTTGAGGCCCATCATCGCGTAAGCAATATTGGCATCTAAACGGTCGTAGATGGGTTGGCCCAAACCAACAGGCATGCCGCTGGCCACCACACGAATGCGTGCTCCGCATGAGTCGCCCGCTTTGCGCAGGCTGTCCATGTAATTTTCAAACGCTTGCACGTCAGCACAGGGGGCGTAGAAAGGGTTGTGGCTCACGTGGTCCCAGCTCTCAAAGGGAATGGGCAACTCACCAATTTGCGTCATGCAGCCGTGAAAGGTCGTGCCAAATTTTTCTTTGAGCCATTTCTTGGCCACAGCACCCGCAGCCACGGTGGGCGCGGTCAAACGTGCCGAAGAACGGCCGCCACCGCGTGGGTCACGAATGCCGAATTTTTGAAAATAGGTGTAGTCCGCGTGCCCTGGGCGGAAAGTTTGCAAGATGTTGCCGTAGTCTTTGCTGCGCTGGTCCGTGTTTTGAATCAACAGCGCGATGGGCGTGCCGGTGGTTTTGCCCTCGTACACGCCAGACAAGATTTGCACTTGGTCAGGTTCATTGCGCTGCGTCACATGGCGACTGGTGCCAGGGCGACGACGGTCAAGTTCGATTTGAATGTCGGCCTCGCAAAGCGGCATGCCCGGAGGGCAGCCGTCAATCACGCAGCCAATGGCTGGGCCGTGGGATTCACCAAAGTTGGTGACAGTGAAAAGGGTTCCGAAGGTATTGCCGCTCATGGGGCGAGATTATCCCACCACCTCGGCGACCAATGACTTACTTCTCATCGTGGTCGGGCGTGCCGCTCGGCCAGTCTTTGATGTAGGCCTTGAGCATCTTGTTCTCAAAGTTTTGGCTGTCCACCACCGACTTGGCCACATCGTAAAAGCTGATCACACCTTGCAGTTGGCGGTTACCAATCACGGGCATATAACGGGCATGACTGCCAAGCATCATGCGTCGCACATCGTCAATGTCAGTCTCAGGCGTGCATGTGAGCGGGTGGTCGTCCATCGCGCTACGCACCGTGAAGTCGCCCAAGGTGCCACCGTTGCGGCTCAAAGCTTGAATGACTTCGCGGAAAGTCAACAAACCCACCAAGTCGCCGTGCTCCATCACCAAGAGAGAGCCCATGTCTTTTTCAGCCATGATGCTGACGGCCGAGGCCAATGGCTCCATCGGATCGATGGTGAACAAGGTGCCGCCGCCTTGGCCTTTGACACGCAGGATATCGCTGACTTTCATGGTTTGTCTCCTCCAGTGAGGCGTGAAATATAGCCCACAATGACTGGCACAAATCTGACAAAACACCCCCGAGGAAACCATGCCCGGCTACAACGACCCCAGTTTTGACACGCTCGCCTTGCATGCAGGTGCAGCCCCAGACCCCACCACTGGCGCACGCGCCGTGCCCATCCACCTGACCACCTCATTTGTGTTTGAGTCCAGCGACCATGCGGCATCTCTGTTCAACTTGGAGCGCGCAGGCCATGTGTACAGCCGCATCAGCAATCCAACCAACGCCGTGCTTGAGCAACGCGTGGCCGCGCTTGAAGGTGGCATTGGCGCGATCGCCACAGCCAGCGGTCAAGCCGCGCTGCACCTCACGATTGCCTCGCTCATGGGCGCGGGCTCGCACATCGTGGCCAGCACCGCTTTGTATGGCGGCTCACACAACTTGCTGCACTACACGCTGAGCCGCTTTGGCATTGAAACCACGTTCGTCAAACCCAACGACATAGCCGCTTGGCGTGCTGCCGTGCGTCCCAACACCAAGCTGTTGTTTGGTGAGACCGTCGGCAATCCCGGCCTTGACGTGTTGGACATCCCCACCCTCTCGGCCATCGCTCACGAAGCGGGTGTGCCGCTGTTGGTAGACAGCACGCTCACCACGCCTTACTTGATCAAGCCTTTCGAGCTGGGCGCTGATTTGGTTTATCACTCGGCCACCAAGTTTCTCAGCGGCCACGGCACGGTGATGGGCGGCATCGTGGTGGATGGCGGTAGTTTTGATTGGGAGAAAAGTGGCAAATTCCCAGAGCTCACGCAAAGCTACGAGGGCTTTCACAACATGGTGTTCAGCGAAGAAAGCACCGTTGGCGCCTTCTTGTTGCGCGCGCGTCGCGAGGGTCTGCGCGACTTTGGCGCTTGCCTGAGCCCGCACAGCGCATGGCTGATTTTGCAAGGCATCGAAACGCTCTCACTGCGCATGGACCGCCACATGGCCAACACCGAAAAAGTGGTGCAGTTCTTGGTCAGCCATCCGCTGGTCAGCCGCGTGGGTCACCCGCTGATCGAGAGCCACCCCAGCCATGCACTGGCCAAGAAGCTGTTGCGCTTTGGCGCACGCGGAGCGGGCTCGGTGTTCAGCTTTGACATCCAGGGATCGCGCGAACAAGGCAAGGCCTTCATTGAGTCGCTCAAAATTTTCAGCCACCTCGCCAACGTGGGCGACTGCAGAAGCTTGGTGATTCACCCCGCCAGCACCACCCACTTCCGCATGAGCGACGACGCGCTGCGTGGCGCAGGCATTGGCCCGGGCACCATCCGTTTGTCCATCGGACTAGAAGATGCCGATGATTTGATCGACGACTTGAAGCGCGCTTTGAAAGCCGCAGAAAAAGCGGGCAACAAGCCCAGCCAAATTTGAGGTCTAAGCACCATGAAGTTCACCCTCAACAACCCAGCCGGCCAAAGCTATGAGGCCTACGCCTACACGGGTGGCAAAACCTTTGACGCCACCAAGCCAACCGTCGTTTTCATCCACGGCGTGCTCAACGACCACAGCGTTTGGATTTTGCAAACGCGCTACCTCGCGCACCACGGATTCAATGTGTTGGCTGTTGACTTACCCGGCCACGGCCGCAGTGGTGGCGATGCGCCCACCTGCGTGGAAGATGCAGCGCACTTCATCGAAGCTTTGCTGGATGCGGCGGGCGTCAAACAAGCCGCTTTGGTAGGCCACAGCTGGGGCTCCTTGATTGCGCTCGAAACCGCCGCAGGTTTGAAAAACCGCATCACGCACTTGGCGTTGGTGGGGACAGCTTTTCCCATGAAGGTGTCACCCGCTTTGATTGAGGCTTCGTTGAACGACCCCATGAAAGCGCTGCAAATGGTGAATGTGTTTTCACGCGCCACGCTGGCGGCGCCACCCTCTGTGCTGGGCCCTGGCACATGGGTTTACGGAGCATCGATGGCACTTGGACGGCGTCTGCTAGCCAGCAACCCGCAGGTGAATATTTTTCACCGAGGCTTTGTGGCGTGTGACAGTTACGCGAACGGCTTAGAAGCCATGGCGGCACTCACCTGCCCTGTGTTATTTGTGCTGGGCGAGATGGACCAGATGACGCCCCCACGCGCCGCCAAAAGCTTGATCGACCAAGCCAAAGCGAGCTGCAAAACGTTGAAAGTGGTGAAGGTGCCCATGGGCCATCACCAGATGAGTGAATCACCGGAAGAGACGTTGAATGCGCTGAAAGCGTTTTTGGGCGTGGTAACTTAAGCTGAAAAAATCACAACACATCGCGCAAGCGCAAGTCTTGCCACTTCATCCACAGCCCTTCGGCTTCGGGACTGCGCACCAAGAGCAAACGCTCCATCAACGGCGCCAAGGGTGTGCGATGCGGGTCCGCCAGCATCACATAGCGCGCTTCTTTGACATGGGTTTGTCTGGCATCGACCGACTCACTCAAACGTGCAATCCAATCAAGATCAACCAATGCGGCCAACACGTCTTCGATTTGCAAGGGGTCTAGCGCGAGGTCTTCGCACAAAGTGGTCAAACTCGCACCGTGCTCGTCGGTGCTGCGCGCGATTTGCAAACGCTGCAACACCTCTAAGGCCAGCTGAAAGCGCCAGCCCACGCTGCGGCCATCACGCGAAATACCGCCCAGCAAGCTGGGTAAATTGGCCACGAGTACCGCACCAATCAGCACGATGGACCACGCCAAGTAAATCCATACCAACAAAATTGGGACGGTGGCAAACGCGCCGTAAACCACCGAGTAAGTCGGCATCTGGCCAAAGTAATACGCCAACACTTTGCGCGCAATTTCAGTGGCGGCGGCCACCCACACGCCCCCCACGAGGGCGTGACTCCAACGCACTTGGGTGTAGGGCACAAAGCGGTAGAGCGCACTCACGGCCCAAGCCAACAATAAGAATTCCAAGCTGCTGAACAGCCAACGCAAATTGCCAGCGCCATCGGGCACCACGCCCCGTGAGGCCGCCACAAACTCCGACATCATCACCAAACTGGCGCCCATCAACAAAGGCCCCAAAGTGATGGCCATCCAATACAACAACATGCTGTGCGCCAACGGGCGACGCTTGCGCACACGCCAAATGGCGTTGAGGGTACGGTCGATGGTGAACACCAAAGCCAAAGCCGACAACAGCAACGCGGTGACGCCCACCACACCCAAGCGGCTGGCCTTACTGGCAAAGAGCGTTAAGTAACCGAGGACTTGGCGAGAGATGTTGTCGGGCACCAAACTTTCGACCAAACGTTTTTGCAGCACGGTCTGAAAGTCACCAAACATTGGGAAGGCGGTGAACACAGCCAGCGCCACCGTCACCATCGGGACCAAGGCAATGGTCGTGGTAAAGGTCAAACTGCCAGCGGTTTGACCCAGTCTGTCCTCACGAAAACGTTGGCGCAAGGTGCGCGCGGTGTTGCGCCAAGGGAATCGGGAGAGCCGTTCAAAAAAGTCGTGGAGTTGCGGGACAATCATGGGCTGAATCATCCCACTTTCTATGCACGACTCCACCCTACCACCCCAAGAAAATTCAATGCGTCATGTCACGCTCACCCGCTTGCTAGCCGTGAGTAGCCTGATGGGTCTCATCGTGCTCGGCTTGGTGTGGGAGCTGTGGCTCGCGCCTTTGCGACCAGGCGGCACGATGCTGGCACTCAAGGTCTTGCCTTTATGTTTTCCGCTCACGGGTTTGCTGAAGAATCGCATGTACACCTACCGCTGGCTGAGTTTGCTGATTTGGCTTTACTTCATCGAAGGTGTGGTGCGTGCTTGGGGCGATGCGTCACCGAGCAACTACTTTGCGCTGACGGAAGTCGTTTTGTGCGTGGTGTTGTTTATTGCATGCGCGCTGCATGTGCGCCTGCGTTTGCAATACGCCAAAGCAAACGATCTGACCGAACCACCCAACGCCTAAGCCCACCATGCACAACACCGCTTCGCTTGACTTGTTACGCACCTTGCGCGAGCTGCTCGGTGCAACCCATGTACTCACCGACGGGGACTTGTCGGCTTACGAACAAGACTGGCGTAAGCGCACACGCGGCAAAGCCTTGGCGGTGGTGCGCCCCGGCAACACACAGCAAGTGGCGGACATCGTCAAAGCCTGCGCAAAAGCGGGCGCGAGCATCGTGCCGCAGGGGGGTAACACAGGCTTGGTGGTCGGTGGCATTCCCGACGACACAGGCACACAAGTGTTGCTGAGCTTGCAGCGCATGAACGCCGTTCGCGCCGTGGATGCCGACAATCTGACCATCACGGTGGAGGCTGGTTGCGTTTTGCAAAATTTGCAAAACGCAGCGCAACAAGCAGGCTTTTTGTTCCCCTTGAGTTTGGGTGCCGAAGGCAGTTGCACGATTGGCGGCAACTTGGCCACCAACGCGGGTGGCACACAGGTGGTGCGCTATGGCAACACCCGCGAGCTGTGCTTAGGGCTTGAAGTGGTTACCGCGCAAGGCGACGTGATGCACGGCTTGAGCGGCCTGCGCAAAGACAACACCGGTTACGACTTGCGCAATTTGATGATTGGCAGCGAAGGCACACTGGGCATCATCACCGCTGCCACCATGAAGCTCTATCCCATTCCAGCCGCCAGCCTCACCGCGTGGGCCGCTGTCCCTTCGGTCGCGCACGCCGTCAAACTGCTGGGCCTCGCCCACCAACATTTGGGGGCTGGCCTGACGGGCTTCGAAATGATGGGTCAATTCGCTCTGAGCTTGGTCGACAAACACTACCCGCAATTGCGTGTACCCCTGTGGCAAGACACGCCCTACTGTGTGCTGCTGGAAAACTCAGACAGCGAGTCCGAAGCGCATGCTCGCCAACGGTTTGAACATTTGCTGGAAGTCGCATTTGAAGATGGCTGCGTGAGAGATGCAGTGGTCGCTGAGAGCTTGGGCCAAGCACGCAACCTGTGGCACATCCGCGAAAGCATCACACTCGCGCAAGCGGAAGAAGGCTTGAACATCAAGCACGATATTTCTATCCCCATCTCATCCATTCCTGCCTTCGTCGAAGAAACAGATGCCTTGCTGACACGACAGATTGCAGGCGTGCGCTTGGTGAACTTTGGCCACTTGGGCGACGGCAACTTGCACTACAACGTACAAGCCCCTGAAGGCGGCGACACGTTAGCGTTTCTGCGCGACCAAGAAGACCAAGTCAACACACTGGTCTACCAATCGGTCCAGCGTTTTGGTGGCTCGATTTCCGCAGAACATGGCGTGGGTAGTATGAAGGTGGACAGCCTGCCCGCCTACAAAGACCCAGTGGCTTTGGCCTTGATGCAACAGGTCAAGCACGCGCTTGATCCACAAGGTTTACTCAACCCGGGACGCGTGGTTCATTGATGGCGCTCATTTGGGTGGGGGCATTTCAATGCCAACAAGCATCTCAATCAGCACAGGCAAAGTACCCGCGTCCATCTTCTCCATCACACGGGAGCGATGCAGTTTGATGGTGGCAGAGGCACCGCCATCCAGCGTGGAAATTTGTTGGTTGGAATAACCGCGCACCATCCAATGGCAGACTTCCAGCTCGCGGGGCGTAAGTCGCTTCAAGCGCTCGGACACTGCGATGTTTTTATCGGCATCTGCCGCTACTTGTTGCGCCAATTGCATGGCGTGGTCTATCGAATCCATCACGGCTTGCGCAGTGAAGGGCTTGAGCAAAAAGTCAATGGCGCCCTCCTTCATGGCCGTGATGATTTCTTCTGGTCGGCTATCACCGCTCACAAAAATCACTGGCACCTTGTGCGCCAAAGTTTTGAGATGCGATTGCAGACCAACGCCTGTCGTGCCCGGCATGCGCATGTCTAGCAAGATCACGGCGGGTGAAGGAACCACGGGGTTCTTCAAAAATGCATCGGCACAGTCATGCCAACTCACCTCGTAACCCGCACGCTCAAGCATGGTGCATAGGCTGCGCCGGACGGAGGCATCGTCGTCAATCACGATCACATGGCCCAAAGCTTTCAAATTACCAGTGCCGTTTGACATCGTTAACAGGGGTTAACGCGTGACCGGTAGTTCTACGAGCGTCACACGGGTGGTGACACCATCTGGCAACGTCACACGACCGCCTTGGAAATAAATTTGTACGTTTTGCAAATTGGCACCTGAGACTTGCCAAGGCGGCACACCATAGACGCTGCGATTTTCGCCGGCTTTCATCTGCAAGATGGTGGCTTGCTTTGTGCCGTCGACCACACAGAGCTCTGTATTGGCCGTGCTCACCAAGTACACGTAACGCCCTTCTTTGTGCGCGACGAACGGCGACAGCTGAGGCATGGCATCGTTCGTATAGACGCAGGTACTGGACGTGCTGGCGACATTGGCAGAAGCAGCCACAACAGGCGCAGGCGTCACCACTGGCAGGGAGGCAGTAGCGATGGGAGCAGAAACCACAGGCTGATCAGCCTCTGCCGCACCTTGAGGTCCATGGAGGACGAACAAAACCGCAGACACCAAAAGTAAAAAGACTGAAGCCAAAGCTTGCTTGTGTGACATCAACTTCATCACCACGGCACGCAAAGCATCCAAGGCTGAAGGACTCATGGGTGGCTGTTGACTCATGGCCACAATTTGATTCAAGGTATTCAGGTGCGCGTCAGCCACCTGATGGGGGTCACGCAACGCTTCTGGCACTTCGACTGTGGGCGGCTCCGCACCCAATATCATCAACACACGTTTGTAGGCTTGGCGTTTGATGCTGTCCGAATAAAACAAACTGTCGCTGTCGTCACACTCAAGCTGACGTACCTGAGCGACCGACAAACAAGCGGTTCGCGCCAACACAAATAAGTCCATATCCGCGGCTTCACGCAATTCACGGAGATATTTCGGGTCACAGGTGTCATACACACTGCGCTTGGGTTCTGAATGTTGATTGAGTGTCATATTTGACAGATTTGTCAGAACTTGTTCAAAAATGAAGACTGTAATGTCGTTCTGCTGACAACAGTCGTCAATACGCCACGAGGCGTAGCATACTTAAATATTCGCTACTTTCGAAAAATTGTATTAACTATCACAGACAGATGAAGAGGCTACCCAGCGTAAACTCTGACGAGTTTTTTACCTAATCGCCCCCTTATGCGCCCCACCCGCCGCCAATACGAAGACTTCATGCAGCACGTGGACAACCACGGCGTTGCCAAGACCGACCGAACCGGAACCGGAACCAAAAGCGTGTTTGGCTACCAAATGCGTTTCGATTTGAACGAAGGCTTTCCACTTGTGACGACCAAAAAGGTCCACCTACGCTCCATCATTCAAGAGCTGCTGTGGTTCTTGACGGGATCGAGCAACAACAACTGGCTCAAAGAACGAAACGTGTCCATATGGGACGAATGGGCCCGCGAAGACGGTGACTTGGGACCCGTGTATGGCGTGCAGTGGCGCAGCTGGCCGACCCCGAACGGCGGCCACATTGACCAAATTCAGCAAGTCATCGACACGCTCAAAAGTAACCCAGACAGCCGCCGCATCATCGTCAGCGCGTGGAACGTGGCTGATCTCGACAAGATGGCGCTGATGCCTTGTCATGCCTTCTTCCAGTTTTATGTGGCTCCCGCCCAAAACCCAGGGGAAAAAGCCAAGCTCAGCTGCCAGCTTTACCAACGCAGTGCCGACATCTTCTTGGGGGTGCCCTTCAACATTGCCAGCTACGCTTTGCTCACCCACATGGTGGCCCAGCAGTGCGATTTGGATGTGGGCGACTTCATTTGGACCGGCGGCGATTGCCACATTTACAGCAACCACCACGAGCAAGTGGCCTTGCAGCTCAGCCGTGAGCCCTTCGCCTACCCCACACTGCATATCAAGCGCAAACCCGATTCCATCTTCGACTACCAGTTTGAAGACTTCGAGGTGTTGGACTACCAATGCCACGGCGCCATCAAAGCCCCAGTTGCGGTTTAAGCCATGGCTTTGAATTTGATTTTTGCGCGCGCGCGCAACGGCGTCATTGGACAAGACAACAAGCTGCCTTGGCACTTGCCTGAGGACTTGGCGCACTTCAAGCAAACCACGCTGGGGCAGCCCGTGGTGATGGGTCGCAAAACTTGGGAATCTCTTCCGCCTAAATTTCGCCCACTGCCTGGCCGCACCAACATCGTGGTCACGCGACAAAGTAAGTGGAAAGCTGAAGGCGCAGTCGTGGCTCACTCGATCGAACAAGCGGTGCAGCAATGCCCCGCTGATGCACAAGTATGGGTGATTGGCGGCGCCGAGGTGTACGCGCAAGCCATGCCCTTGGCCACCCGCGCCGTGGTGACCGAAATTGACGCTGACTTTGAAGGCGACGCCTTCGCGCCAACATTTGATGCCGACTGGCAAGAAACCGAGCGCAGCACGCACGTCGCAGCCAATGGTTTGACCTACAGCTTGGTCAACTTCACTCGCACACGTTAAACAGGAGCAATTGCAATGTCTGAAGACGGTTTTCACGTACACGGCCCGCACGACCACGAACTAGAACATGCGGTGGAAGGCCACGGCAACAGCTTCACCAACAAGATTGCCATGTTCACCGCCATCATTGCGACGGTAGGCGCCATCTTTGGCTACATGGGCGGTGCCACACAAGCCGCTGCCGGTTTATACAAAAACGACGCAGCGATCAAAAAGACCGAAGCATCAAACCAGTGGAACTATTACCAAGCCAAAAGCAGCAAGCAAAACTTGATGGAATTGGCCGTTGAATTGGCCCCCGCCACCAAAACCGAGCATTACCTCAACCAAATTGAGCGCTACAAAACCGAGAAAGCCGACATCAAAACGGGTGCCGAAAAACTAGAAGCCCAAGCCAAAGAGTGTGACGAAATGTCAGATGAGCAAATGCATCAACACCACCGCTGGGCCCAAGCCACCACGGTGCTGCAAGTGGCCATCGCTTTGGCTGCCATTGCATTGCTCACCCGCAAGGTATGGGTGGAATACGCCATGTTTGGCACAGGCGCGCTGGGCATTGCCATCGGCCTCTTGGCAGCCTTTCACATTTAAGTCAGAACACACACATGCAACTCGCTACCTGGAACGTCAACTCACTCACCGTGCGCTTGCCGCAAGTGCTGGACTGGTTGGCGACCAACCCCGTCGATGCGTTGGTGCTGCAAGAAACCAAGACCACAGACGACAAGTTTCCGCATGAAGCCATCGAGGCCGCGGGCTACAAGGTCGCGTTCTTCGGCCAAAAAACTTACAACGGCGTGGCCCTGCTCTCACGCAGTGAAGCCACCGACGTGGTGAAAAACATCCCAGGCTTCGAAGATGACATGGCCCGCGTCATTGCAGGCACAGTCGATGGCATACGCGTCATTGGTGCCTACTTCCCCAACGGCCAAGCGCCAGACAGCGACAAATTTGTTTACAAAATGCGCTGGCTTGACGCTTTGCAAAACTGGCTGCGTGAAGAACTCAAACAGCACCCCAAGCTCGTCTTGATGGGCGACTTCAACATCACGGTCGATGACCGAGATGTGTGGGACCCCGTCGCCTTGAAAGACACCATCCACTGCACCGTCGAGGAGCGTGACCACTTTCAGGCGCTGATTGACCTCGGCACGCACGACGCGTTCCGCATGTTTGAACAAGCAGAGAAAAGCTACAGCTGGTGGGACTACCGCGAGTTTGCGTTCCGACGCAACCGTGGCCTGCGTATCGACCACATTTTGGTGAGCGAGTCGCTCAAGCCTGCGGTACAAGCCTGTGTGATCGACAAAGCCCCACGCAAGAACGAGCGTCCCAGCGACCACGTGCCCGTTATCGTGACGCTCGGCTAGTCGTCCAATCCCAACTCTTGAATCTTGCGCGTGATGGTGTTGCGGCCAATGCCCAACTTTTGCGCAGCTTCAATGCGTCGGCCTCGCGTGTTGACCAAAGCGGTCTGAATCAACCGCGCTTCAAAGCGGTTGATCAACACATCCCATACATCGGTGCGGCCCGCCACGAGCAGGCTCATGGCTTCGGCTTCCAATCCCTGCTCCCAATCGGCACCAGGCATATTCAACACGACAGGAGCTGCCCCCTCGCCTGAAGATGTTGTCGCGGGCGCGGCATGGCTCGCATCATGCGCGGCGGGTGCGCGGAAGCCCGAGGTGTCTTGTCCGGTATGGCTCAATGCAGCCAATGCCTCGCCAGACAAGGTCACTTCGGGTGGCAAATCTTTGGGTTCAATGACCTGCGCCAGCGCCATCACAGTCAGCCAGTGGCAAATGTTTTCGAGTTGACGCACATTGCCCGGGAACGCGAACTGATTGAGCACTGTTTGTGCAGCGTCAGAGATGCGCTTGGGCTCCACGCCCAATTGTTGTGCGCTCTGCTGCAAAAAGTGGCGCGTCAAGGTGGGAATGTCTTCTCGGCGTTCCCGCAAAGCGGGCAAACGCAGACGAATCACATTCAGGCGGTGAAACAAATCCTCACGGAACACACCGTCTTTGACGCGTTTTTCCAAGTCTTGGTGCGTCGCTGCAATCACACGCACATTCGCTTTGATGGCGCTGTGACCGCCCACGCGGTAGTACGTGCCATCGCTCAACACACGCAACAAGCGCGTTTGCAAATCAAACGGCATGTCACCAATTTCATCGAGAAACAACGTGCCGCCCTCTGCCTGCTCAAAGCGGCCACGACGCGTGGTTTGTGCGCCTGTGAATGCACCACGTTCGTGCCCGAACAGTTCGCTCTCGAGCAAGTCTTTGGGGATCGCCGCCGTGTTGATGGCGACGAATGGGCCTTTGTTGCCTGCATCGCCGCGTGGCGAATGCTTATGCAACGCGCGCGCAACCAGTTCTTTGCCCGAGCCGCTTTCACCGGTGATCATCACGGTGACATTGCTTTGGCTCAAACGCCCAATCGCGCGAAACACGTCTTGCATGGCGGGCGCTTGGCCCAGCATCTCGGGCGTGGCGTCTTGCTGTTCGCTTTGCAGTTGTTCGCGTTGACTCTCGTCCAAGGCGCGGCGAATCAGCTCAACCGCTTTGGGCAAGTCAAAAGGCTTGGGCAAGTACTCAAACGCACCGCCTTGAAAGGCAGACACCGCGCTGTCCAAATCTGAAAACGCCGTCATGATGATGACGGGCAACGAAGGCAGGCGTTCTTTCACTTTGGTGAGTAAATCGAGCCCCGAGCCACCGGGCATGCGAATGTCGCTGACCAGAATTTGCGGGCCATCGTCCTCGCTCACCGAGTCGAGCGCTTGCAGTACTTCGCGGGGGCTGGTGAAGCTGCGCGTCGGCAGGTTCTCGCGCAACAGCGCCTTCTCCAGCACGAAGCGAATTGACTGGTCGTCGTCCACAATCCAAATCGATTTCATCTCGGCACTTTCATTTCTAAGTTAAGGGCCACGCGAGGTGTCAAGGCAGCGGGATCAGAATTTTGAAATCTGTGCGTCCCGGCACACTGTCACACTCAATCAAGCCATGGTGCTGCTGCACAAAAGTTTGTGCCAAATTCAGCCCCAAGCCAGAACCGCCATCCCGTCCCGAGACCAAGGGAAAAAATAACCTGTCCTTGATCTCTTCCGGAATACCGGGCCCGTTGTCTATCACATGCAATTCCAATGCCAACCGATAGCGTTGTTTGCCAAAAGTCACTTGTCGGTTGATGCGCGTGCGTAAAACGATCTCAGCATTGCCCTCAAGTATGCGATCTGCCAAAGCTTGGGCGGCGTTGTGCACGATATTCAGTACCGCTTGAATCAGTTGCTCACGGTCGCCACGGAACTCGGGGATGGACGTGTCGTAGTCGCGCACCATGCGCAGCCCTTTGGGAAACTCAGCCAAGATCAGGCTGCGCACCCGCTCACACACCTCGTGGATGTTCACATCGCCAACGACATGCGGACGACGGTGCGGCGCCAGCAAGCGGTCCACCAACAACTGCAACCGGTCTGCCTCGTGGATGATGACTTGGGTGTATTCAATGAGGTCTTTGCTTTCGACCTCCATTTGCAGCAATTGAGCCGCGCCACGGATGCCTCCCAAAGGGTTCTTGATTTCGTGGGCCAAGTTACGAATCAGCTCTTTGTTGGCTTGCGCTTGGTCAATCAGGCGTTCTTCACGATCTTGGCGGGTTTGCTGTTCCAGCGGCAGCAGCTCGACCAGCACCTCGCCCATCACATCCGTGGGCGCCACAATGACGTGTACGGGCAAAGGATCTTGCAGGGGGCGGCGTAAATGCGCGTCGTAGCGCATGGTGGCAAAGGCATTGGTCTGCGCGCCTTGCAACGCCCCCTCGAACGACTGGGTTTCCGTGAAGTAGTTTGCCAACGCAGAGCCTTCGATGTTGCGGCGCGATAAGCCCATCACATCTTCGAGGGCTGAATTAGCGAATACGACCACACCATCGGTGCGCACCACGGCCACCAAAGTGGCAAGCAAATCAAACGCTTGCGTGTAGTTGAGTTGAATGTTGGGTTCAGATTGGGCGAGCGTCATGGCTTGGCTCCGGTTTGAGTCGTCACAGACAAGCGGGACAACTCGCGCTGCAAGCCCGCTACATCTGCTTCAACACGCTGGATGGCACCGCGCAACTGCGCGACGCGGTCTTGGTATTTTTGGGGTTGACGAAACTCATCGGCGCGCCGCTCGGGCTCACCGTTGTTCCATTCACGCAGCAGATCGGCCTGCTGCTTTTGCGCTTTTTGTAATTCGGCTTGCAGCACCGCTTGGGCCTGCGTATCGCGTTGACGCTGGTCTGCGCTATCGACTTTGGTGCTTGCTGCACCGCTGTTGGCACCAGCGCTAGGCGACACCGCCTGCGAACCTTGCGCATGCGTGCCTTCAATCACGATCACACGCTGCCCTGTGTTGCTCACTAACTTGCAGTTCTGCTTGGCGTCGGGCTGATTGGTATAGGCGTTCCCGCATCGGTAGATGTGCTGCGACTCATTCGCCCATCCTTGCAACGCGACCATGCAAAAGCTTGCCAGCGCAACACCGAGGGTGAGGCGGCATATGCCACGAAGAGACAAAAAACGGTTCATAAAAAAGTGTAGGTTGAAACAAAAAAAGGACGGCTTGCGCCGTCCTTTTATTGCACAGGTCGTTGCAACGAATTACAGCGAGTAGTACATGTCGTATTCGACAGGTGACACTTCAACGCGGCTGCGGGTCACTTCTTGCATCTTCAATTCGATGTAAGCGTCGATCCATGAGTCGGTGAACACGCCGCCTTTGGTCAAGAAGGCGCGGTCTGCATTCAATGCGTCCAAAGCTTGGTCCAAGCTTGAGCACACGGTTGGCACCAACTTGTCTTCCTCTGGGGGGAGGTGGTACAAGTCTTTGGTCGCTGCTTCGCCTGGGTGGATCTTGTTCTCGATACCGTCCAAACCAGCCATCAACAAGGCTGCAAAGCCGAGGTAAGGGTTGCACAATGGATCTGGGAAACGAGCTTCCACGCGGCGACCTTTGTCGCTGGCCACGTTTGGAATACGGATCGAAGCAGAGCGGTTCTTGGCTGAGTAAGCCAATTTCACTGGGGCTTCGAAATGAGGCACCAAGCGCTTGTAGCTGTTGGTACCTGGGTTGGTGATCGCGTTCAGGGCACGTGCGTGCTTGATGATGCCGCCGATGTAGTACAGGGCCAAATCGGACAAACCAGCGTAGCCAGTGCCTGCGAACAAGTTCTTGCCGTCTTTCCAGATGGACTGGTGAACGTGCATACCGGATCCGTTGTCGCCAGCGTATGGCTTAGGCATGAAAGTGGCAGTTTTACCGTAAGCGTTGGCCACGTTGTGGATCACGTACTTTTGCAGCAATGTCCAGTCAGCACGTTCGACCAAAGTTGAGAACTTGGTGCCGATTTCGCATTGACCTGCGCCAGCCACTTCGTGGTGGTGCACTTCAACGGGGATACCCACGGATTCGAGCAACAAACACATTTCGCTGCGCATGTCGTGCGTGCTGTCGACTGGAGGCACTGGGAAGTAGCCGCCTTTGACGCGAGGACGGTGGCCGCGGTTGCCGCCTTCGATTTTCTCGCCGCTGTTCCATGGGCCTTCGTATTCATTGATGGCGTAGAACGTGTTGTTGGGCTCAGTGCTCCAACGCACTTCGTCGAACAAGAAGAATTCTGGCTCTGGACCGAAATAAGCCGTGTCGCCAATGCCAGATTGCTTGAGGAATGACTCAGCGCGCTTGGCAATCGAACGTGGGTCACGCTCGTAAGCTTTGCCGTCTGTTGGCTCGATCACGTCACAGACCAACACCAAGGTGACTTCTTCAAAGAAGGGGTCGATCAATGCGCTGTTTGGATCAGGCATCAACAACATGTCGGAGGCTTCAATGCCTTTCCAACCTGCGATGGAAGAACCGTCAAACGCTTGACCTTCTTCGAACTTGCTCTCGTCAAACTGCGACACAGGCGCAGTGATGTGCTGCCATTTGCCACGGGTATCGGTGAAACGGAAGTCAACGAACTTAACTTCGTTTTCTTTCACCATTTTCATTACGTCTGCGACGGTCTTGGCCATCAAGTTCTCCTGCTAGGTAGGTTGGGTTAAAAAGTGTTTCGAGGTTAGAGAATGCAGTTTCTGTGCCAGCGTAAGCCTTACCGAAGCCGCCTTCTGTTTGCCGTCAAGGCGCGTATTTTGCACCGAGTTTGAGCCAAATCTTTGGCCCAACTGCAATCTGAGCATCAAATGGAGGAAAACGATCAACCCTATTTTGGTGCATAAATGCACCAAAACAAGTCGGAATCAAGTTCGCACCAATTCAGGGCCAAACTTCAAACCAAAGGCTTGAAGCCCCGCCAACATCGCAGGATAGGCCTGCGCTACTTTGTCTGGCGCACCTTTGACACCCAATTCAATGTGACGACCATGCACGGGGTGGTCCACGCTGGGCAAACTGAACACCTTGATGCCCGAATGCTCGCGCTCCAAGGTTTCCATCAGCGGTGTGAGGGTGGCTTCCATCGAGCCATAGATGACGATGGACTTTTCAATCCAAGCTTCCGTCTGAAACAAATGCGGGTAATGCGTGTCGAGTACCCATTCCATCATGGGCCATGCCATCACCGGAAAGCCCGGCACAAAGTGCACCACGCCACCGCCTGCGCCTTGGCAGCTAAAGCCCGGAATCTTGTTGTACGGGTTGGGGATGATGCTCGCGCCCACAGGAAACACACCCATATTGAGACGGTGGATGTTGTCGTGGCGGTCTGGCTCGTAGGGCACGCCCTGTTCTTTGGCTGTGTCTTGCATGCGCTCACGTATCAGCGCTTCGGCTTGCGGGTGCAACTCGAGGTCTAGCCCCAATGCTTTGCCAGCGCATTGACGCGTGTGGTCATCAGGCGTGGCGCCAATGCCGCCGCATGAAAACACAATGCTGTTGCTGTCAAACGCACGCGCCAGGGTACGTGTGATGCGTTCGGGCGAGTCCCCGACGTAGTCTGCCCAATCCAAGGACAGGCCGCGTGCGCTCAACAGCTCAATCACTTTGGGCATGTGCTTGTCAGCACGCTTGCCCGAGAGAATTTCGTCGCCAACGATGATGAGGCCAAATTCTGGCCTCGCGTCAGATGCTTGGGGGTTGTGAGGTGTGTATGTCATCCGGCAATGCTACCGTGGGCAACGGCATCGAGGCGCCCATGACCACCGTATCCGTCTCATCCCTCAGGGCTTCAAGTGCTGCCAAGCTGTAGTGCGCGAACCACAGCGAGGTGAAGGCAAACACCAAAGCGTAAATCCAAATTGCCAAGGGAATCAACACCAAAAACGCCGCCGCAAACAAAGCGCCTGAAGCCCACACCATGCTGGGCAACGCACCCATATAACCCGTCAGCACGCCCATCAACAGCAGCCAGCCCCGGTGCTTGCGGCCAATGGCCAGACGCTCTTCACGGCTGGCATGTGACACCAGCGCGTCGTACACCATCACACGGTAGCTCAGCCATCCCCAAATCAACGGGGGCACGATGAACATCAAAGGGGGCACCACCCACAGCGGCAGGGAGATCAGCATCGCCAACAAAGCGACCAAGGTTGAGCCCAAAGTCCAAGCCAAACTGGTCAGGGTCGAGCCGCCGTGCTTGAGCGCCAAATGCGCGAAGCGGCGCTGCACCACCAAGTCCACCAGAGCAGGCGTCATCATCAAAGACACGGCCAACAACGAGACCACAACCAGCACAGGCGTGATAGCAAAAATCACCACCAGTTGCACCATGACGCCTTGCAACTCGGGCGCACCGTGGGCTTGCAGCCAATCCATCATGCTCTGCAGCACTTGCCAAGAAGCCAACATGTCACGCACCCAGTCTTGGGTGGGCGACCAATAGAAATAGCCCCAACTCACCGACAGCACCAGCAACATGGCCAATGGCAACAGGGAGAGGAGCATCACGCGCGGCATCAGGCAATAAGCCAATGCGCGCCAAAAAGAATCTAAAAACAAACGCATGCCAAAAGCATACCGCAGTGATTCAAAGCTTGGATGACAAGCCCAAAGCTTGGATGAGGCGTTTGATACCCAGTTTTTGCTGAGACCAAAAACCTTCGCCGTAATCGACGCCAGCCTCCACTTGGTCACGGATGCCAGTGGCTTGAAAACTGGATTCAAAGTTGGCGGTGCCAAACAACACATCCCACCAAGGCAAGAGCACACCAAAGTTGTGTCCCCCTAAAACCGTCTTCGCGCCTTGGGATGATTCATGCCCCAAACCAATCGCATGGTGCAAACGATGAAAGCGCGGGCTGACCCACAGGCGTTCGCCCCACTTGCCAAAGCTCACGCGCAAGTTGGCGTGCTGGAAGTTTTCAAACAATTGGGTGATGGCCACCACTGCTACAAACTGCGTGGGCGCAATGCCAATGAGCTGCGCGACGAACACCCAAATGACCGCCAGCAACACATCGTCAAGCAAGTGGTTGCGGTTATCGGTCCATTGCGTCATTTGGCGCTGTGAGTGGTGCACCGCGTGCAAAGCCCACCACCAGTTCCATTGGTGCTGAGCGCGGTGCAGCCAGTAATTGACGAAGTCAAACACGACGAGATACATCACAAAGCTAGTCATCGGGCCATCGGTGACGCCGGGCCAAAGGTCTTCCAAATGGAAAGTCCCCACGCCTTGCACACGCAAGTCGCCCAACAAGGTGTCCAGCACGGGCTCGACCGACAAGAACAAGGCCACCCGAAACAGGCCCAAGCGATGGATCAGTGTGTAAATCACGTCGGTGCGAATGGCCTGCGTGTTGGTCACGGCCTCAACGGGGCGCCAGCGTTGCAGCGGGCCAATCACCAACAGCATGACGGCGATTTGTAACAAACCCACCAGCAACCAGCCCGTGCCATCGAACACATCTTCCAGACGATTTCCAAGCCCCACCGCAAAAGCGAAGGGCTGCATCACGCCTTCATACAACGCGGCTTGCGTGCTGGCAAAAAGATCAATCAACGCGTCCATGGTTTGAATTGTGGATGGTCTTTGAGGGTTGCAAAGCAAAACCCTTTGGCTTTGAGGCCTTCAATCAAAGGCTCCAACACGGCCGGCGCCCAAGGGTCTTGGCGTGACCAAATGCCCAGATGCGCCATCAAGATGTCTCCCGACTGGATCTTGTTCAAAGCGCGTTGCAACAGCTGCGCATTGGGGAATTTATCGCTGGGCAATTCATCCCCCAAAAAGCCGGCATCGGCCCAGCCCACATGGGCAAAGCCGCATTGTTTGGCGGCATGCAACAACGAAGGCGAGGTTTTGCCACCGGGTGCGCGGAACAAATGCAGCGGTTTGACGCCCGTGATTTGCTCTAAACGCGTGTTGGCGAGTTGCAGTTGGTCGCAATAGCGTTGGCTGGTCCACACCTCGGTTTGGCCTTTGCTGGCACCTGCCGTGGGGCGCATTTGCCAGCTGCCACGCGGCAGGTCTGAGCGCCAATACACATGGTCAAAAGTGTGTGAGGCGAAGGCATGACCTTCGGCGCCACGGGCCTTCCACCACGGTGCCCAATGTTCGCCCAAAGAGCCATCGCCTTCTTTGGTGGGTTCGTTGGCTGCGAAGAATGTGACTTTGACGTTTTGTCGATTCAAGACCTCAGCGATCAAAGGCGCCACGCCCATGTGGCCCGTGTCAAACGTGAGGTACAGCGGCTTGCTACAAGGCGTGGCGGCTTGCGCTGCAATGCTCAGTGAGGCGAAAAAAACCAAACTCAAGCAACGCATGTGCATCAATACCGCTTGGCGTGGTCCACGGTCCAAATGCCGTGAGGTGACTTGCCGACTTTGACTTGACGCACCAACTGACCGGTCGCAATGTCAATCACGCTCATTTTTTTAATCCAGCGCGATGACACCAACAGCAACTTGCCATCTGCCGTGACTTCCATGCAGTCAGGGCCACCCGGAGCTTTGAACTGCGCCACAGACGCCAGCGTGGTGTAGTCAATCTTGTTGATGGTGTTGGCCACGCGGTTACCGACAAACACATGACGGCCATCGCCAAGGGCACGGAAAGCATGTGCGCCTTGGCCAGTTGGAATGTTTTTCACCAACTTGGCTTGTGGTCCTGTGACGTCATACACCTCCACATGGTCACCACCGGTCAAGCCCACCAGCAGGTGTTTGTCGTCGGGCGTGCCAAACACGTCCGCGGGCATTGCGCCAGTTTTGACACGCCACTTCATGGTTTGCGTCGCCAAGTCCACGGCAACCAATTCGTCGCTGTCTTGCATGGTGGCGTAAGCCGTGGTGCTTTTGCTGTCGATCCAAATATGGCTGGGTGTTTTGCTGGAAGGAATGCGCTTGGCCAGCGTCAAATCTTTACCGTCCCAGTGGTAAATATCAATGTGGTTCAAACGGTTGGCCACCGTCACAAACCATTTCATGTCGGGCGAGAAACGCAATTGGTAAGGGTCGATCGTGCCACGCACCACACGTTGGACTTCAGCAGTGCGTGGGTCGATGAAGGTGAGCGAGTCGCCGCCCGCGTTGGCGACGATGACCGACTTTTCGTCGGGAGTGAGGTAAATATGGTGCGGCTCTTTGCCTGTGGGAATGCGACGGCTTTCTTTCCAAGTCGCCGAGTCAATCACGCTCACATTCGCATCTTGCGAATTCAGTACAAAAATTGGGTTGCCAGCTTGTGCACAAGGGGCGGCGGCGAACAGCAGCATGCTGGCCAAAGCCAGCGTCAAACGTTGAATCAAAAACACAAAGAAACACCTTGAAAAATCTACCGCCAGTGTAACGAGCGTGGCCTCGGCCACACGTTGAAAGGGGTTCATTTCAGCCGCAATGCGCTTGACCCAGCGCAAACAAGACTCAAAGACAGGCCAAAGTTAAGCGTTTGTAGCTAACAACTTCAGCTCGTCTTGGCTAATCCAACGCCACTGACCCGGCGCTAAATCTGCGGGCAAAGGCATGGCCCCAATTTGCGAACGATGCAAGCCCACCACTTTGTTACCCACCGCCGCCAACATGCGTTTGACTTGGTGGTACTTGCCTTCGGTCAAGGTCAAGCGCATGTGATGTTCAGACACGGCCACGCACGCTGCGGCTTTGACGGGCTTGGGCGAGTCGTCCAACACCACGCCGTCGAGCAGGCGCTGCACTTGTTGGTCGTCCAACGGATCGTCGGTGGTCACCTCGTAGACCTTAGGCACATGGTGACGGGGTGAACTCATGCGGTGAATCAACGGGCCATCGTCGGTCAAGACCAACATGCCCGTGGTGTCTTGGTCCAAACGCCCCACGGCTTGTGCGCCTTGCACCGCACTTTTTTGAGGGCGTTGACGCAGCGCGGGTGGCAGCAAGGTGTAGAGGCTAGGCCAAGCCGATGGCTTGTGTGAGCACTCGTAGCCTGCGGGTTTGTGCAACAGCACATAAGCCTTGGCGTGGTAGGGCCAAAGCACGCCTTGCACGCTGTACTGCAAGCCCTCATAAACGTCGATGTCTTGCTGCGCGTCTTCACACGTCAGCAAGCCCTCGCCCAAATCGACCTGCACATAGCCTTGTTGAACGAGACCGGCGCAAATTCGGCGCGTTCCAAAACCTTGAGAATACAAAATATCTTGCAATTGCATAGCCCAATCGTAAACGCTCAGGCCTTCAGCGCGCCGCCCTAGGTGTCAGCGAACCATCCAATGGAGTTGGCAAAATACATTCAAACAAAGGCGCACCCTATGAAACCCAGCTCCCACTACTTGCAATGCCACGGATTCAACATCCATTACACCGCTTGGGGCGATGCATCGTTGCCTGTGGTCATTGCATGGCACGGCTTGGCACGCACAGGGCGCGACTTTGATGCATTGGCAGAGCAACTCGCCCCCCACTACCGCGTGATTTGCCCCGACACCATCGGTCGAGGCCTCAGCCAGTGGAGCCACGCGCCCAAAGACGATTACAGCTTTGCTACCTACGCCCGCATCACCTTGGATTTGATGGATGCGCTGCAGATTGACCAAGCCCACTGGGTTGGCACCTCAATGGGCGGTGCCTTGGGCCTCGTGTGCGCTGCGGCCTTGGAAGTACCCGCCTTCAAAGGCCGCATTCGCAGCCTCGTTTTGAACGACATCGCGCCTGAAATTTCCACCGCTGCCGTGGAGCGCATCAAAGCCTATGCAGGCCAGCCGCCTGCGTTTGACACGGTGCCCGAGTTGGAAGCGTTCTTTCGTCAAGCCTATGCGCCATTTGGCCGTCAAACCGATGCGCAGTGGACCCATTTGACCGAAACCTCCACCCGCCGCCTACCCGATGGCCGCGTGACGCCACATTACGACCCCGCCATCACACAACAGTTTTTCCGCGAAGTGCCCGAGTACCCCATGTGGAATGCATACGACACACTGGATATTCCCGTCATGGTCATGCGCGGTGCCAACTCTGACTTGATCTCGCCTCAAACCATTGAAGCCATGCACACACGTGGCCCTGGAGCGAAAGGCTTGTTGCAGACCCAAGAGATTGAAGGCTGCGGCCATGCCCCCGCCTTGAATGTGCCTGAGCAATGGACGCGAGTGATGGACTTTTTGAAATCGGCCCGCTGAGGCGAACCTACCCCACGCGTTCAAAGTTCAAGCGTCTGGGGCACCCACAGCGGGAACTTGTGCATCACCGCAACAAACGCGTCAGAATTTTCAAACGCCACCAACCACGCCGACAAGTGAGGCCAGGGCTGCGCGTCAAACCACGTGCGGTCTGTGCGTGCAAATTGGCGCACAAACGGCGCGATGCAAGCGTCCAATAGCCCCCACTTGTGACCCGCCAAATACGCTGTGTTTTGCAATTGCGCGTCCAAGGTCATCAACCAAGCCGCGCCCTGCTCTCGATGCGCTAAGCCGTCGGCCAACCCAAAACGCTGCGGGTATTTGTAACGGTCTAAGTTTGCTTTGAAAGCGCCGTCGTGGATGGCGATGATCTCGTGGGTCAATGCCCAAAGTTCAGGCGTAGCGGGCAACCAAGCATCGGGATCGTTCTGCATCAAAGCCCATTGCATGATGTCAAGGCTTTGTTCCAAAACTTCACCTGTAGACAGGCACAACACAGGCACCGTGCCCTTGGGAGACACCGCCAACATCGCTGCGGGCTTAGCCTTCAAGGCCACTTCGCGGTGCTCGTACACCACACCACTGGCGCGTAAAGCCAAGCGCGCGCGCATGGCGTAGGGGCAACGACGGAAAGAATAAAGAACGTGCATCGTGTTTCCTGCGCGTCGCAGCCGCTGCATTTGCGGCAACTGCGCCGAGATCGTTTAAACCAACTCAGGTCACGGGCGCAGGATTGAACAACACCAACGCGTTGTGCAGCTTCCAGTGCTCGGCCCAAGTTTTCTTGCGGCCACTGGCAACATCAAGCATCAACTGAAACAGCTCCATCCCGACATCCTCAATCGTCTTGGTGCCATCCGCAATCGTGCCGGCGTTCACATCCATCAAATCATGCCAACGGCGCGCCAAGTCGGTGCGCGTCGCCACTTTGATGACAGGCACTTCAGCCAACCCGTAAGGCGTGCCTCGCCCTGTGGTGAACACATGCAGGTTCATGCCTGCAGCCAATTGCAGTGTGCCGCAGATGAAGTCACTGGCAGGGGTGGCCGCGTATATCAAACCTTTTTGTTTGAGCTTCTCGCCCGGCGACAAGACGCCAGAAATAGGCGCTGTGCCTGACTTGACGATCGAGCCCATCGCTTTTTCGACGATGTTGGACAGCCCACCTTTTTTATTGCCAGGCGTGGTGTTAGCGCTGCGGTCTGCGCGACCCCGCGCGAGGTAGGCGTCGTACCAAGCCATCTCGCGAATCATGGCCTCAGCCACTTCAGGTGTGGTCGCACGTGAGGTCAGTTGGTCAATCCCATCGCGCACCTCCGTCACTTCAGAAAACATCACACTCGCGCCAGCACGCACGAGTAAATCGGTGCAATAGCCCACAGCCGGATTCGCCGTGACGCCCGAGAACGCATCGCTGCCGCCGCACTGCACACCCACCACCAGCTCGCTGGCAGGTACGGTTTCGCGCTGACGTTGGTTCAATCGCTGCAAATGCTGCTCTGCGGTTTTCATGATCGAATCAATCATGGACATAAAGCCCACATGCGCTTCGTCTTGCAAACACACCACATCCAATGCTTCGCCGCGTTGATCGTTGATGGGAATAGCGCCGGGTGGCATCAGGCGTTCAGGTTGGAGCTTTTCACAACCCAGGCTCACCACCATCACCTCACCACCAAAGTTGGGGTTCAGGCTGATGTTGCGCAGGGTACGAATTGGGATCTCCGCACCCTCGGCATCAATGGCCACGCCACAGCCGTAGGTGTGCTCAAGGCCCACCACATCGTCCACATTCGTAAACTTGGGCAACAACTCGGCCTTGATGCGCGCAACCGCGAACTCAACTACGCCCGACACACATTGCACCGTGGTGGTAATGGCCAAAATGTTACGCGTGCCGACCGAACCATCGGCGTTGCGATAGCCCTCAAAGGTATAGCCCTCCAGTGGTGGCATCGGTTCAGGCTTCACGGAGGCAATTGGCAGGTTGTCCAGCTCGCGCGCTGACGGCATCTTCAGCAAGCGCTCATGCACCCAGCTGCCAGCGGGAATGTCCTTCAAGGCATAGCCAATCGCGATGCCGTAGCGCAACACGGCACTGTCAGCCGGCAAATCAACCAATGCCACTTTGTGTCCTTGCGGCACCGCGTCGCGCAAGACCAAGCCGTCCAGCAGCACCGTGCCTGCTGGCAGGCCACCGTCGTTGGCCACGATTGCCACATTGTCTTGGGGCTGCATGCGGATGGTGAGTGGCGTCATCGAAGTCTCCTATCATTTGGCTTAGATTGAAAGCCTTTACAAATGCAATGATAGCGGTACCATCGCCAAGCATGCAAGAAAAAATTCATGACCGACAAAGAACAGCCTAAACGTTCACGCCGCAGCAGCGGTGCCATCACCCTGCGCGATGTCGCCATGATCGCGGGCGTGGCCCCCATCACGGCGTCACGGGCCATCAATACGCCCAACCAAGTCTCGCCCGATGTGTTGCGCAAAGTACAAGAGGCTGTGCAGCGCACCGGCTATGTGCCCAACCGCATGGCGGGCGGCTTGGCTTCGTCACGCAGCCGCTTGATTGCGGCGGTCGTTCCCAGCACGGTGGTGTCGGTGTTCATGGAAACCATTGAGTCCTTGAACGGCAGTTTGTTTGATGCGGGCTACCAGCTGATGCTGGGTCAATCCGGCTATTCCGCCGAGCGCGAAGAACTGCTGCTCGAAGCCATCATTGGGCGTCGTCCGGACGGCATTTTTCTGACCGGCATCTTGCCACCAGGCAGAGCCCGCACACGCTTGCTCGCATCGGGCATTCCTGTGGTTGAAACGTGGGACCTGACACCCACACCGATTGACATGCTCATTGGCTTCTCTCACTCGGACATCGGGCGAGAAGTCGCCAAATTCTTGCTGGCTAAAGGCTACAAAAAATTTGCCATCGTGCGCGCGGAAGACGAACGCGCGGACCGCCGTACCTTGGCCTTTCAAGACGCGGTGGCACAACAAGGTTTAGCGCCGGTATTTGTGGCCAATGTGGGGGCCTCGCGCTCACTCAAAAGTGGCCGTGACGCAATGGCCCACATCTTGAACGAAGCACCTAGCGTGCAAGCTGTTTTTTGCAGCTCAGACTTGTTGGCTTTGGGCGTCATGACCGAAGCGCGCGCACGCGGCATGACCGTGCCAGACGACATCGCCGTGATGGGCTTTGGCGATGTGCCTTTCGTTGCGGACATGGTGCCGGCACTCACCACCGTGCGCATCAATGGTGAACAAATTGGCACACTGGCTGCTCGCTTTTTGATTGACCGTGCCGAAGGCCGCACGGTTGACCCGCGCATCATCGATGTGGGCTTTTCCATCATCGAACGTGACAGCACGAACCTAGCGAAAACCCTGAGATAAAAGCATTGACTGCCTGTTTTGGCATGGCTAACATGCTATAACTACCATTTGGTAGCGCTACCAAATTAAAGTCAAAAGCATATCAAACACTACCTAAACTCAAAACACCTCGTATGGCATCTACTACCTCGCATCTGTACTCTCGCCTGCTCTTAACGGGGGCCGCTGGTGGCTTGGGTCGCGTCTTGCGACCTCGGCTGAAAACACGTTGCGATGTGCTGCGTGTGAGCGACCTGGGTGAATTGGGCGCTGCAGACATCGGCGAAGAAGTGATGCCCGCGCCGCTGCAAGACCGCCCTGCTGTCTTCAAATTGCTCGAAGGCGTGGATGCCGTGGTTCACCTAGGTGGCATCTCCACCGAGCAACCGTTTGACGACATCGTGCAAGCCAACATCATTGGCACCTACAACCTCTACGAAGCCGCCCGCACCCACGGCACGCGCCGCATTGTGTTTGCCAGCTCCAACCATGTGACCGGTTTTTACCGCCAGGACGAGGTGATCGATGCCACCATGCCCGTGCGTCCCGATGGTTACTACGGTCTGAGCAAAGCCTTTGGCGAAAACCTCGCCCGCTTTTACTTTGACCGTTACGGCATCGAAACCGTGTGCTTGCGTATTGGCTCATCGTTTCCAGAACCTAAAGACCGCCGCATGCTCGCCACTTGGATGAGCTACGACGACTTGGAGCGCTTGGTCGTCTCCAGCCTCAACTCACCCGTGGTGGGCTACAGCGTGATTTACGGCATGTCCGACAACCACCACGTCTGGTGGGACAACACCCCCGCCAAACACATTGGCTACCGCCCACGCGACAGCTCTGAGCCGTTTCGCGCCTCGGTCGAAGCCAAGCAACTCACCCTCGATTTGAATGACCCCGCCGTGATTTACCAAGGCGGTGGTTTTGTCAAAGCCGGACCTTTTCTGAATTTCTAACCACAACAGGAGACACCCATGAACACACGTTCGAATTTGCTCAAGACCTTGGTGGCCTCTGCGGCTGCCTCGCTGTTTGCTTTTGGTGCAAACGCCACCGAATTTCGCTCTTCTGACATCCACCCCGACGACTACCCCACCGTGCAAGCCGTACGCCACATGGGTGAAGAGTTGAACAAAGCAACGGGCGGCAAGCACAGCATCAAGGTGTTCTCCAAGTCAGCACTGGGCAACGAAAAAGACACGATTGAACAAACCAAGCTCGGCGCCATCGCCATGGCCCGCGTGAACGTAGCCCCCATGAACAACATCTGCGCGGCCACCATGGTGCCCACCATGCCGTTCTTGTTCCGCTCCACTGAACACATGCGCAAAGTATTGGATGGCCCCATCGGTGAAGAAATTTTGAAAGACTGCGAAGCTCAAGGCTTTGTGGGCTTGGCGTTTTACGACTCTGGCGCACGCTCGATCTACACAGTGAAAAAACCCATCAAAACCTTGGCAGATGCCAAGGGCCTGAAGGTGCGTGTGCAGCAAAGCGATTTGTGGGTTTCGTTGCTCGAAGCCATGGGCGCCAACGCCACCCCCATGCCTTACGGCGAGGTGTATACCGCGCTGAAGACAGGCTTGGTCGATGCTGCAGAAAACAACTACCCCTCGTACGAAAGTTCACGTCATTTTGAAGTGGCCAAGTACTACAACAAAACTGAGCATTCCATGGCTCCCGAAATTTTGCTGTTCTCTAAAAAGGTGTGGGACACACTCTCCGCCGAGGAGCAAAAGCAAATTCGTGCCTCGGCCAAAGAGTCCGTTGTGTACATGCGCAAATTGTGGGATGAGCGCGAAGCCAAATCATTGGCCATCGTGAAAGCTGGCGGCGCTGAAATTGTGGACGTCGACAAAGCCGCCTTCCAACTCGCGATGAAGCCTGTGTACGACAAGTTCTTGAAAGACCCCAAACTGCAAGACATGGTCAAACGCATCAACGCAGTTAAGTAAATCATGTACACACGCTTTTGTGCCGCCCTTGCGCGGCTTTGTTTGAAGATCGGCGTCGTTGGCCTGGTGCTGTTGATTGCCGCGGGGCTCTACCAAGTCATTGGCCGCTACGTGTTCAACGACACGCCAACCTGGGCTGAAAGTGGCGCGGTGTTGCTCGTGCTCTACGTGACCATGCTGGGCATGGCGGTGGGCGTGCGCGATGCAGGCCACATTGGCTTGGAGTCTTTGTTGGTGCTCGTGCCTGAAGCCGTGCGCTTAAAGATGGAGCTACTCATCCACGCCCTTGTCTTGATTTTTGGCGTTGTGATGGCCTACAACTGCGCCTTACTGGCACAAAGCGTGTGGGATTACAAAATTCCAACACTCGGCTTGTCTGAAGCTTTCAAATACGCACCGCCAGCCATGGCGGGTGTGTTGATTGCCTTATTTTCTTTAGAACACATCATCGCCTTGCTGCGCGGTGAAGAGGTCATACCCGCATGGCACTGATTATTTTGTGCGTGAGTTTCACGCTGCTGTTGCTGCTGGGCGTGCCCGTGGCTTTCTCAATTGGCCTGTCTTCTTTGGCCACTTTGTTGTACGAAGGCTTGCCCTTGGCGGTGGGCTTTCAACAAATGATTTCGGGTATGAACCCGTTCTCTTTCTTGGCGATTCCATTTTTCATCTTCGCGGGTGAAATCATGATGTACGGCGGTATTGCCGACAAGATCGTCGATTTAGCCAAGTCGCTCGCAGGCCATGTGCGCGGCGGCTTGGGCATGAGCAATGTGTTGGCTTGTACGCTGTTTGGTGGCGTGTCTGGTTCACCAGTGGCCGACGTGTCTGCCATGGGTGCGGTGCTGATTCCGCAAATGAAAAAAGCGGGCTACGACGCCGACTACGCGGTAAACGTCACCACCCACGCATCATTGGTGGGTGCTTTGATGCCCACCAGCCACAACCTCATCATCTTCACGTTGGCTGCCAGCGGTAAGGTAAGTATTGCAGCTTTGATTTTGGCGGGCATCGTGCCTGCCATTGTGCTGACCATTTGCAACTTGGTCGCTGCCTATGGTGTGGCTGTCAAGCGCGGTTACCCTGCTGGCACTTTCCCAGGCTGGGCGGTGGTGGGCCAGTCATTCTTGCAATCACTGCCGGGCTTGCTGGTGGTCGTCATCATCATCGTGGGCATTTTGTCGGGTGCATTTACCGCCACAGAATCGGCTTCGGTGGCTGTGGTTTGGGCCTTGTTCTTAGCGACCTTGGTGTACAAAAAACTCACGCGTGAACAGTTCTTGAAAGCTGCCGCCAAAGCAGTGAAAAGCACAGGCGCTGTGCTGCTGCTGATTGGCATCAGCTCCATGTTTGGCTACTTGATTGGCTTGTACGGCGTTGCCGAACTGACGGGCAATTTTCTTTCTAGCATGAGCGCCAAGCCGTGGGTCATCTTCTTGTGGGTCAACATCATCTTGTTTGTGTTGGGCACCTTCCTCGACATGGCCGCCACGATTTTGATTTGCACGCCCATCTTCTTGCCCATCTGTCAACAAATGGGCATGAGTACTGAGCAATTCGGCATCGTCATGCTCATCAACTGTGCGCTGGGCTTGAACACGCCGCCCGTGGGCACCACGCAATTTGTAGGCTGCACGATCGGTGAAGTGTCCGTGGGCACCGTGATGAAAACCATTTGGCCGTTCTATGGCGGTTTGATTGCGGCCTTGATGCTGGTCACTTATGTGCCTTCGTTCTCCATGTGGCTGCCTAACTTGATTTTGAAATAACACCATGACCACCGGACCTGCGATTGCCTTTGAAACACATGCTCGCTACCCAGACCCATGCGTTGAGGTGTTGGATGAACGTTTTTTAAAACTTCGCCTATTCAGCGCCAGCGTGGAGCAATTGGCCACGGGCTTGCGCTGGGCCGAGGGGCCGGTGTGGTTTGGCGATGGTCGCTACTTGCTGGTGTCGGATATTCCAAACAACCGTATCTTGCGTTGGGACGACGCCTCAGGCCAAGTGAGTGAGTTTCGAAGCCCTTCACACAACGCCAATGGCTTGGCACGCGATGCGCAAGGCCGCTTGCTCACCTGCGAGCATCAAACACGTCGGATCACACGCACCGAATACAACGGCTCCATCACGGTGTTGGCTGATGCGTTTGATGGCAAGCCTTTGAACTCACCCAACGACATCGTGTGCCAACGCAATGGCGCCGTGTGGTTCACAGACCCGCCTTTTGGTATCTCCGGCGATTGGGAGGGCGATCCTGCCGTGGCCGAGTTACCGCATGCGCTCTATCGAATTAATCCAAGCGATGGTGTGCTCCAACAAGTGTTAACCGATGTGCAAGGCCCCAATGGATTGGCCTTCTCACCCGATGAATCCGTGCTGTATTTGGTCGAAAGCCGCGCCAAACCTCACCGCAAAGTGTGGGCTTATGACGTGAATGCAAACGGTGTTTTGTCCAACAAACGCTTGGCCATCGATGCACAAGGCCCAGGCGCGCTTGACGGCATCGCGGTGGACGTGGATGGCAATATTTGGTGTGGCTGGGGCAGTGATGGCTCGGTACACGCCAAGCCAGAAGAACTCGACGGCGTGCGCGTGTTCGCACCTGACGGCACAGCCATTGGGCACATTCACTTGCCAGAACGATGCGCCAATGTGTGTTTTGGTGGGGCCAAACACAACCGACTTTTCATGGCCAGCAGCCATTCGCTCTACGCCATCTACACCAACACTCGTGGTGCGGCCTGAGCACTGAACGTCACCTACACACATCAGCGAGAAAACTGTGATCAAAAAACGCCAACTTTTTATGGCCTTGTTAGCCAGCGTTTTGAGCCTAAGCGCTGCACATGCTTGGCCTGACAAACCAGTGACCTTGGTCGTGCCCTTTCCGCCCGGTGGTGCCACCGATTTGATTGCGCGCACCTTGGCGCCCAAGCTGCAAGAAAAATTAGGCGGTACCTTCATCACCGACAACAAAGCCGGTGCGACCGGCACGATCGGCGCCGGCTTTGTGGCGCGCGCCCCTGCCGATGGACACACGCTGCTGGTCTCGTCACTCGGCCCTTTCGTCATCGCACCGCACTTGCTCGCCAAAGTGTCTTATGACGCACTGAAAGACTTTGACTACATCAGCATCGCTGTGCAAGCGCCCAACGTCTTGGTGGTGCCGGCCAGTTCGCAGCTCAAATCGATGGCCGAGGTGATGGCCTTTCAAAAAGCCAATCCCAACAAGATGACCTTTGCATCCTCTGGCAACGGCAGCAGCGACCACCTCACTGCCGAATTGTTTTGGTTGCAAACCGGCACCACGGGCATTCATGTGCCCTACAAGGGCGGCGGCCCCGTGATGACCGACTTATTGGGTGGACAAGTGGATGCGTCGTTCATGAACATCAACACTGCGCTACCGCAAATCTTGGCTGGCAAGCTGCGCCCACTGTCCATCACCAGCGCCAAGCGTTCACCCCTCTTGCCCAATGTGCCATCGCTGCAAGAGTTGGGTATCAAAGACGCCAATGTGTACTCATGGCAAGCCATTGCCGCGCCTCGTGGATTGCCCGCTGACATCAAAGCCAAACTGCACGCCGCCATCGTGGCAGGTTTGAACGACCCGCAAGTCAAAGCCAAATTATTGGACTTAGGCTTCGAGATTGTGGCCAGCACCCCCGAACAATTCACGGCCTATCAAGCCGCTGAGTTCGCACGCTGGAAAAAATTAATTGAAGCACGCAACATCAAAGCTGACTAAACCCCACACGCCACACAAGCAACACAACATGCCTCACCATTCTCCTGTGATCACCCAGTTGCGCGTCATCCCCGTTGCGGGCCATGACAGCATGCTGATGAACCTTTCTGGCGCGCACGGCGCCTTCTTCACACGCAACTTGCTCATCCTCACCGACAACGCTGGACGCACTGGCATTGGCGAGGTACCAGGCGGCGAAAAAATTCGCGCCACCTTAGAAGACGCCACCGAGTTGGTAGTTGGCCAAAGCATTGGCAATGTGCAAGCCGTGCTCAACACCCTACGCACACGCTTTGCTGACCGCGACTCAGGCGGTCGTGGTTTGCAAACCTTTGACTTGCGCACCACCATCCATGCCATCACTGCCGTGGAATCAGCCTTGCTCGACTTGCTCGGCCAACACCTCCATGTCCCCGTGGCGGCGCTCTTGGGCGAAGGCCAACAACGCAGCTCGGTCGAGATGCTGGGCTACCTGTTTTTCATCGGCGACCGCACGCAAACCGACCTGCCCTATCGCACCGAGCACGAGGCTGACAACGCATGGTTCCGTCTTCGCAATGAAAAAGCCATGACCCCCGAATCGGTGGTCCGTTTGGCCGAAGCGGCGCGTGAGAAATATGGCTTCAACGACTTCAAACTCAAAGGCGGCGTTCTCGCTGGCGAGGCAGAAATTGAAGCTGTCACCGCCCTGCACCAACGCTTTCCTCAAGCACGTGTCACGCTGGACCCCAACGGCGGTTGGCTGTTGAAAGATGCTGTGCGCTTGATGCGCGATCTGCGCGGCGTGGTGGCCTATGCAGAAGACCCGTGCGGCGCCGAAGAGGGCTTCAGCGGGCGCGAAGTGATGGCCGAGTTCCGTCGCGAAACGGGCTTGCCCACCGCCACCAACATGGTCGCCACCGATTGGCGACAAATGGTGCATTCGCTGTCGCTGCAAAGCGTGGACATTCCCTTGGCCGACCCGCACTTTTGGACCATGGCGGGCTCAGTCCGCGTGGCGCAAACCTGCCGCGATTGGGGTCTGACTTGGGGCTCACATTCGAACAACCACTTTGATGTCTCGCTCGCCATGTTCACGCACGTGGCAGCAGCAGCGCCCGGAAAAGTCACCGCCATCGACACCCACTGGATTTGGCAAGACGGCCAAGGCCTCACCAAAGAGCCATTGCAAATCGTCAACGGCCACGTGGAAGTCCCAAAGAAACCGGGCTTGGGCATTGAGCTTGACATGGTGGCGGTTGAAAAAGCACATCAGCTTTATTTGCAACATGGACTGGGCGCCCGCGATGACGCAATGGCCATGCAATACCTCATCCCTGGTTGGAAGTTTGACCACAAACGTCCCTGCATGGTGCGTTAATTTTTTGAAAAAATAAGTAGGAAGAAAAATGAAAATTGGATTTATTGGCCTGGGCATCATGGGTACACCGATGGCGCAACACCTGCTCACCGCGGGTCACGAGATGTTTGTGCGCACACGCAGCAAGGTGCCAGAAGCGCTCAATGCAGCCCATGTGTGCGCCACCAATGCAGACGTGGCGCGACAAGCAGACATCATCTTCTTGATGCTGCCCGACACGCCTGATGTCGAAGCCGTGTTGTTTGGTAAAGATGGCGTCACCGAAGGTTTGAGTCCAGGCAAGACCGTGGTCGATATGAGCTCGATCTCGCCCATGGATACCAAAACCTTCGCCCAAAAAATCAATGTCTTGGGGTGCGAGTACTTGGATGCGCCCGTGTCTGGTGGTGAAGTGGGAGCCAAAGCGGCCAGCCTCACCATCATGGTGGGCGGCTCAGAAGGCACCTTCAACACCGTCAAACCGTTGTTTGACTTGATGGGCAAAAACATCACCTTGGTGGGCGGCAATGGTGATGGTCAAACCACCAAGGTAGCCAACCAAATCATCGTGGCCTTGAACATTGCCGCCGTGGGTGAAGCCTTGCTCTTTGCCAGCAAAGCCGGTGCAGACCCAGCCAAAGTGCGTGCCGCCTTGATGGGCGGTTTTGCCTCCAGCCGTATTTTGGAAGTACATGGCGAGCGCATGATCAAGCGCACCTTTGACCCAGGCTTTCGCATTGCCTTGCACCAAAAGGATTTGGCCTTGGCGCTTAATGGCGCTAAAGCGATTGGCGTGTCGTTGCCACAAACGGCGTCTGCTGCGCAACTCATGCAAGCGTGTGCCTTGAATGGTTGGGGCCAACTCGATCATTCGGCACTGGTGAAATCACTTGAATTGATGGCGGCTCACGAAGTCGCGAGCAAATAACCCCTCCCTTCACCCAAAAATAAACCCGCTTCGAGCGGGTTTATTTTTGGACATACCACTGGGTTCAATCGTCAATCTTCCACGTCGGCAAACGCCACTCAAATCGTAATGCAGACAAGCGCAGCAGCGTGACAGTGGCCGCGCCAATCGCTACCACCGTGTTTGGGTCAAAGCCCAAGAGGTGCAAAACCACCACCACCCAGCCCCCTGCAAATGCACACACGGCGTAGGGATGGTGATCGTGAAAAGCGGTGGGAATTTCGTTGCACACGATGTCGCGCAGCACACCGCCAAAGGTGGCGGTGATGACGCCCATCAACACCGCAATGAGGGCGGGCATTTGCATGCCCAGTGCAATCTGTGTGCCGCTGGCAGCAAACAGACCCAAGCCTAGGGCATCAGGCCACTGCATGGATCTTTCGGTGGGTTTGAAATGTTTGGCACGCATCAAAAGCATGGCGGCCAAGCACAGCGCCAGCACTGACCACAAGTACCAAGATTGTTCAATCCAAAACAAAGGGCGGCGGTCCAACAGCACATCGCGCAGGGTGCCACCACCAAACGCGGCCACGCTGGCCACCGCGCACACGCCCACAGCATCAAGTTTTTTGCGCGCCGCTTCCATCACACCAGACAGGGCGAAAGCCACCGTGCCTGCCACTTCAATACCCGTCTGCACCCCTGACAGGGTTTGCGTTGTCAAGACGTCCATCGTCTCAATCCCTTTGTTAACTGGCCAAAGGGGCTAGTGTCGCACCCTCGATGTGGTGGCGGGCCATGGCTCCAGCCACCTCACCCGAAGCTTTCATGTCTTCAACGAACTGGTGCAAGTAGGCAGCGGCTTGGGGGCCACGGTTTTTGGGCAAACCCATGGCCTGTGAAATCACCATGAAGTGGCCCGGCAGCATGCGCAAGCCAGGTCGGCGGGGCAGCTCGGCTTCCAGCTGGGGCTTGACACCCGCTGCCACCTCGTGGCCATGCTCTAAAAAGAAACTCACCACCTCGGGCGACGTGGGGCTTCGCACCAACTGCGCCTGCTTGATTTCGCGGCTCAAGTACAAATCGTAGGCGCTGCCCTTGCCCACCACGATGGTGTGTCCTACACGATCCACCTCCTCGTTGCTGCGTAAAGGCGAGTCTTGCTTGACCAAATACGCGCCCTCAATCAACACATAAGGCGCGGTAAAGGCAATGGCCTCGCCGCGCAGAGGATCGATGGCAAAAAAGCCCACGTCGGCCACATCGTTGGCCAAGGCGTCCACCGATTTGCTAGCGGCTTCAAACACCACCAGCTTCAAGGGCCGGCCTAAGCGCTGGGCTAGCTGGGTGGCCAAGTCAATTGACACGCCCTCGGGCGCCCCTGTGTCAGGGTGGCGGCGGGCCAGAATGGGGTTACCCACGTTGATGGCGACACGCAGTTCACCGGTCGGGGCCAACGTCTTGGAAAGGTTGTGTGCAAGGTTTGTCATGCCTCAATTGACCCATAAAAAGGTGACATGTAACTTGCTGCGAAAATAGCGGCATGACATACAGCGTGAAAGAAATGTTCTACACCTTGCAAGGTGAAGGCGCCAATGCAGGGCAACCCGCCGTGTTTTGCCGTTTTGCCGGCTGCAACCTGTGGAGCGGCCGCGAGGAGGACCGTAGCTCGGCCATTTGCCAGTTCTGCGACACCGACTTTGTGGGTACCGACGGCACGCATGGCGGCAAGTTTGGCAGCGCCGAATCGCTGGCGGCTGCCATTGCCAGCTTTTGGCCTTCCACCGACACGGCACACCGCTTTGTGGTGCTGACCGGCGGCGAGCCGCTGCTGCAAGTGGACCAAGCTTTGGTCGATGCCCTGCACGCTCTGAACTTTCGCATTGCGGTAGAAACCAACGGCACCGTGCTAGCCCCCGAAGGCATCGACTGGCTGTGCATGAGCCCCAAAGCCGGCAGCCAACGCGTGGTCAACGCGGGTCAAGAACTCAAGCTCGTGTTTCCGCAAGTGGGTGCCGAGCCCGCGATGTTTGAGACGTTGAACTTCACGCACTTTTATTTGCAACCCATGGACGGTCCGCATGCTGCGGCCAACACCGCCGCTGCCGTGGCCTATTGCCAAGCTAACCCGCGCTGGCGTTTGAGCGTGCAAACCCACAAGTTGATTGGTATCCGATGACATTTGAACTCAGCCAACGCTTCTACTTTGAAGCTGCCCACACCCTGCGCAGAAAAATTGATGCGGCGGGTAGTCTGCGCATCCACGGCCACACCTATCACGCTGAAGTGACGATTGCAGGCAAACCAGACCCCGAGTCCGGCATGATGATGGACCTCGGTTTCTTGCGCCAAGAAGTAGACAAAGTGCGCGAAAAGCTGGACCACCATTTCCTCGACGAAGTGCCGGGCATTGGCCCCGCTACGCTGGAAAACCTCTGCAGCTTCATCTACAACGACCTCAAAAGCGCGTTGCCCAATATCCACCGCATCACGATTGAGCGTCCCGCCAGTGGCGACAAGTGCTGCCTGTTGCCAAACGAGGACTGAGTATGGCCATCCAAGCGGTTGTGTTCGATGCCTATGGCACGTTGTTCGATGTCTATTCCATCGGCGCATTGGCCGAGCAGCTGTACCCAGGCCAAGGCGCAGCCATCTCGGTGCTGTGGCGCGACAAGCAAATTGACTACACGCGGCTCATCACGATGTCTGACCCGCACGGTACGCAAGGCAGTCGACACTACCAATCGTTTTGGGACATCACCCGCAGCGCCTTGCTCTACACGCTAGAGCGTTTCAAGCTCGACGCCAAGCCCGAACACATCGCCGCCTTGATGGGCCAATACGCCAAGCTCACACCGTTTGCTGAAAATGTGGGCGTACTGCAAAGCTTGAAGCAACGCGGCATCACCACCGCCATTCTCTCCAACGGAAGCATTGACATGCTCAACACCGCAGTGACCAATGCAGGCATGACCGACTTGATTGACCACGTCATCTCCGTAGACCCCATTCGTTTATTTAAAACATCGCCCGAGGCCTACGGCTTGGTACAGCAAACCATTCCTGCCAAGACCGAAGACATTTTGTTTGTCTCTAGCAACGGCTGGGATGCTTTGGGAGCCACTTGGTTTGGTTTCACTTGCGTGTGGGTCAATCGTCAACACTTGCCGTTTGAAACCATCGGCCCCAAGCCCAGCTACACCGGCCACGATCTGACACACGTGCTGGACGTGTTGACCCACTGATGGACAGCCTGCGCATCGACAAGTGGCTTCGGGCCGCTCGCTTTTACAAAACACGCAGCCTTGCGTGTGATGAAGTCACCAAACACCGTGTGCAAATTAACGGGCAAGACGTCAAGCCCGCTCGCGAAGTCAAAGTGGGCGACACCCTGACCGTGCGTCAAGGTAATGTGACCAAAACCGTCGTCGTGCAAGGCATCAGCACAGCACGCGGGCCAGCACCCGTGGCGCAGTTGCTGTACGCAGAAACGCCTGAGAGCATCGCGCAGCGTACCAAACAAGCCGAGCAAAACCGCTTGGCCTCTGAGCCCGCAC
The DNA here is from genome assembly GCA_947374535.1 of Comamonadaceae bacterium. The sequence continues at coordinate 12,869 of CANCCJ010000005.1, read as the reverse complement.
ACAGCATTGAACACGGTCGGCCCACCAAGCGCGACCGCCGCCAAATTGAACACGCATGGAACGAGCGCTGGAGCGCGAGTACCGATCACTAACAACACCACACACACATAAAGGAAACAACACATGGGCGCTCAATGGAAAGCCAAAGGCAAAGACTTAGCAGCCAACGCCAAGGGCCGCGTCTTTAGCAAACTCGCCAAGGACATCATGGTCGCCGCGCGCAACGGTGCAGACCCTGCAGCCAACGCACGCTTGCGCATGGTGATGGAGCAAGCTCGCAAGGTGTCTATGCCCAAAGACACGCTCGACCGAGCCATCAAAAAAGGGGCGGGACTGACCGGTGAATCCGTTCAGTTTGAACGCGTGATTTACGAAGGCTACGCCCCGCACCAAGTGGCGGTCATGGTCGAATGCTTGACCGACAACGTCAACCGCACGGCGCCAGAAATGCGCGTGCTGTTTCGTAAAGGGCAGCTCGGGACCTCTGGCTCGGTGTCATGGGACTTTGACCACATTGGTTTGATTGAAGCCGAACCCACGTCCCCTGATGCTGACGCTGAAATGGCGGCCATCGAAGCCGGCGCACAAGACTTTGAAGCGGGCGACGAAGGCACCTCGGTGTTCATCACCGACCCCACTGACCTCGACCTCGTGAGCCGCGCCTTGCCAGCCCACGGCTTCAACGTGTTGTCGGCCAAGCTCGGCTACAAACCCAAGAACCCTGTGGACCCGACGACCTTGAGCGCAGCAGACTTAGAAGAAGTAGAAGCTTTTCTATCCGCGATTGACGACAACGACGATGTGCAAAACGTTTACGTGGGGCTGGCAGGTTAACTTCGCAGATGACAGTTGCAACACAAAGTGCCCAAGGAAACCTTGGCACCTTAGGCATTGATTTCGGCACCTCCAATTCGGCCATCGCTTGGGCCACACCACAAGGCGCAGCCCAACTGATCCCGCTAGAAGGCGATGCGCTGGCCATGCCCACCGCGGTGTTTTACAACGCCGAGGAAGGCAGCACACACTTTGGACGCGCGGCCATCGCACACTACCTAGAAGGCACCGAAGGCCGCTTGATGCGCTCGCTCAAAAGCTTGCTGGGCAGCCCGCTGCTGATGGAAACCACGCTCATCAACAACCAGCTGGTGAACTTCTCCGACATCATCACCACGTATCTTTCCACCTTGCGTGAGCGGGCCACCCGACACTTGGGCACCGCCCCTACCCGCGTGGTCATGGGCCGCCCAGTGCACTTTGTGGATGACGATGCCGAGCGTGACACACAAGCTGAAAATTCACTGCGTCTAGCCGCTGAGGCAGTCGGGTTCAAAGACATTGCGTTTCAGTTTGAGCCCATCGCTGCGGCGCTGGACTACGAGCGCCGCCTGACCCAAGAAAACACCGTGCTGGTCGCCGACATTGGCGGCGGCACCTCAGACTTCACCGTGGTGCGCTTGGGGCCAAAGCGCATGCACAAGCACCATCGAGCGGACGATGTGCTGGCCACCACCGGCGTGCACATTGGCGGCACCGACTTTGACCAAAAGCTGAGCTTGGGCCAAGTCATGCCTTTGTTGGGCTACGGCCACATCGGTCCGCAAAACCGTGAAGTACCCAACCGCGTGTTCTTTGATTTGTCCACTTGGCACTTGATCAACTGGCAATACCAACCCAAGGCCCTCGCCCAAGCCAAAGCACTGCAACCCAACTACACCGATGGCAAGTTACACGCGCGCTTGATGACTGTGTTGAACGAACGCTACGGCCACCACATGGCCCACGATGTGGAGCAAGCCAAAATTCGCTGCTCACAAATCAATGGCAACACGCGCATTGACCTCTCGTACGTAGAACCCAACTTAGCCGCAGCACTTGGTAGCGCCGACTTGCACAGCCACTTGGCGCAGCTGCTGGCCAACACTGTGTCCTGCGCTCGCGAATGTGTGCATCGCGCGGGGCTGACACACGGCAAACCTGACGCGATTTACCTCACCGGCGGTTCATCAGCACTGCGCACGTTTCAAGAGGCGCTGCAAACGGAGTTTGTCGGGGTACCTTTGGTGGAGGGTGATTTGTTTGGCGGCGTGGCTTCGGGGTTGGTTTACAGCCAGCACTGAAACCCGCGACACAGACGAAAAAAGGGGCCGCAACATGGCGGCCCCCTTGTCATGCGAGAGACGGTTTACTTGCCAGCAGCGTATTTGGCAATCAGTGCTTTGGCACCTTCCAACATTTCTTTGCCGTTTTTGCCTTTGGCGTTCATATCAGCCACCCAAGCATCGGTCAAAGGTTGCCCGATCTTTTTCCAGTTTTCCAACTCAGCTTTTGGAATCACGTTGGTAGTGTTTTTGACCGTTGTTTTCTTGCCTTCCATATCGGCTTGCAAGAACGCTTTACCAGCCAGACCCGACAGCGCTTGACCGCTGTTGTGATCAATCACTTTCTTCAAGTCCGCAGGCAATGCGTCGTACTTGGCTTGGTTCATCGCGAAAATGAATGTCGCCGTGTAGAACGCGGGTTCAGCCGGGTCAGTCTCAGAGTGGAATTTCACCAACTCTTGAATCTTCACAGCAGGCACCACTTCGTAAGGCACCACAGCGCCATCGATCACGCCTTTGGCCAATGCATCACCCACTTGTGGCACTGGCATGCTCACGGGCGTGCCGCCAAGCAACGCGATGAACTTGTTGGTCATGCGTGTTGGTGCGCGCAACTTCAAACCTTTCAAGTCAGCCGCTGTGCGAATGGGCTTGTTGGTCATGTGAAACACACCGTCGCCGTGCACATGGAAGGCCAAAGGCTTGACGTCTTTGAATTCGGCTTTGTCGTATTGCTCCACATAGTCCCACAGCGCTTTGCTGGTGGCTTCGGGACTTTGCATCATGAAGGGCAGTTCAAACACCTCGATGGATGGGAAGCGGCCAGCTGTGTAGCCAGGCAATGTCCAAATCACATCAGCCACGCCATCGCGCACTTGTTCAAACAACTGAGGGGGCGAACCACCCAATTGCATGGATGGATAGATTTGGCACTTCATGCGGTTGTTCGACTCTTTGGCGATGCGATCGCACCAAGGTTGGATGAACAAAGTTTGCGCAAACGACGAGGCTGGCAAGAAGTGGTGCACTTTGAGTGTCACCTCTTGTGCCATCACAGCAGGGCTAAGCGCCACAGCGGTCAACGCAGCAGCGGCAACTTTGAGGAAGCGAGATTTCATGGTTTGTCTCCGGTTGTAAAAATTTAAGCCAACAAATGCACCAGCCACAGCGAGATGGCGGGGAACGCAATGAGTAAGGACAAGCGAATGCCGTCGGTGATCAGGAAGGGCACCACGCCTTTGTAGGTCTCGATCATCGGCACATCTTTGGCCAAGCCATTCATGATGTATACGTTCAAACCCACGGGCGGGAAGATCATGCCAATCTCACACACGGTGAGGATCAAAATACCAAACCACAAAGCCTTGTCTGAAGGATTCAGACCAAAGAAGTCCATACCCAGAATGACAGGGAACAAGGTGGGCACGGTGAGCAAGATCATGGACATTTCATCCATCACACAGCCCAAGATGATGTAGAAAATCATGATGCCGGCCATCACCACCAGGGGTGAAATTTGCAGATGGCCCACCATGTCTGCCAACTGCGCGGGCAGCTGCGACAGCGCCAGCGAGGCGTTGATCATGTCAGCGCCAATGAAGATCAAAAAGATCATGCCGCTGGTTTGCGCCGTGGTTCGGATGGACGCCACCAATTTGTCGAACGTCATTTCACGGCGCATCAAAGTGATGACAAACGTCAACACGTTACCGATGGCTGCGCCTTCGGTCGCCGTGAAAACGCCACCGTAAATGCCACCAAACACCACCAAGAAGATGGCGGCAATGGGCCACACGTTCACCGCCGTGGTCATCAACTCACTGGCAGTTGCTGCTTTGGCTTGAGGCGCTTGGTCGGGGTAAATGCGAACGATCACGGCAATCGCGAGAAGGTAACCCACAGCCGCCACCAATGCGGGAATGTAGGCGGCCAAGAACATCTTGGTGATGTTCTGTTCGGTCAAGATGGCGTAGACCATCAACGTGACGGAGGGTGGCAACAGCACGCCCATGGTGCCGCCTGTGGCCAACGCAGCTGTCGCAAGTCGACCCGAGTAATTGATGCGACGCATTTCTGGGTAAGCCACTTGCGCAATCGTGGCCGTCGTCGCCACGGTAGAGCCCGAGATAGAACCAAATGCCGCACAAGCCAACACGCCCGCCATGGCCATGCCGCCTTTGAAGCGACCCAGTAAAGCATTGGCAAAGTCAAACAAGGCCTTGGACAAACCACCGTGCACGGCAAACGCGCCCATCAACATGAACAGAGGAATGACGGACAAGTCGTAAATTGACACGCGGCTGTATACGGCACCTTTGAGGTGCGACAGCAAAGGCAACCATCCCGCGAGGGCCATGTAGCCCACCGCGCCTGGCACAAACATCGAAACGGCAATTGGCACGCGAACGGCCATCAGCACCAACATGGCGCCAAACATGGACAAGCCAATACTCATCGTGCTCATACGTCTTCCTTCGCAATCAAACCGAGGTGTTGCAAGGTTTGCACACCACCAATGACGCTGCACAACACCAAGCCGGGCACCATCAACATATAGGGAATCCAAAGTGGCAAAGCCATCAGCATGGAAGTTTCTTGCGCTTCGCGAATGTCAATGCCACCCACGGCCACGCGCCATGACACTAAGGCCATCACGAGTGTGTAGAGCAAGGTGCCAAAAGCGTCGAGCTGGCTTTGGCGTTTGGTAGACATGTGGGTGGTGAAAAAATCCACAATGATGTTGGCCTCACGAAACTGCGTGTAGGGCAAGAACGAAGCCACCACCACCGCACAGCCCAATTGCACCAACTCCACGTCACCCAAAATGGGGTGCGAGAAGAAGGCGCGACCAATCACGCTCACCACAGTGACACACGCGATGGCCACCAACACAATGCCACCGATGGTGGCGCTCGCATCGCACAAGCGCTGCAAGACACGATCGACGCCATTACTTGGCGCCATGTTTTGACTCATGACAATCCCCTCGTTATTTTTGAATCTGCACCGACTTTGACCTAGCGCAAAGGCTGCAAGCATAAGTCTATTTCTTAAGTGACGCGAAGTGACGCACTAAGTAGATGCTGTAAGCAAGGGCGTGATAACCAAAGTTATCACGCTCATTGATCGGCTGTGTTTACTCACCAAAGTTCAGCGGCAAGCCCACATAGTTTTCAGCCACTGTGCGCGAGCCAGATTCGCTATGAATGAGGTAATCGAGTTCGGCCTCTTGGAACTTTTGACCAATCTCACCTTGATCAGGGAAACGGTGCATCAAACTTGTGAACCACCATGAAAAGCGCTCCGCGCGCCAAATGCGCGCCAAGCAACGGGTGGAGTAATGGTCAATGCCCGCGTGAGATTTTTCAACGCAGGCCTCAATCAAAGCGTCAGACAAATACTTCACATCAGTGGCGGCGAGGTTCAAGCCCTTCGCTCCCGTAGGCGGCACGATGTGCGCTGCGTCCCCCGCCAAAAACAAGGTGCCAAAGCGCATGGGCTCGGTCACAAAGCTGCGCAAAGGCGCAATGCTTTTCTCGATGCTGGGGCCCGTCACCAAGTTGTCGCGTGCTTCTGGATCGAGGCGGTTGCGCAACTCACCCCAGAAGGCATCGTCGGTCCACTGCTCGACTTTGTCGGTCAAAGGCACTTGCAGATAGTAGCGGCTGCGTGTGAGGCTGCGTTGCGAGCACAGCGCAAAACCACGTGAGCTGTTGGCATAAATCAGTTCTTCATGCACAGGCGGGGTATCGGACAACACGCCCAACCAACCGAAGGGATAAACCTTCTCGAACTCTTGGATTGACTTGCGCGGCACGCTGGCACGGCACACACCGTGAAAGCCATCACAACCGGCAATGTAGTCGCAGCTGATGGTGTGGCTTTGGCCATCTTTCGTGTAACTCACGCTGGGATGGTCGGTGTCAAAGTCGTGAATCTGCACATCACCGGCCTCATACACCGTGGTGAGGCCTGCGGCTTGGCGGGCGCCCATCAAATCGCGTGTGACTTCGGTCTGGCCGTAGACCATCACCTTTTGGCCACCCGTGAGGCCATCCAAATCAATGCGGTGGCGCTCGCCTTTGAACAACAAGTCAAAGCCTGTATGGATCAGACCTTCTTTGCTCATACGTTGATCAACGCCCGCCTCGGCCAACACGTCCAAGGTGACTTGCTCCAGCACACCCGCACGGATACGACCCAACACATAGTCTGGGCTTTGGCGCTCCAAGATCACGGCATCTACGCCCGCCTTGTGCAATAACTGCCCTAACAACAAACCAGAGGGGCCAGCCCCAACAATAACCACTTGTGTGCGCATGTCTCGAATCCTTGTGTAGAAGTGCTGCGAGATTAAGGGCGCATTTGATTTAGCGCAAAGCGCAAATCCGATTGCTGCGCGGTGAATAGAATAGATGCACGATGATCGCGCAACCTACCTCACCCCAAACCACAATCAACAAAGCCGACTGGATTGAAGGCATGGCCAGAGGCATGGCCGTGCTTGAAAGTTTTGACACCGAGCGCCAACGCCTGAACGCGACACTCACCGCACAGCGCACTGGGCTAACGCGTGCTGCAGCGCGTCGGCATTTGCTCACGCTGGCGCATTTGGGCTATTTGGAAACCGATGGCCAGTACTACTGGTTGTCAGCCAAGGTGCTGGGGTTTGCGGGCAGCTATTTGTCTGGCGCACGCTTGCCACGCACCGTGCAGCCTACTTTGCATCAACTGAGCATGGCCACGCAGTTGTCTTGCTCGGTGGCTGTGCTGCAAAACGATGCCGTCATCATCGTGGCGCGTGGCATATGGCAAGGACCAGGTCTTTCGCACAAAGCCAGCCACAACGTCTTGGCCTATGGCCTGCATGTGGGCACGCGACTGCCCGCGCACGCCACATCCACAGGGCAAGTGCTGTTAGCCAACTTGAGTCCTGCACAACAGCAAGCGTGGCTGAAGGCCAACCCATTGAGCCGCTTGACGGCACATACCGCCACGCACGCCAAAGACTTGAAAAAAAAGCTGAGGCAAGTGGCCAAGCAAGACTATTGTTTAGCCACACAAGAACACGAACTCGGCGTGGACGCTCTGGCTGTGCCGTTGCGCAACCAGCGCGGCGAGACCATTGCCGCCCTCAATTTGGTGCGATCTGGTGCACCAGTCAACGCGCCCGATTTGGCAACGCTTTGGCTACCGCTGTTGCAACAAACCACCCAAGCGCTCAGGCCTTTGATTTAAGGTTCGCGCAAAGCAAGAGATACATCAGGTTGGGAAATGCAAACTCTTATTCGTGATTCATAGACATAGATCAACAAAGTAGCAACACGCAGGATGCAATGCAATGAACAATCGGTCATCACATGGGTTTTCAGGATAGATTCAAGACCCCACATTGAAAGCGATGCTTCTATGTTCAAACACATTCTTCTCGCCACAGATGGATCCGTCGCATCTGAACACGCCACCCAGCTCGCTGTGAATTTGGCACGCACCCATGGCGCCCAACTTTCGGCGCTGTATGTTGTGGACCCATACCCATACTTAGGCATCGGTGAGGCCAACCCTATGGGCTTTTCAGCCTACATCAATGCAGCGAAATTACACGCGGAAAAAGTGCATCGTCATGTTCAACAGATGAGCACGACAGGTGGCTCAGCAGTCAAGACTCAGTGCCTATTTCGAGAGAACTTAGCAGCCTCTGACGGCATCATCGCCACAGCCCAAGAATGTCAATGTGACTTGATCATCATCGGCTCACATGGTCGAAGTGGACTTTCAAAACTCATGCTGGGCAGTGTGGCGAACAAGGTGGTTTCTCAATCGCCTATTCCCGTTTTGGTCTCTCGATAAAGAGCGTCAACTGCAGTTCGACTGCCTCATCGAATGAAAAGGCGTCAGCCTAGGGAGGTGATCATGCCCTCAACACTCGGGACGCGTCTATGTCTCTACAACAGCGTTGAGTTAGATGCAGTCATCCATAGGATGGCGTGTACCACTGCTGGATTGATTCAAGGCACCAACAAATTAGCCATCATCGGCATCAAGAGAAGGGGCGCACCACTGGCCGATCGACTGACCGAACATCTGCTGAGAAACCACGGCATCGCGCAACCCCTGCGACTCGACTTACAAGTCAAACGTTATGCAGATGACTTGACCCTCCTCTATCCAAACACACAGCTCACTGAGCAAGCGCAGCATGCAACGCTGGATTTAACAAGTTACACCTTGGTGGTGGTGGACGATGTGCTGTACACAGGCCACTCCCTCTTGACTGTGGTCGCCTATTTATCTCGCAAGCAACCTGCATGTATTCGTGTGGCCGTGTTGGCTGACCGTGGCACGCCCTTGCTGCCCATGCGTGCTGATGTGGTGGGCGTCCAGCTTCAAGTTTCGCCAACAGACATCATTGAATGCCACGTGCCACCGTATGAGTCCGATTTCAAAATTGAACTCCTCAAACCAGATCGCTCCGTTTGAAGGCCCGCCATGTTTCAAGATCGAGAAGACGCAGCACAACAGCTCATCGCACGCCTTCACGCGTACCGTGGCCAACGTCCATTGATTTTGGCTATTCCGCGAGGTGCAGTTCCAATGGGCAAAATAATTGCCAATGCACTTCAAGGGGAGTTCGATACCATTTTGGTCCGCAAACTACGTACGCCCGCTCAACCCGAAGTGGCCATGGGGTCCATCGATGAAAGTGGGTGGACCTACCTGTCACCCCATGCATCCTTGTGGGGTGTTACACCACAAGACGTTGAGGCCGAAAAGAAAATTCAACTCGCCACCCTTCGCGCGCGGCGGGCACAGTACACGCCCATCCATACGCCCATCGATCCAGCAAACCGTGTTGTCATCGTTGTCGATGATGGGTTGGCCACAGGTGCGACCATGATGGCGGCATTGCACAGTCTGCGTCAGCGCCATCCAGCCAAACTGGTATGCGCGATTCCTGTGGCATCCCCCGAATCGCTGGCAGCTGTTCGTGCACTGGCAGATGCTGTCGTGTGTTTAAAAGCACCTGAAGACTTCGAAGCTGTAGGACAGTTTTATCGGGATTTTCGGCAAGTCGAAGACGATGAAGTCATCGCCCTACTCGCGCAATGACGATGCACGCCTACTGGAAATACTTTCGCGCGTAAGCCAATACCTGAGGATCCGTAGGATGGTCCACCGTTTCTACGCCAGCGATCTTTTCGACACCTTTGGGCTGGTGGTGGTGAGCATACTTAATCAACTCCAGCTTGGCCGATCCTGGGCCAACCACAAGAACATGGTTTGCATCTGCAACAGTTTCAAGGACTTCATGCAAATACTTCTGGCTAGTTTCAGCCTTACCGGCTCCTAAGGTACCGCGATGGTGATGCAGGTGCGTCTGCTTTGAATCGGTCTTGATTTTTGCAAAGGTATGGGTCTCAGCGTCAAAATGCATGACGTGCGCTTCATGGTGATCTATCCAAATAACTGCGTGATTGATAGACATGACTTTCTCCTAATCTGAATTTCAGTCTACGCGTGTGCTTAATTAAACTCAAGCCAGTTTCATTGACTTATGTCACTGATCCACGAATGCAACAGAGGTAAAAATTAATGCGTCGTGATGATGGCGGGTCCGATATCTTGCAAAGGACCCAGTGGATTTTTCTGATTGTCGATTTCGTTCACCTCTGGCTGACCGCCCCATGATCTGTAAACAACAACACCATCGACGATCAATATCGTTGCATTGAAGCGCCACCCTGTCGTCTCCGTTATACGACGGTAGTTAATGAAGTCTTGAAAAAAACCGCCCGTTCGTTTTTTGTCAATTTTTGCAATACTTAAGTCCCAACCCCTACACGCATCTCTTGCAGAGAGACAGGCGGTAATACCGGGGCCTAGATCATCTTTGGTCAAGACACCACTGCCTAAAAATTTCTTTGAAATATCTGAAAACGATAGAAGCACCGTGTTCGGTTGGTGGCCGGGATCTAAATTAAGAGCGACCAAATCATTCAGGGTACTTTTCATAGGCACTAGAGATTCAATGGCATCCCGTGCTTGTTCAAAACTATCGAAATAAAAAGACTCACTCCTCGCTTTGGGCAACCAGCTGGAACAAGACGCCAAGCCAGCAGCGACGAAGCACAAGCTAAGCACCTTGAAAATGAAAATTTTTCGGAAGCTCATATTTGAAAGATGCATCCATTTGCACAAGTGCAGATTACCACTTCGAAAGGTAATTGCAAGCACATCCATCCAAATGCATCGCAGCGCTAACAGCGGGAACATGATTCTCTAACGTTGAAACACAAGCGCTTGGTTGACGCGCATCACGGGATACTTGTTAAAGGTCGGATCGTGATAAGGAATTTCTCTAATCCAAAAATCCATGCGCTGCTCAGGATCATCGTGAAAACGCTCATCACGATCCATACGCGTTTGGTATTCCTTGCGCAAGGCAGACAATTTGCGGTGGAGTGTCTCTCCATATGTTTCACGAATGCGTTTATCTTGCCCGTACATCCACTGCGCAATTTGCAGTTGTCGATGATTGGAAATGTGATCGGTGATTTCATAGGCTGTATTGAACAGACCCCACCGCGACAAGGAGTCAGGCGACACTGGCTCAAGCAAATGCGCGACTAACAGTGAACGCGCTTGCCGAATGGGCACATACAGAGAACCTTGCGGCAAATTAACGTGCCCTTGCACCCATTCGCCACTGACGTTGGTCCGCAAACGTCCCTGGAATGTTCGCGCTTCAAACGAAATGCTATCTTGATCAACATGCAACTCTTGCACGTCAACCCCTTGCATGGCTTGAGGCAAGACTTGGTAGGTGATGTTGTGTTTTTGCAGATATGGCAACACCACGGACACCCATCCAGCTGGAATGATGTAGCCCGCTTGCGGCAAGGTGACGATTGCATCGTTGACGGGTTGAATGTCGTTATAAACAGGCGTGTTCCAAACGATGGGCTGTTTTAAGTGATAGCTAATATGACGCCCTCCCACCACAGGCGCATCGTTGTGGATGGTGTATTCGTACCCTAACAAATCCGCCTGCCCCGAAGGAATTTCAATCCCCGTCTCGAGCATGTTTTGCCAGTCTAAGGCGACCACTTCGGTGTTCATCTGGACGGAATTTTCATCCGCTTGAAGAGCGACCTTTAATAGCTGTTGTCCTTGCACGGCAATCAATTCAAGCGCTGCGGTCAAGACATCTTTGCTCGTTTGGACGCGCTTGGCATAAGGGTCCCACGCATGGTCTTCAACCAAAACGCCAATGCGATTGCGCAGTACCGCATACACATGCGAAAACCGTGGCGCATCCGCATCACGCATGATGCCTGCACGCGGATTTTCAAAATCTAGCAACACAGGCGTGAAGTCCAATGGATGGAGTCCCTTTGCATGCAAGCGTGCCATCATGTCTGTAGAAAATTGATCGGAGGCTTCGTGAAGTGCGTCATCTGCAGAGAACATCGGAGACATGGATAGCGAGACTTCGTGGCGAAAACGCACACCATCGGTCACATGTAAATCCAAAGTGAGCAATGGATCCCACTGTGAAATCAAGCGAAGCATGGCATTCATCTCTGAGGACTGCCCTAGCATCCAATCGCGATTGAGGTTGATGCGCTGCGCGGTCACTCGCTCTCCCTGCAAACTGGGACCATTCTGATTGGGCCGGTTATAAGGGCTTGGCCGTTCGTGTCCATCCACATTGAAAACCGGCACGAACAAAAACACTTGTTGCTTCAGAGGGTCTTTGAGCAAAGGTTTCTTAAGCAAGTCTCGAACAAGAATTAAGCCTGCATCTTTGCCATCGATTTCGCCTGCATGCGTCCCGCCGATCGCCAGCACAACAGGAACCCCTAAACGTCGAGCCTGCCCGGGGGTCAAAGCGCCACTGCGACTCACCGCTAGCGCCCAAATTGAACGCCCTTCTTCGGTTTTTCCCATACTGAAGCAACGAACAGTGTCTGGGTAACTTTTGGCAAGGTTCTGACAGGTAGCTTCGACCTCAGCGTAAGCACCTGTTTTACGAAATTGACTAATTTCTGCTTGAAATAGCTCATCAGCATCGCGCTTTGTCTGTGCCCCGGCCTGAGCGGCGATTAAGGCCATGGTGCACAAACAGATCAAAATTTTGATTTTCTTCATCCGCTCAACTTTAACAGCCGCCTTATTTCTTCATGTCGGAATCCTTATCCTTGTCCATGTGCTTCTTCATGGACTTGTTCTTTTTGTGCTCACGCGCCTCCTCGCTCATGCGATCTTCCGCTCTGGCACGACCTTTGTCTCGATCGGCAGACATCGGGCCATTTGTGTTTTCTCTACCCTCAGCATTCATGTGTGACCCCGACATGCCTCCTTCACCGCCAGGACGCGCAAATGCAGTAAGGCCCGTTGCGCAAAGTGCAAGCGCTACGGCTAGGACGTTTAATTTGCAGATGGACATAAATTTCCCCTTTAAACAATCAACCACAGTTAAAAAACCAGTTTCACATTACTCTGCCTTGATATTTAACTCAACACAGAAAATTTAAAAAACCAAATTGATTGACCTTACTCAACTGACCACACCTTTACGCTTGCGATGGTTTCTCCACTTCGCTCTCAAGCGTCGGTTTGGCATTCCCCCAAACCTCTAGACACTTTTCATAGCGCAGTCTGACGCTGCCGCTCGAACTCATAGGGGCTGAGTTGATCGAGATGCTTGTGGCGTCGAACTCGATTGTAGAAACCCTCGATGTAATCGAAGATTTCTGACTTGGCTTC
>CANCCJ010000004.1 GCA_947374535.1 Comamonadaceae bacterium | reverse complement strand
ACTTTGAATTGCTCGTGGCGGTGGGCGATTTTCACGTCCAAGGCCAACTCGATGGTGCGCAAATGTTCGTCGGTGGGGCCGCATAAATGCGACAGACGGGTGTTGTTGTGCGGGGTGAAAGTGTGGCGAAGAATCAAGTCGATAATCCCTAAAAAGGTACCCCAATGATAGGCAAGTTAACCGGCATCCTCAGCGAAAAAAATCCACCCCAAGTTTTGGTGGACTGCAACGGCGTGGGCTACGAAGTCGATGTGCCCATGAGCACGTTTTACAACCTGCCTGCCACCGGCGAACGTGTGTCGTTGCTGACGCACTTTGTGGTGCGCGAAGATGCGCAAATTTTGTATGGCTTTGGTACGGCGGCTGAGCGCGCCACGTTTCGCTTGCTGATCAAAATTTCGGGCGTTGGCCCCCGCACAGCCTTGGGTATTTTGAGTGGCATGAGCGCCGATGAGCTGGCACGTGCGGTGTCCGACCAAGAAGCAGGCCGCCTCACCAAGGTACCGGGCATTGGCAAGAAAACCGCTGAGCGCTTGCTCTTGGAACTCAAAGGCAAACTGGGCGCGGACCTCGGCCCCAATATGTTTTCCACGCCTGACCACCCAAGCGACATCTTGCAAGCCTTGCTGGCGCTGGGCTATAGCGACAAAGAAGCGTCTGCCGCACTCAAGGCCTTGCCCGCTGATGTGGGTGTGAGCGATGGCATCAAGCTGGCGCTCAAGTCGCTGGCGAAATAAACCATGAGCATTCAGACCGATAACTTTGGTGACGACTTCACCCCTGCCGCGCCTCGCGTGGTATCTGCCGCGCCCGTGTCACCCAACGAAGAAGCGGTTGAACGCGCCCTGCGTCCCAAGCTGCTGCAAGAGTACGTGGGCCAGCTAAAGGTACGCGAGCAACTCGAAATTTTTATCGGCGCCGCCAAAAAACGCGGTGAGGCTTTGGACCATGTTCTGCTGTTTGGTCCGCCCGGTTTGGGCAAGACCACGCTGAGTCACATCATTGCGCAAGAGCTGGGTGTGAACCTCCGCTCTACCAGCGGCCCCGTGCTTGAGAAGCCCAAAGATTTGGCCGCCTTACTGACGGGTCTCGAGAAAAACGATGTGCTGTTCATCGACGAAATCCACCGCTTGTCGCCGGTGGTGGAAGAGATTTTGTATCCCGCGCTCGAGGACTATCAAATCGACATCATGATTGGTGAAGGCCCTGCCGCGCGCAGCATCAAGCTCGATTTGCAACCCTTCACGCTGGTGGGCGCCACCACCCGGGCGGGCATGCTGACCAACCCACTGCGCGATCGTTTTGGCATTGTGTCGCGCTTGGAGTTCTACACCGCCGAAGAACTTCAACGCATCGTGGTGCGCAGTGCGGGCTTGCTCGATACGCCCATGGATGTGTCGGGGGGCTTTGAAATTGCCCGTCGCTCACGCGGCACTCCGCGCATTGCCAACCGCTTGCTGAGGCGCGTGCGCGACTATGCGGATGTGAAGGGCACAGGGCGCATCACCGAAGACATCGCCAAACGCGCCCTCGCGATGTTGGATGTGGACCCACAAGGCTTCGACTTGATGGACCGCAAACTTCTAGAGGCGGTCATTCACCGCTTCGACGGTGGGCCCGTAGGTTTGGACAACATTGCCGCCAGCATTGGCGAAGAGCGCGACACCATCGAAGACGTGATTGAGCCGTATTTGATCCAGCAAGGTTTCTTGCAGCGCACGCCACGTGGCCGCATCGCGACCTTGGCCGCGTATCGTCACTTGGGCGTCACGCCGCCCAAGTCAGTCGATGACGTGTCTGTCGATTAACTCAGCGGCTTAGGTGGTGGTTTCGTCGCGTGGTGCGCCAGTCGCATCGTCAAAGTGCGACACATCACCCCAACCCACCAAGCTCAAGCCCTGAGGCGTCCACAACAAGCGGTTGATGGCTGCGTTGCCCAAGTGCCAGGTGCGTGGCGCTTCGATGGCTTGTTGGGTGGCCAAACGGTACAGCGCATCCATCACCCCGCCGTGGGCCACCAGCACGATCTGTTCGCCGACGTGTTGGCTGGCCAACGCATGCACACAGTTGGCAATGCGCTCACGCAACACGGTCAACGATTCGCCGCCCACGGGCGACCAATGGGGGTCGCGGCCTCGCCAAAGTTTGGCATCTTCGGGCCAGCCTGTTTCAATTTCTTTCCAAGTTTGGCCTTGCAAATGACCAAAGTGGCGCTCGCGCAAGCCGGTGTGTCCAATGACGGACAACCGTTCGGCGAATGCGTTGCTTTGCGCAATGGCTTGTGCGGTTTCAAAGGCGCGCGCCAAGTCGCTGCTGTAGATCGCGGTGATGTGCTCTTCGCGCAAAGCTTGTCCCACCCGTTGCGCTTGCCATTTGCCCATGTCGTTGAGGCCAATGTCGAGTTGGCCCTGGATACGGGTGTCGACGTTCCAAGGGGTTTCCCCATGGCGGATGGCGAGGATTCGGGTGGCTTGCATGGGCTCAGAGTTTAAAGATGAAAAATCATGCAAAATAGCACGACCGTTCTTTTTGTGTATTCCACATGACCGCTTCTCTTAAAACCGCCGCGTCAGAAAGCAAGGCTCTGCAAAAGGGCCAACAAACCAAAGCCGCCATCGTGGACGCTGCTTTGGGGCTTGCCACGCAAATGGGCCTAGAAGGCTTAAGTATCGGCGCGCTGGCCGCCGTGGCGCACATGAGCAAGTCTGGTGTGTTTGCCCACTTTGGTTCGCGCGAAGAATTGCAAATTTCGGTGGTGCGTGAATATCACCAACGCTTTGAAGCCGAAGTGTTCCTCCCCATTTTGGAGGCTGAGCGCGGTTTGCCACGCTTGCGCCAATTGTTTGCCAATTGGACCAAACGTACCTCGGCCGAGATTGATTCGGGCTGTCTCTACATCAGCGGTGCGGCCGAGTTTGACGACCGCCCCGGTCCTGTGCGCGACGCATTGGCCAGCATGGTCAAAACTTGGTTAGCCGCCGTGCATCGCACCGTGGTGCAAGCGCGAGACGCTGGCCATTTAGCCGCTGACATGGATGCGGAGCAAATGGTGTTTGAGCTGCACGGTTTGATTTTGGCTTTGCAATACGAAGCACGTTTTTTGCGCTCATCCAAATCACTGGCACGCACCGCACAAGGGTTTGAAAACATCTTGCAGCGCTACGGCGCGAATACGCGTTCATCGACATCAAAGAAGTAAGGAGACACCCCATGCCCAGCTACACCCCACCTCTGCGCGATATGCAATTTGTGTTGAACGAAGTTTTGCACGTCACGGATGATTTCAAGTTGATGTCCAAACACGCAGACATCGATGTCGACACCATGTCAGCCGTGCTCGAAGAGGGCGGCAAGTTCGCATCAGAAGTGATTTTCCCGCTCAACCAAATTGGCGACGCGCAAGGCTGCACACTGAACCGCGACACGCACGAAGTCAAAACGCCCGACGGCTTTAAAGCTGCGTTTGAACAGTATGTGCAAGGCGGCTGGCCATCGCTGAGCGCTGACCCCGAATACGGCGGGCAAGGCCTGCCCGTGGTGGTGAACCAGTGTTTTTATGAAATGCTCAACAGCGCCAACCAAGCGTGGACCATGTACCCGGGCCTCACGCATGGGGCGTATGAAGCTTTGCACGCGCATGGCACAGATGCACAAAAGAAACTGTACTTGCCCAAGCTCACGAGTGGGGAATGGACGGGCACCATGTGCTTGACCGAGCCGCATTGCGGTACCGACCTCGGTCTTTTACGCACCAAAGCCGAGCCGCAAGCTGACGGCACGTATCGCATCACTGGCAGCAAAATTTTCATCAGTGCGGGTGAGCATGACTTGGTGAGCAACATCGTGCATTTGGTGTTGGCACGATTGCCCGATGCGCCTGCGGGCAGCAAAGGCATCAGCTTGTTTGTGGTGCCAAAATTCCACGTCAACGCAGACGGCAGCGTGGGCGCGCGCAATGGCATTTACTGCGGCGGCTTAGAGCACAAGATGGGCATCCACGGCAACGCCACCTGCCAAATGGTGCTTGATGGCGCGTTGGGAACGCTAGTGGGTCAACCCAACAAAGGTTTGGCTGCGATGTTTGTGATGATGAACGCCGCGCGCATTGGCGTGGGCATGCAATCGCTGGGCTTGACCGAGGTGGCTTATCAAAACGCTTTGGCGTATGCCAAAGACCGCATCCAGTCGCGCAGCCTCACCGGCGCCAAAGACCCCAGCAAACCGGCTGACAGCATTCTTGTGCATCCCGATGTACGCAAGATGTTGCTCACCGCCAAAGCCTATGCCGAAGGCGGCCGCGCGCTGGCGCTGCACTGTGCCTTGTTGATTGACCGAGAGCTAAACCATCCTGATGAAGCGGTGCGCGCTGAATCGGCCGAGCAAGTGGCTTTGCTCACGCCCATCGTGAAGGCCTTCATCACCGACAACGCGTGGACGGCCACTTCGTCGTGCCTGCAAGTGTTTGGCGGGCACGGCTTCATTCGTGAATGGGGCATGGAGCAATACGTGCGCGACGCCCGCATCAACATGATTTATGAAGGCACCAACACCATTCAAAGTTTGGATTTGTTGGGCCGCAAAGTATTGGGCAACCAAGGTGCATCCCTTAAAAAGTTTGGCGCAAACATTGCTGAACTGGTGGCGCAGACGCAGGGTGACGAAGACATGGCCGAGTTCATCAATCCACTGGCCAAACTCGGTCAGCAGATGACGCAGTTCACCGGCGAGATTGGCTACAAAGCCCTGCAAAACGCTGACGAGGTGGGGGCGGCGGCAGTGGACTACCTTCGTGTGGCAGGCCACTTGGTGTTTGGCTATTTTTGGGCGCGAAT
Source organism: Comamonadaceae bacterium (assembly GCA_947374535.1). Next base: position 84,023 of record CANCCJ010000004.1, on the reverse strand, counting down.
GGCGCAAGTGGCCTTGCAAAAAATAGCAGAAGGCAACCGCGACCCGTTCTACCAAGCCAAATTGCAAACGGCGCGCTTTTACTTTGCCAAGCTGTTTCCAGAAACCGCGTCGCTCATGGTCACCGCTCGCGCAGGCGCGGGTGTGCTGATGGAGACAGAGGCGGTGTTTGCCTGAATGGCTTGTTCTTTGAAATCAGTTAAATTTAAATCATGATGAAAACACGCATTTTGAAAACGCTTTTGGGAGCTGCCTTTTTGGCTGCGGGTAGCAGCTACGCACAAATGACGCCCGTAGGGACTTGGCACAACATTGACGACAAAACGGGTGAAGCTAAGGCGGAAATCCAAATCGTTGAAAAAGAAGGCGTTCTGAGTGGTCGTGTGGTCAAGTCGCTGCGAGACGACCCAAACGCCAAGAAGACCTGCGAAGACTGCAAAGATGACCGCAAAGGCAAAAACATTGTCGGCATGGAAATCATCCGAGAAGTCAAAGCTGATCCTTTGGGTGAGTATTTGTGGGGCAGCGGCGGCAAGATCTTGGACCCAGAAAATGGCAAGGAATACACCGTCAAAATGACGCCCAAAGAGGGCGGGCAAAAGCTGCAAGTGCGCGGCTACATCGGCCCCTTCTACCGAACACAAACTTGGCAACGCGCCCAGCAATAAGGATTCCCATGACAGAAATCTTGAGTCACATCGACGACGGTGTGATGACTCTGACGTTCAACCGCGTCGACAAAAAGAACTCGCTCACCGCTGCCGTGTACACAGCCTTGGCCGATGCCGTCGAGCAAGCCGAGCATGACCCGAATGTGCGCGTCTTGGTGTTCCAAGGCCACGAAACCGTGTTCAGCGCGGGCAACGACATTGCCGATTTTTTAAACAACCCACCGGCAACGTCGGATGCACCGGTGTTCCGCTTTCTGCGTAATATTTCGGCCTTCCCCAAGCCCGTGCTGGCGGCTGTGGCTGGCCCCGCCGTGGGCATTGGTACCACCTTGTTGTTCCATTGCGATTTGGTGTACGCCGGCGACAACGCGGTGTTTGCCATGCCGTTTGTCAACTTGGGCGTGTGCCCCGAAGCCGCTTCGAGTTTGCTGGCGCCGCAAATGATGGGCTACCACCGTGCGGCCGAGGCCTTGCTGCTGGGCGAGCCGTTCATGGCCGAAGCCGCCCTTGAAGTGGGTTTGGTCAACCGCGTGGTGCCGCCGACCGAGGTGAACAACTACGCGCAAGTGCAAGCGCGCAAACTCGCTGGCAAGCCCTTGTCATCTTTGTTGGAAACCAAGCGTTTGATGAAAACCGGCCAAGCCCAGTTGGTGCAAAAACAGATGAACGAAGAGGCAGCGTCGTTTGGGCGCATGCTGAAAGAGCCTGCCGCCAAAGAAGCGTTCAGCGCGTTCATGGAAAAGCGCAAACCCGATTTTTCTAAGCTCTGATTTACGCCAAGCATGACGCAACCCATTGCTAGTCCTGTCGTGTTTGAAGCTGAATACCTCGAAGGCTTTCGTCGAATCTACGAAGAAAAAATTGTCTTCAACCGTTTGCTAGGTTTGAAGCTGGTCAGCGTCACGCCTGAAGAGGTGGTGGCGCGCATCGCCATGCGCCCCGATTTGGTGGGGCATTACGCCTACAACCGCATTCATGGCGGCGTCATCAGCGCTGTGCTCGATGCGATTGGCAGTGCGGCCGTGATGGCTTGCTTGGCGGGTCATCACATGAAAGAGTCGATCGAGCAGCGCTTAGACCGCTTTGCCAAATTGGGCACGATTGATTTGCGCGTGGACTATTTGCGCCCGGGGATTGGTGAGCACTTCACTATCCACGCCCACGCATTGCGTGTGGGCTCGCGCGTGGGCACGGCGCGCATGGAGTTTCGCGGTCCCGATGGCATGCTCATGTCCACCGGCACTGGGGCTTACATCGTTTCTTAAGGATCAGTCTTTGGGGATGCCGCGGGGCTTGCCCGCCTCGTCTATTGCCACATAGGTGAGGGTGGCTTCCGTCACCTTCATGTATTCGCCTTGGGCGCTGAAACGCTCGGCAAACACTTCCACTTTCACGCTGATGGAGGTGTTGCCAATGCGTTGCACACGCGAGAAAAAACTCAAGATGTCGCCCACCTTCACGGGGTGTTTGAAGATGAATTCATTCACGGCAATGGTGGCGATACGACCGCGTACATAGCGTGCCGGGAGCACGGCACCGGCCAAGTCGACCTGCGCCATCACCCAGCCACCAAAAATATCGCCGTTCTGGTTGCAGTCCGCCGGCATGGGGATGACTTTCAATACCAACTCTTGGTCGGTGGGCAAAGGCACGGCGTGGGGGTTGCTTGAGATGGACATAGGCACAATCGAAGAATTATTTTTTGGCATTGTGCAACATGCGTCATCACGCCCCCTCTTCTGAGCCCACGCCCGCTGGGCAAACCGTTAAGCAGCGCCCCGACAGCGAAACCCTGAAACGCCTCTTTCCGTATTTGTGGCAATACAAATGGCGTGTCATGGCGGCATTGGTCTTCATGATTGGCGCCAAGGTGGCCAACGTGGGCGTGCCCTTGTTGCTCAAAGAGCTGATCGATGCCATGTCGTTCAAGCCCAACGACCCCATGGCCGTGATCGTTGTGCCTGTGTCGTTGTTGATGGTGTATGGCGTGTTGCGCTTGTCTGTGTCAGCGTTCACCGAATTGCGTGAGCTGGTATTTGCGAAGGCCACGCAAGGCGCTGCGCGGCAAATTGCGCTGGAGACTTTTCAGCATTTGCACGGGCTCAGTCTGCGCTTTCACCTAGAACGCCAAACCGGCGGCATGACCCGCGACATCGAGCGTGGCGTGCGTGGCATTGAGTCGCTCATTTCTTACTCGCTTTACAGCGTGGTGCCCACACTGATTGAGGTGGCCATGGTGCTGAGCATCTTGGCGGTGAAGTTTGACGTGTGGTTTGCCGGCATCACGCTCATCGCGCTGGTGCTGTACATCGTGTTCACCATCAGCGTGACTGAGTGGCGCACCCAATACCGCCGCCAAGCCAACGAGTTTGATTCAGCCGCCCACACCAAAGCAGTGGACTCGTTGCTCAACTACGAAACCGTGAAGTACTTCAACAACGAAGCCTTTGAAGCGGCACGTTACGACACAAGCCTAGAGGCCCTGCGTCGCGCACGATTGAAAGCGCAAACGTCTTTGTCGGTGCTCAACACGGGTCAGCAACTCATCATCGCCGTCGCCTTGGTGGGCATGCTGTGGCGCGCCACGCAAGGCGTGGTCGATGGGCGGATGACCTTGGGCGACTTGGTGATGATCAACGCCTTCATGATTCAGCTCTACATTCCACTCAACTTTTTGGGCGTGCTGTACCGCGAAATCAAACAAAGCCTGACGGACCTAGACCGCATGTTCACGCTGTTGGAAAAAGAGCGTGAAGTGGCCGATACGCCTAACGCGCCAAGGCTGCAACTGAGTGGGCCGCCCACGGTGAAGTTCGAATCGGTGGTGTTTGCCTATGAAGCCGCGCGCCCTATCCTGCACGGCATCAGCTTTGAAATCCCTGCGGGCAAAACTGTGGCCGTGGTCGGGCCATCGGGCTCGGGCAAATCCACGCTGGCACGCTTGCTGTTTCGCTTTTATGACGTGGGCTCAGGCGCCATCACCCTTGATGGTCAAGACATACGCCAAGTCACGCAAAGCAGTGTGCGGCGTGCCATGGGCATCGTGCCGCAAGACACGGTGCTGTTCAACGACACCGTGCGCTACAACATCGCCTATGGCCGGACCGACGCGACCGAGGTTGAGGTGGAGCAAGCCGCACGTGCCGCGCACATCCACGACTTCATTGCGGCCACGCCCAAGGGCTACGACACCATGGTGGGCGAGCGTGGCCTGAAGCTGTCGGGCGGCGAGAAGCAGCGCGTGGCGATTGCGCGTACGTTGCTAAAGAACCCACCGATGGTGATTTTTGACGAGGCCACGTCTGCACTGGACAGCGCCAATGAGCGAGCCATTCAGGCCGAGTTGCAAACGGCAGCGCAAAACAAAACCACGCTGGTGATTGCGCACCGTTTGTCTACGGTGGTGGATGCGCATGAAATTTTGGTGCTCGATGCGGGGCGCATTGTGGAGCGTGGCAACCACGCGGCGTTGTTGGCGCTGAATGGTCGCTATGCCCAAATGTGGGCCTTGCAGCAGTCGTCAGAGTCTTGATTTCTTTACACTCTGGCGGGTTTTGGCCGATTTGACGCATGCTTCACGCATGAGCGCCACAATAGGCATCATCCCTCCCAGAATTCAATCGGGTCGTCCATGAGGCGGCTCTTTTCGGTGTTTGCAAAAGGTCTTTCCATGTTCTCTTCGCGTTTCCACAACATCGTGCTTTCTTCGTTTGCGTTTGCCAGCCTCGTGGCTTGCGGCCCCTCGTCAGACGGCAAACCACCCGCTGGGGCTGGTGGGCCGCCACCGGCAGAGGTCAATGTCATGGCCGTGTCCGCCGCGCCTGTGGACTTGACCATCGATTTGCCAGGGCGTTTGCAAGCCATGCGCACGGCCCAAGTGCGAGCCCGTGTGGAGGGTTTAGTGGACAAGATCCTGTTCAAAGAAGGCGTCGATCTCAAAGCAGGTTCGCCTTTGTTTCAGATTGACCCGCGTGCCTACCGTGCCGCTGCAGATGCGGCCCATGCCGATGCGCAAGCGGCTGAGCAACTGATGCAACGTGCCCAAGCCTTGCTAGAGGTGCGCGGCGTGAGCCAGCAAGAATTCGAAGCTGCGGTGACCCGTGCCAAGCAAGCCAAAGCCACCTTGGCCAAGGCCAATATTGATTACGAAAACGCGATGGTCACTGCGCCCATCAGTGGTCGTGTGGGCCACGCTTTGGTGACAGAGGGTGCCTTGGTGGGGCGTGGCGATGCCACGCCTTTGGTCAACATTGACCAGATGGATCCCATTTATGTGAATTTCAGCCAAAGCGAGAACGAGCTGTTCAATCTGCGCCAAAGCATCAAGCAAGGCAAGGCAAAAATGGGCGAGAGCTTGAAAGTGGAGTTGCTGCTGACGGATGGTTCGGTGTACAGCCAAGCTGGCAAGTTGCTGGTATCTGAGCAGACGGTGGATGTGAACACAGGCAATGTGTTCTTGCGTGCCGAATTTGCCAATCCTCAGCGCGAGTTGCTGCCGGGTAGTTTTGTTCGTGTGCGTATTTCACAAGCCCGTTTGGATCAAGCCATTGCCGTGCCGCAACGTGCGGTGCAAATGAACTCGGACGGCGCTTATGTGTTGTCGGTCACGCCTGAAAACAAGGTTGCGCCTATGCCGATTCAACTTGGCCCCATGAGTGGTGACAAGTGGGTGGTGACCGGTGGTTTGCCAGAGGGTACGCGCATCATCTTGGATGGTGTGCAAAAGGCGAGACCCGGTTCAACCGTCAAGCCGATCGACCTCAATGCGGCACCCGCTGCCGCCCCCGTGGCGTCAGCCCCAGCTTCTGCCGCTTCGCAAGCAGGGCACTAAGTTATGTTTGCTAAATTTTTCATTGACCGCCCCGTTTTTGCGTGGGTGATTGCCATTGCCTTGGTGTTGGCGGGGGCCTTGTCCTTGCGCAAGATGCCTGTGTCGCAATACCCGCAGGTGGCGCAGCCTTCGATTGCTTTCAACATCGCCTACCCCGGCGCTTCGGCCGAGGTGGTTGAACAAACTGTGACGGCACTGATTGAGCAGGAGATGAACGGTATCGATCACTTGCTCTACATGGAGTCGTCGTCAGAGCTGGGTGTGGGCACGTTGACGCTCACCTTTGAAGCGGGGACCAACGTTGACATTGCGTCGGTGGAGGCACAAAACCGCTACAAGCGCGTAGAGGCCCGATTGCCTGATGACGTCCGTCGCTTGGGTGTGCCCGTGACCAAGCCTCAGCGCAACTATTTGCTGTTTGTGGTGTTGACTTCTCCAGACAAAAGCAAAGACGCCATCGCTTTGGGTAGCTACGCGGCGTCAAGCGTGCTCGACCAAATTCGTCGTGTGCGTGGCGTGGGTGAGGCCACTTTGTTTGGCACCGAATACTCCATGCGTATTTGGCTCAACACCGCGAAGTTGCATGCCTACGGCATTGCCCCTAGCGATGTGGCAACGGCTGTGCGCGCACAAAACGTGCAATTGGCTACGGGCGAAATGGGCCAAAACCCAGCGGTAGACGGGCAACAAATGAATGCAGCGGTGGTGGTGCGCAGCCGCTTGAACCGCCCTGAAGAGTTTGGTGAAATTTTGGTAAAGACCCAGACTGATGGCTCGGCCGTGCGCCTGAAAGATGTGGCGCGTGTTGAGTTGGGTGCGCAAAGCTACGACATCTTGGCGCGCACCGATGGCAACCCTTCTGCGGCGATTGCCGTGCGCGTGTCGCCCGATGGCAATGCATTGGAAGTAGCGCAAGCTGTCAAGCAACGCATGAAAGAGCTGGAGCCTTACTTTCCCAAAGGCGTGGGTTGGGAAGTGCCTTACGACACCTCGAAGTTTGTGGAAATTTCTATCTCTGAAGTGGTCCACACGTTGTTTGAAGCCATGGTGCTGGTGTTCTTGGTGATGTGGCTGTTCTTAGGGAATTTGCGTGCCACGCTCATTCCTGCCGTGGTGGTGCCTGTGGCGCTTCTGGGCACGTGCACGGGTTTGTTTTTGTTGGGCTATTCGGTCAACGTGCTGACCTTGTTTGCGATGGTCTTGGCCATCGGCATCGTGGTGGACGATGCGATTGTGGTGGTGGAAAACGTGGAGCGCTTGATGAGCGAAGAGGGCTTGTCGCCACGCGACGCCACGCGCAAAGCGATGGACCAAATCATTGCGGCCATCATCGGTATCACCTTGGTGTTGTGTGCGGTGTTTGTGCCGATGGCGTTTTTTGGTGGCTCGGTGGGTGTGATTTACCGCCAGTTTTCCGTCACTTTGGTGTTGACCATGTTGTTGTCCGCTTTGATGGCGGTCACCCTCACACCTGCCATGTGTGCCAGTATCTTGCTACCGATTGAAAAAGGTCATGCGGCTACACAAACCGGCTTGCTGGGTTGGTTCAACCGGCAATTTGCGCGCGTCAGTGGGCGTTACGCGGAGCGCGTGGAGAAAATCATCAAGCGGCCCATGCGGTGGTTGGCTGTCTTTTTGGCCATTTGTTTAGCTACGGGGTGGTTGTTCGCGCGCTTGCCGGGAAGCTTCTTGCCCGATGAGGATCAAGGCTATTTCATCAGCATGGTGCAGCTGCCGCCAGGCGCTTCTACCGAGCGCACACGTGATGTGCTTGCTGATGCCGAACAGTACTTTTTGAAGCAGTCCGAAGTGGACCATGTGATTGGCGTGTTGGGTTACTCGTTTTTTGGCCGAGGTCAAAACGCAGCGCTGGTGTTTGTGAAGCTCAAAGATTGGGACACACGCAATTCTGCGGAGCACTCGGTGCAAGCCGTTATTCAGCGGGCCAATATGTATTTGTTCTCGCTCAAGCAGGCTTTTGCTTTAGCGGTGAACGTGCCGCCGATTCCTGAGTTGGGCGCGGTCGGGGGGTTTGACTTCAGGTTGCAAGATCGCTCAGGCCAAGGGCGCGAGCGCTTGATGGATGCGCGCAACATGATGTTGGGCATGGCTGCCAGCCATCCCGCATTGGCTGGTGTGCGTCCCGAAGGGCAAGAGCCAGCGCCGCAGATTTTGCTGGACATTGACCGCGCCAAAGCGCGTGCCTTGTCGGTGGATTTGGGCAGTTTGAACGACACGTTGCAATCGACGTTGGGTGTGTCCTACGTCAATGACTTTGTGCGCGATGGCCGTATCTTGCGCGTGCAAATGCAAGGCGATGCCGACCTGCGCAGCAAACCCGAATCTATTTTGCGTTTGCCTGTGCGCAACACGCGTGGTGAGATGGTGACCTTGGGTGAGTTTGTCAAAACCCGTTGGGTGGTGGGCTTGCCGCGTGTGGATCGCTACAACGGGTTGCCATCGACCAAGCTCTCAGGCTCTCCCGCTGCCGGTCGCAGCTCAGGCGAAGCCATGGCGGCGATGGAAGAGTTGGCGGCTAAGTTGCCACCCGGCTTTGGTTTTGAATGGTCGTCGACGTCATTGGAAGAGCGGTTGTCGGGCAACCAAGCGCCTGCGTTGTTTGCCATTTCGATCGTCGTGGTGTTCTTGGCATTGGCGGCTTTGTATGAAAGCTGGTCCATTCCGTTTTCGGTGATGCTGGTGGTGCCGCTTGGATTGTTTGGCGCGGTGCTGGCGGTGTTGCTGCGCGGCTTGCCCAACGATGTGTTCTTCAAGGTGGGCATGATCGCCATCATTGGTTTGGCATCGAAGAATGCGATTCTGATCATCGAATTTGCACGTGAATTGAACGACGCGGGGCGCAGCGTGATGGACGCCACGCTGGAGGCTTGTCGTTTGCGGTTCCGCCCGATTTTGATGACCTCCATTGCCTTTATCTTGGGGGTGATGCCCTTGGCTATTTCCAGTGGAGCGGGGGCCAAGAGCCGGCAAGCCATTGGCACGGGCGTGGCCGGCGGCATGCTGGGCGCGACGGTGTTGGCTGTGTTTTTAGTGCCAGTGTTTTTTGTGGTGGTGCGGCGTTACTTCCCGGGGCACCCTAAACGCCCTGCCGCAGCCCAAGGAGATTCTCATGAGTGATCGCCGTCGTTTCGTCGCCTTGGCTTTGGCGACCGCTTGTGCGCTGAGTGCCTGTAGCTTGGCGCCCACCTACAAGCGACCAGATGCTGACTTGGCGCCAGGGTGGGCTGCGCCAAAGGGTGCGGCAGCAGAACCATCTCAGTTGCAAGACATTCCGTGGGAGACGCTTTATACCGATGCGCATTTGCGTGGCTTGATTCGCGCCGCGTTAGAGCGCAATCACGATTTACGCATTGCCGTGGGGCGTATGGAGGAGGTGCGCGCTTTGTGGGGTGTGCAACGTGCCGATCAAATTCCTAGCGCCACGATGTCGCTGGGACGCACCGCATCCTTGACGCCAGCGGGTATTCTCAACAGCAGCGCCACGCCTGTGCAACTGAACCGCTACGACGCCAATGTGAATTTGGTGTCGTTCGAAGTCGATTTTTGGGGCCGTGTGGCAGACATGACCCAAGCCGCCAAGTCCAACTACCAAGCGAGCGCCGAAGATCAGCGCGTGGTGCATATGGGCCTCATCAGCGATGTGGCGAATGGGTACTACTTGGTCAAAGACTTGGAGATGCGCAGCCAGTGGGCAGTGCAAACGGCCTTGGGCCGTCAACAAATTGTTGACTTGACCGTGCGCAAGCAAGCGTTGGGCGCCGCCAGTGAGGTGGATGTTTCTGCTGCCAACGCTAACTTGTCAACAGCCCAAAGTGATCGGCTCATCACGGATCGTGCGCTACAACAGGCACGTAACGCGCTGGCCTTGTTGGTTGGCGGTCGTTTGCCCGCTGATTTAGCGCCACCCGTGCCTTTGGATGAACAGAGTTTGTCTTTGGACTGGGGCTCGAATTTATCGTCGGAGGTGTTGTTGCGTCGGCCTGATGTGCGTGCCGCCGAGCAGCGCTTGGTGGCTGCCAATGCCAATATCGGCGTGGCACGCGCCGCATTTTTGCCGCGCTTGCAACTCACGGGTAGTTCGGGCTCGGCCAGTCCTAGCTTGAATGGTTTGTTCGATTCAGGGTCGCGCAGCTGGAGCTTTATGCCGACACTGCAAATGCCGTTGTTTGACTGGGGGCGCACCACAGGCAATTTGGATGTGGCCAAAGCGCGCAACGTGCAAGCCGTTGCCACTTACGAAAAGACTTTGCAACAGGCTTTCCGTGAAGTGGCCGACTTGCTGGTGGCGCGTGACACATTGCAGCAACAACTGGCGGCGCAAACCAGCTGGGTGCAAAGCCAACAACAGCGATTGCGGGTGATGGATGTGCGCTATGCGCAAGGCGCAGCGAATCAGTTTGATTTGATCGATGCGCAGCGTGATGTGTTGACCGCGCAGCAGTCACGTGTGCAGGTGTTGCGGCAGCTGCTAGGGACTACAGCGCAGCTTTACAAAGCGTTGGGCGGGGGAGAGGGCTGACCCTTTTTCGTTGCAGCGCAGCACGGGTGGCGCACCCCAAACGGCCTACCCCAACTCGCACGCCCCGAGAATCGAAGAGCCAAACATAAAGGGCCTCTCGTATAAAACGAGAAGCCCTTGAACAGAAGCGAGGAAGTGTTTACTTCACGCCAGCAGCAGCTTTCAATGCCGCAGCCTTGTCGGTGCGTTCCCATGTGAACTCTGGCTCTTCACGACCGAAGTGGCCGTATGCCGCCGTCTTGCTGTAAATCGGGCGTAGCAAGTCGAGCATCTGAATGATGCCTTTGGGGCGTAAGTCAAAGTGCTCGGCCACCAAGGCCGACAACAAGTCGTCAGACACCACGCCTGTGCCAGCGGTGTTCACGGTGATGTTCATGGGGCGCGCCACGCCAATGGCGTACGCCACTTGCACTTGGCACTGCGTGGCCAAACCTGCGGCCACGATGTTCTTGGCCACGTAGCGTGCAGCGTATGCCGCAGAGCGGTCCACCTTGGATGGATCTTTGCCTGAGAACGCGCCACCACCGTGCGGGCATGCGCCGCCGTAGGTGTCCACGATGATTTTTCGGCCAGTCAAACCACAGTCGCCTTGTGGGCCACCGATGACGAAACGGCCTGTGGGGTTGATCAAATACTTGGTGTCTTGCAACCATTCTTTGGGCAGCACGGGCTTGATGATTTCTTCGATGATGGCCTCAATGAAGCTGTCTTTCATCTTGGTGGCCGTCTCGCTTTGGTCGGGGCTGTGTTGGGTGGACAACACCACGGTGTCGATGCTGTGAGGCTTGCCATCCACATAACGCATGGTCACTTGGCTCTTGGCGTCAGGGCGCAGGAAAGGCAAGCGGCCGTCTTTGCGCAGCTGAGCTTGGCGCTCCACCAACCGGTGTGCGTAATAGATGGGGGCAGGCATCAGCTCTGGTGTTTCGCTGCAGGCGTAGCCGAACATCAGACCTTGGTCGCCTGCGCCGATGTTGAGGTGGTCGTCAGACGCGCGGTCCACGCCTTGGGCGATGTCGTTGGATTGTTTGTCGTAACACACCATCACGGCGCAACCTTTGTGGTCGATGCCGTAGTCGGTGTTGTCGTAGCCGATGCGTTTGATGGTGTCGCGGGCGACTTCGATGTAGTCGACGTGCGCATTGGTGGTGATCTCACCAGCCAACACGACCAAGCCGGTGTTGGTTAGCGTTTCGGCTGCCACGCGTGAGAGCGGGTCCTGTTCGAAAATCGCATCCAAAATCGCATCAGAAATTTGGTCAGCGACTTTGTCGGGATGGCCTTCTGAAACAGATTCAGAGGTGAAAAGATAATTGCTAGACATGAAAAAAAGCTCCTTGTTTTCAATGAGTTGTTCGGCGTTGCCGACCCTGAAAACTTGGAGCCCAGCGAACGCTTTAGCAGTTGTGAGGACTTCGCCCTCACTCTCACACCTTGGTGTGTCGTCGCCCTGCAAGTAGTTCTTTAACTCAGCGACAATCACAATTCTAGTGGATTCATCAAAGTCATTTAAAAGTCCATGTCTTTAGTCACCCGCATCTTCCATTTCCTCGCGCGCATGCCTCTGCCCTTGATGCAGCGGCTGGGTGTTGCATTGGGCTGGCTGGTGTGGTGTTTGTCACCCAGTTATCGCCGTAATTTCAAAGCCAATGTGCAAGCTGCAGGCGTGGCATGGCGCGATGCGCGTCCAGCTGTTGCCGCCATTGGAGCCATGGTGGCTGAGCTGCCCTGGGTGTGGATGCGACCGCACAGTGCCAAGTTGGAAGGTTTGGTCAAGTGGGATGGTGCAGAGCATTTCGAAGCCGCCATGCAAGCCGGCAAGGGCGCCATCATCATGTCGCCGCATTTGGGGTCTTGGGAAATCGGCGCACAAGCCATTGCTGAAAAGTTTGGTCCCACGCACGGCCCCATGGTCGCGTTGTTTCGTCCGGCACGCAAAGCGTGGTTAGAGCCCTTGGTGGCCAATGCCCGTACCCGACCTTATTTAGATTCCGCACCCACATCACTCGCCGGCGTGCGAACGCTCATTCGCACGTTGCGCCATGGCGGCTACACGGCGATCTTGCCTGACCAAGTGCCGCCACAAGGCCAAGGCGTATGGGCGCCTTTTTTTGGCCGCGATGTGTACACCATGACGTTGCTCGCCAAGTTGGCGCAGCAAACGGGGGCGCAAGTCATCCTGACATGGTGTGAACGTTTGCCTGCAGGCCAAGGCTTTTGCATGCACATGCGGCCCTTCGATGCGTCCGAGATGAAAGACACCACCGTGTCGCCCGAGGTGGCGGCCGCTGCCGTAAACCGCGGCGTCGAAGCTATGGTCCGCCGTGCGCCAGGCCAATACCTGTGGGGCTATGCCCGCGATAAACAACCCCGCGCTGAGGGATAAGGCATGTTCAGCAAGTTTGGGCTTTGTGTGTTGCGGGCTTTGGGCTATTTGCCTTTGTCTTGGTTGCGTGCCTTGGGTGCCGGTTTAGGTGCTTTGTTATTGGTGGTAATTCCATCTCGCCGTCGCGTGGTGCAAACCAATTTGCGTGTGTGTTTTCCGCATTTGAACGATGCCGAGCGCGATGCGCTCACGCGTGAAACCTTTGCGTACTTTGCCCAAGCGTGGTTGGATCGCAGTTGGCTGTGGCATCGCAGTGCAGCGTGCATTCAATCACGTGTGCAACTCACGGGCGAGGTGGCTGCTTTGTCTGACGGGGTGCCTACGGTGCTGTTTGCACCGCATTTCATGGGCTTGGATGTGGGCTGGACGGCGCTCACACTCAACTTGCCTTTGCGCTTCACCACCATCTTCACGCCACAGTCGAATGCGACAGTGGATGCGTGGGTAGCCAAGGGGCGTCAGCGCTTTGGGCAGGTGCGTTTGTTTCGACGTGAAGATGGGGTCAAGCCCATCGTCAGTGCGCTGCGCCAACACGAGCTGCTCTACTTGTTGCCCGACATGAACTTTGGCCCGAATGAGTCCATTTTTGTGCCGTTCTACGGTGAGCAAGCGGCGACTGTGCCGTCACTGTCGCGCTTCGCAAAGCTGGGCCGTGCCCGGGTGGTGCCGGTGATTACCCGCATGACGGAGTCGGGCTACGACGTGGTCGTGCATCCTGCGTGGAATGACTTCCCCACGGATGATGCCGAGGCTGACACCGCCACGATGAACCAGCGCTTGGAGGTGTTCATCAACACCATGCCTGCCCAATATTTTTGGGTGCACAAGCGCTTCAAGACACGCCCACCGGGCGCGCCAGAACTCTATTGATTCAGGGGTGCATCCACTGGTACAAGGTGGCAGCGACTTCGTCCACACCTTGTTTTTTGAGCGCTGAGAACAAGCGCACTTCGCCTCCGCCTGCTTGCAGTTTGGCAATTGACAGAGCTTTTGCGCCATCGGTTTTGTTGAGCTTGTCGGCCTTGGTGAGCAAGACCAAAAACTTCATGCCTTCTGCCACTCGTGGCCGAATCACGTCGAGCAAGATGTCGTCGAGGTCGGTCAGGCCGTGGCGTGGGTCACACATCAGCACCACGGCACGCAGATTGGGGCGGGTGAGCAAATAGTTGGCCATCACTTGTTGCCAACGAATCTTGTCCTGTTTGGGCACAGCGGCGTAGCCGTAGCCGGGCAAGTCTGCCAGCACGGCGTCTGTTTTGCCTTGGCGGCCCATGGCAAACAAGTTGATGTGTTGGGTGCGGCCTGGGGTTTTTGATGCGTAGGCCAAGCGTTTTTGCTGGGTCAGCACGTTGATGCAAGTGGATTTGCCAGCGTTGGAGCGACCGACAAAAGCGATTTCGGGCAGGTCGTAGGCGGGTAGGTGATGCAGCTGTGCGGCGGTGGTCAAAAACCGCGCGGTGTGCAGCCATCCCATGGCGTATTTGGCTTGGGCGGCGGGGTTGAGTAACTCGAACGCGGCTTTGGCGGCAGCACGGTCGGCCTCTTTTTGCACTTCAATTTCAGCGTTCAAGACCGTGATTTCGGGCACCTCAGGCGTGTCAATTGGGGCGGGGGTGTCGTGTGGGTCTGGCTGGTTCATACGGCATTGTAGAATCACTGCAGTTTTTCGACGTCTTTGAGACCCATTAACCAAAGAACACTTATGAAGCTGATTGCCTCTTTGCTCATCGCTGCCGCCTTGGTAGCCCCCGCCCTTTCTCATGCCAACGAACCAGCAGCTCCCGCTGCCAAAGTCGATTTGGCCAAAGGTGAAGCCACTTACACCGCGGTTTGTGCGGCTTGCCACGGTGCAGACGGCAACTCCGGTTCGCCCGCTTACCCCAAGTTGGCTCAGCAGCACCCTGACTACTTGGTCAAGCAATTGCAAGAATTCAAATCTGGCAAACGTGCCAACGCCATCATGAGTGGCATGGCTGCCGCTTTGTCGGATGAGGACATGAAGAATGTTGCCGCTTGGGTGGGTTCTAAAGAGTCCAAGCCCAACTTCGCCAAAGAAAAAGAATTGGTCGTCTTAGGTGAGCGCATTTACCGCGGTGGCATTGCCGACCGTCAAATCGCTGCTTGCGCAGGCTGCCACACACCTACGGGCGCAGGCATCCCTTCACAGTACCCACGCTTGGCCGGTCAACATGCTGACTACGCAGTGGCGCAATTGACGGCTTTCCGCGATGGCGTTCGTAAGAACAGCGTTCAAATGATGGGCGTAGCGGCCAAGTTGAACGACCGCGAAATCAAAGCGGTGTCTGACTACATCGCAGGTCTTCGTTGATCTGAGTCATTGCGCTCAATCAAGAAGCTGGCCTTGTGCCAGCTTTTTTTATGTGTGTCAGGAAAGTTCTTGCATCCACGACTGAACACGAAAACAATGCAATTCAACATCTTGAAGGGGAACGTCTATGCATCGCAACCTATTTAGTCGCACCAGCGATTCTGGTTTTACTCACCCAACGATGGGTGACGTCACGCCTCAGGCGATGTATTTGCAACGCCGTGAATGGCTCAGGCAAGTCGCAGCAGGGGCAGCTGGTTTGTCCTTGGCTGCGTGGGCTGCACGCGATGCGATGGCGCAAGTGCCTCGCCCGAGTAAATTGGCGCCGCTGGTAGGTAGCGCTAGCCGCGTGACTGGTGCGAACACGATTGAAAAAATCACGTCTTACGCAGACGCCAGCGGCTACAACAACTATTACGAATTCGGCACAGACAAATCTGACCCCGCCAAATATGCGCACACCTTGCAAACCAAACCTTGGAGCGTCGAGATTGAGGGCTTGGTCAAAAAGCCGGGACGCATGGATTTAGAGGACCTGCTCAAACTCAGCCCCATGGAGGAGCGCATTTACCGCTTGCGCTGTGTGGAAGGCTGGTCGATGGTGATTCCTTGGGTGGGTTATTCGCTGGCCGAGCTCATCAAACGCGTTGAGCCTTTGGGTAACGCGAAGTACGTGGAGTTTGTCACCGTAGCCGATCCCAAGACCATGCCTGGCGTGCATTCGCGGGTGCTGGATTGGCCGTATGTTGAAGGCTTGAGGATGGATGAGGCCATGCACCCGCTCGCGCTCTTGGGCTTTGGCATGTATGGCGAAGTGTTGCCCAACCAAAACGGCGCGCCTGTGCGCTTGGTGGTGCCTTGGAAATACGGTTTCAAGAGCGCCAAGAGCTTGGTGAAGATTCGCTTTGTAGAGAAACAGCCCGTCAACTCGTGGGGCCGCTCTGCGCCGCAAGAGTACGGTTTTTATTCGAACGTGAACCCGAATGTGGACCATCCCCGTTGGAGCCAAGCCAGCGAGCGCCGCATTGGTGAAGACGGCTTGTTTGCCAAGAAGCGCAAGACCTTGATGTTCAACGGCTACGAGGCGCAAGTGGGGCAACTCTACGCAGGCATGGACTTGAAGAAGTTGTATTGATCGTGTTGGATGCGTCTTCCCACTTACGCTCGGCATTGAGCCACCGTTGGACCAAGCCTGCCTTGTGTTTGCTTGGACTGCTGCCCTTTGCGTGGTTGTTTTGGGGTGCTGCCAATGATGCTCTGGGCCCCAACCCCGCAGAGCATTTGATTCGTTCAACGGGTGATTGGACGCTGCGTTTTTTGTGCATCACCTTGGCTGTGACACCCTTGCGTGTAACTTTGGGTTTGCCCGAGTTGCTGAAGCTGCGGCGTATGTTTGGCCGCTTCACTTACTTTTATGTGGTGCTGCATCTGCTTTGCTACAGCTGGCTGGATATGGAGTTTGACTGGGCAGACATCGCGCATGACATTGCCAAACGGCCGTTTATCTTGGTGGGCTTCAGTGCGTTTGTGTTGCTCACGCCGTTGGCGGCAACGTCGTTTAACCGAGCGATTCGATGGTTAGGTGCCAAGCGTTGGCAGCGCTTGCACCGGTCTGTTTACGCCATCGCCGTGTTGGCGGTGTTGCACTTCTTTTGGATGCGGGCAGGAAAGAACAACTTTGCCGAGGTTTTTGTTTACGGCTTGGTCTTGTTTGTTTTGCTGGCTTGGCGATTTTTTCGCTCTTCTTTTTGGTTGCGTTTCGTTCGTTCGTCTGTCTGATTTCACGCGCTGATGTACCAGAAATCGTCAGGAGCCGCACACCCGTCGCCACATTGGATTCTTTTTTGCGGTGAGGTTCAACGAACCAAAGACTCGCAAGCCATCTGATCGGCCACAGTTTCACGACGACGAATCACATGTGCTTTGTCGCCGTCCACCAAAATCTCAGCCGGGCGTCCACGCGTGTTGTAGTTGCTAGACATCGCCATGCAATAGGCGCCGGTCGACAACACCGCCAACAAATCACCCGACTGCACCGTCAACTGACGGTCACGGCCCAGCCAGTCGCCGCTCTCGCACACGGGGCCCACCACGTCATACGTCACGACGTCACCACTTCGCGCCGCGACGGACACGATTTGGTGGAAGGCTTCGTACATCGCAGGGCGGGGCAAATCGTTCATCGCCGCATCGACGATGCAAAAGTTCTTTTGTTCGCCTGGCTTCAGGTACAGCACCTCGGTCAAGCACACGCCCGCGTTACCGACGAGTGAGCGGCCAGGCTCAATCATCAGCTGGCGCTGGCCGTAGCCGCGTGCATCCAACTTGGCCAACAGCTGCGCCCACAGCGCATCCGCTGCGGGGGGTGTATCGCCGTTGTAGTTGATGCCTAAGCCACCCCCAAAGTCGATGTGGTGAATTGCGATGCCTGCGGCTTCGATGGCTTGCACGAGGTCCAGCACGCGGTCCATCGCGTCGAGGTAGGGCGTGGATTCTGTGATTTGTGAGCCAATGTGGCAGTCGATGCCCGTCACTTGCAAGCCGGGCAGGCCGGCGGCGCGTTGGTATGTGGCTAGCGCACGTTCGTGGGCCACGCCAAATTTGTTGCCTTTGAGACCGGTGGAAATATAGGGGTGTGTTTTGGCGTCCACGTTGGGGTTGACGCGAATGCTGATGGGCGCACGTTTACCCATGCTTTCGGCGACTTCGCTCAACACGTCAAGCTCGGCTTCGCTCTCAACGTTGAAGCAAGCAATGCCCGCATCCAAAGCTTTGCGCATTTCAGCGCGTGTTTTGCCCACGCCTGAGAAGATGACTTTCGAGGCGTCGCCACCAGCCGCGATGACGCGGTCAAGTTCGCCACCCGACACGATGTCAAAGCCGCAGCCCGCTTGTGCAAAGACTTGCAACACCGCCAAGGATGAGTTGGCTTTCATGGCGTAGCAAATGCGGGCGTTTCGGCCTTCAAAGCCACGTTGGTAGGCGGCAAGGGCACTGAGCATGGCGGCCTTGGAATACACAAACAAGGGCGTGCCATGCGCGTGCGCGAGGTCGGCCAGCTTGACGCCCTCTAAATACAAATCGTTGGTCTTTGTGGCCACGAAAGGCGCACCGGCAAGCAGGGTGTGTGTCATCAGACGGCTCTTAAAAAATTAGCGGCCAGTCGCAGCAGAGGCAGCGGTGGCAGGAGATGGGGCAGCGGGTGCTGTTTGGGTCGTGGTTGGTGATGCGCCAGAGGCGGTGCTCGACGCGGGCGCTGCGGTATTACCGGGTAATTGACGGCGGACAATGTCAGGCAAGGTCGCACGTTGCTTGAACTCAGGATCAGTGGGCATATACAAATTGCCTTTTTGGCCGCAGGCCGTCAATGTGGCGACTGCACACAACACAGAGGCCACACCCAGGCGCAGGCCTCTGGCTCTGACTAGAATCTTTTGTTCAATACCCATGGCGCAAATTGTAATGACCGATCTCGAATTCTTAGACCGCGCAGAACTTCTGCTCAAAGCTGTTGAACTGGCCTGTGACCGCATCAACGACGCCGGTGAGGCCGACATCGACAACCAGCGCGTGGGCGGCATGATCACCCTCACGTTTGAGAACCGCAGCCAGATCATCATCAACCTGCAAAAGCCGCTGCATGAGGTGTGGTTGGCGGCACGCTCAGGTGGTTATCACTTCAAATTCGATGGTCATCAATGGGCCGACACCAAAGGACAAGGCGAATTTTTTGAACGCCTCAGCAAAGACGCCAGCGCCCAAACGGGGCTGGCGTTGACATTCACAGCTTAATTTTGATGTTTGATGAGGGAATAAGGGCGCTTTGAGCGCCCTTATTTTTAGTTCTTGAACAGATCGAGAATCTTTTTCTTCTCGTCGTTGACCGGCAGTTGTTCGTTGCTGCCGCCGCTACTTGGCTTGCTTTCCATGCCTAGACTGCTCACGCCGCCGCCTTTGCTGAACTCGGTGTAAGCCCAATCGCCGTTCTCATGGGTCAGGCCTGCGGGGGGCGTGGGTTCGGTAATTGGCACGTTTTGCAAAGCGTGTTGCATGTAGCTGATCCACACGGGCAAGCTCAACCCGCCACCGGTTTCACGGTCGCCCAGTTTGCGCGGCGTGTCGTAGCCAATCCAAGTCACCGCCGCGAGGGTGGGCTGGAAGCCTGCAAACCAAGCGTCCATGGAGTCGTTGGTCGTACCCGTTTTTCCGTAGATGTCTGGTCGCTTCAAAGTGGCTTGCGCGCGCGCGGCCGTGCCTGAGCGGGTGACCTCTTGCAGCAGGCTGTCCATCACAAACGCGTTGCGTGCGTCAATGGCGCGGGCCGACTCGTCGAGTTCGGGGGGGGTGAATTCAGACAAGGTCTTGCCCATTTGGTCCGTCACCTTGGTGATGAGGAATGGGTTCACACGGTAGCCACCATTGGCGAACACCGAGTAGCCAGCCGCCATTTGCATGGGCGTGACCGAGCCAGCGCCTAGCGCCATGGTCAAGTAGGGCGGATGCTTCTCGGCATCGAAGCCGAACTGGGCAATCCAGTCTTGCGCGTGTTGGGCGCCCACGGCTTGCAGCAAGCGAATCGAAATCATGTTTTTCGACTTGGCCAAAGCTTTGCGCAACGTCATCGGGCCTTCAAATGTGCCGTCGTAGTTTTTAGGTTCCCACGGTTGGCCACCGGTCACGCTGGCGTCAAAGAACAAAGGTGCGTCGTTCACCACGGTCATGGGTGTGAAGCCTTTTTCCAGCGCTGCCGAATAGATGAACGGCTTGAAGCTCGATCCTGGTTGGCGCCAAGCTTGGGTCACGTGGTTGAACTTGTTTTTGTTGAAGTCAAAGCCACCCACCAGCGCATGAATCGCACCATCGCGTGGGTCGATGGAGACGAACGCGCCTTCCACCTCGGGCAGTTGGGTAATTTCCCAAGCGCCTTTGGCGGTCTTGGTGACGCGGATCAACGCGCCTGGGCGCAGCTTGATGTTGGGCGCAGCCTTGTCAGACAAGCCCGACTGCACGGGCTGCAGGCCTTCGCCTGTGATTTCTAGCACTTCGCTGTTTTGGCGCATGGCGCGCACTTTTTTCGGGGTGGCTTCCAAAACCACGGCGGCGAGCAAGTCGCCCTTGTCGCCTTGCTCGATCAGGGCGTCGTCAATTGCGTCTTCCAGCTCAGACGGTTTGGCGGGCAGATTGATAAAACGCTCTGGGCCGCGGTAGTGTTGGCGACGCTCGTAGTCCATGATGCCGCGACGCAACGCAAAGTAAGCCGCTTGTTGGTCGCTGGCGCGGATGGTGGTGTACACGTTCAAGCCGCGTGTGTAGATGTCTTGCCCGTATTGCGCAAACATCAGCTGACGGGCCATTTCGGCCACATAGTCGGCATGCGTGTTGAGGTTGCTCATGGCCGTGCGAATGTGCAACTCTTCTTGCTTGGCTTCTGCGGCTTCGGCCTTGGTGATGAAACCGTTCTCCTCCATGCGCTCAATGATGTAGAGCTGACGTGCGCGTGCACGCTTGGGATTGGCAATCGGGTTGTAGGCGGAAGGCGCTTTGGGCAAGCCCGCCAACATGGCCGCTTCGGCAATACTGATGTTTTTCAGCGGCTTGCCAAAGTAGGCCTCAGACGCGGCGGCAAAGCCGTAAGCGCGGTTGCCCAAATAAATTTGGTTCAGATAGATTTCAAAAATCTGGTCTTTGCTGAGCATGTGCTCCAGTTTGCTAGTCAGCAAGATTTCATAAATCTTGCGCGTGAAAGTTTTTTCTGACGACAAGTACACATTACGTGCCACTTGCATGGTGATGGTTGAGGCACCTTGGCTCTTGGCGCGACCTAAGTTGGCCAAGCTGGCGCGCAGCAAACCGATGTAGTCCACGCCGCCGTGTTGGTAAAAGCGCGCGTCTTCAATGGCGAGCACCGCATCTTTCATCACCTTGGGGATTTCTTTGAAGGGGGTGAGGTTGCGACGCTCTTCACCGAACTCGCCAATCTGCGTGCCTTCCACCGAATACACCCGCATGGAGAGCTTGGGGCGGTAGTCAGCCAAATCGGAAATATCTGGCAGCTGTGGGTAGGCCATGGCCAATGCGACCGCGACCAAGAGGCCCACGATGAGCATGCCCGCCGTCGCAATGCCGAGTGCCCACAGCACAAGCTGGCGCGCCATGGAGCGGGGGGCTGCCGAGGCAGCTGCGTGTTCTTTCGAACCTTCGGGGGTGTGGTTTGTCGCCATAAGTGGTGCGTATTATAAAAACCGTGCATTCATCACAAAAGTCCCGAGTCAAACACCGCCGCAGCGGTTTGTCAACGCGTTGAAATACAAAGCATCCCTATCTTTACAAAAGGATGCTTCTTATGCGTTGGACCTCATGGTTGCCTCGCTCACGCCAGCACCGTATCAGCGTGGTTGGCCTAGATGTCGGCTCTGATGTTTGCAGCTTGGTCGTTCTGACAGGCTCGCAATCCCGACCCGACAGCGTCTGCTGCGCAGAGCGTCTGAGCTTGCCAGAGGGTTGGGTGGCGCATGGCGAGGTGTTGCAGCCGTTCGCGTTGGGTCAATGGTTGCGCAAATATTTGGAGGCGGGGGACTACCAGCCAGAGGCCATCTATATTGGCTTGGATGAGGCTTTTGTCTCTCACCACATCGTGCCCTTGGCGGCTGGCTTGTCTGAGGATGACGTGGCGTTTCAGCTGCAGGCCGAGATCCAATCGGTATTGCCCGTCAATTCAGCTGATGTTTGTATTGACTACCTTCTTGATACCGAGCAAGCGCAAGCCGGTGAGCTACGTTACCTCGTGCAGGCTGTACCCCGTGGTTTGGTTGAGACGTTGCAAGGTGTGGCGGTGGCTGCTGGACTCGATGCGCTCGTAGTGGAGCCTCGCAGCGATGCAGCGTGTCGTTCAGAAAGATTTGACACCTTGGGTGCCTTGCCCACTGCCAGTGCCGCCGTGGCCTTGCAATGTGCTGAGGCTTTTGGCTTGGCGCTACGTGCATGGCGTGCGGGGCGCATCAATTTTTTGCCGCACCGCCAAAGAAAACAGCATCTGTTGCGCCGAGCTTGGTGGATGCGGGTGGTGGTGTGTGCCGCAGGCGGTGCAATTTTGGGCGCAGGTTTTGCGGTGGTGATTTCTTTGACTGCAGAAACCACATACCCGCCTATGGACGATTTGGCGGCCTCGGCCCGTGCGTACGACGACGCACAAAAAAACCTCGCGCAGGCCAAAGCCAAACAACAACGCAGTGAAGAACAAGCGCGTTGGCTCCATGCCCGCAAAGACTTGCAGGCGCAAAGCTTGCAATGGAGTCGTGTGCTCAGCCAAGCTGCGCAGGGTGTTTGGGTGGCCAGCGTGAAGCAGCAAGGCACGCGCTGGACCGTACATGGTGAAGCGCTGTCGGCAAGACACGCGCAGCAATTGGCGCAACAGCTCAAAGCCCTTGATATTTGGACGCAGTTGCCAGAATTGCCGGAATTGCAGGTGATGCCCGCTGCATCTGAGACGGGCTTGCCTGTGTGGCAGTTCCGCATCGAGGCCGATTTGAAGGTGGGCGTGTGATGAAGTGGCAGAACCTCTCTATGCCCGACCTTGATTGGCGTCAACCGTGGGCTTGGCCGGTTCACTTGCAACGCGTCTTGTCTGGTGGCGCAGCTGTCCTGGGTGTGTTGTCCGTGTGCCCTTGGTGGCTCAGCAGTGGGCAAGATTGGATCAACGCAACGGAGGCTCAAATAAAGCTGGCGGCTCAACAGCAAGCCACGCAAGTGCTCCGCGAGCAAGTGGCGCAACTGCTGCAAACGCAGGATCAACCCAGCACCGCCTATGTGGATGCGGCGATGCTCACCTCGCTGGCGCGGCAACACGGTTTGCAGTTTTCACAACTGGGTTTGGACAAGCCCGTGCAAACTCCCGCGTTGCATGCCATGCAGCTTCAGCAAGTACCTGTGCGTTTGCAGGTGCAAGGCTCATGGTCGGCGTGGCTCGCTTGGCTTGAGCAGTGGCCCACTTCTGCGCCAGGTGTGACTTTGTCGTCGTTAGAGCTCAAGGCGGATCCGCGCGGCGGTATTTCTGCACAGCTGGTAGCACTGGCACCTCAGTCATCCGTGCACGAGCCCTTGTTTGATTTGGCCCGTGTTGACTTGGACGGCGCAACATCCTCAGACCCTTTCAACGCACAGACATGGACGCAAACCCAGCGCAGCCATGCCCAACAACATTCCAGTTATGCAGCTTTGGTTGTGCCAGAGTTGATGCGCGCCCGCGAGCCCTTGGAGTCATTCCCGCACGAGCGTTTGCAATACGTGGGACAGATTGCTTCGGGTTCGGACGTGCAAGCATTGATCAAAGTGTTGCCAGCGGCTGGCGCGAAAAAAGAGCTGCCCATGATGGCCGTGTATCGCGTGCGCGTGGGAGGCCATTTGGGGCATGACTTTGGGCGTGTGCTGGCCATAGCCCCTGACCATTTGATGGTGCAGGAGTTAGCACTTGAACCCACGGGCGAGTGGCGCACCCGTGACGTGCGTTTGCCATTACACGAGGCCTCGTTATGACGTGTTGGGGGAGTTCAACGCGCCGCGAAGCCTTGCGCTGCTTGATGGCGTGGTGTAGCGCATGCGCTTTGCCACTTCACGCTCAAGAAACAATGCCGGTGTACACCGGTGCGCCCATGTCTATGAATTTTCAAAACATCGAGGTGCGTACGGCCTTTCAACTCGTGGCCGATTTCACGGGGCTCAACATCATCACCACCGACAGCGTCACGGGCTCGCTCACGCTCAAACTCCACAAGGTGCCATGTGACCAGGTGTTGGACATCATGGCGCAGGCCAAAGGTTTGAGCCTGCGGCGGCAAGGCAACGTCATCTGGGTCGCGCCACGCGTCGAGGTGGCGGCACGCGAAAAGCTGGAATATGAAACGCGTTTGGCCGCACAAAACGTAGAGCCGATGCAAACCCGTGGCTTCACTCTCAACTATGCCAAGGCGGTGGATGTGCTGACGCAAATTCAAGGCGGCACGGTGTTGCCTGCATCGTCTGCGCCATGGGGCGGCTATGGTGGCGGTCTAGGCAATGCAGGGTTGGGAGGCTTCGCATCGCCAGCCAATAGCGCGCCGTTCAGCTTGTCGGCCGTGGGTGGCGGTTCGCGCATCCTCAGTACACGCGGCAGCGCCATGGCCGAACCGCGCACCAACCAGCTTTTCGTCACCGACATCGCAGAGCGCATCGACCAAGTGGCGCAGATGGTTGCCAAAATCGACATCCCTCTGCGCCAAGTGATGATTGAGGCGCGCATCGTGCAAGCCAGCGACACCTTTGGCCAAACGCTGGGCGTGCGTTTGGGCGGCATGGGGCAGGGCGGGGCGCAAACCGTGTGGGGCACGACCAATACCAATGTCATGGCCAATGCCAACCCGACGGCGCAACAAGCCACCAGCTTCAACATCGCCGACAAAGCGCTAGACACCACGGGCAACTTCGTCAACTTGCCAGCCGCCAGCCTTAACGGCTTTGCCTCGGCCAGTTTTGCAGTAGCCATCTTCAACTCGGCCAAGAACCGTTTTCTGAATCTTGAGCTGTCAGCCTTAGAGGCCGATGGCAAAGGCAAGGTGGTGTCTAGCCCGCGCGTGGTGACGGCCGATCAAGCCAAAGCCGTGATTGAGCAGGGCACTGAGCTGCCTTACCAAGTGGCAGCAGCCAGCGGGGCGACCACCTTGGCCTTTCGCAAAGCCAACCTCAAGCTAGAGGTCACGCCGCAAATCACACCTGAGGGCGGCATCGTTCTTGACCTTGATATTTCCAAGGACAACGTCGGCCAAATTACCCCCGCTGGTTTTGCCATCGACACCAAACACGTCAAGACGCAAGTCCTGGTGGAAAACGGTGGCACGGTCATGATTGGCGGCATTTACGAGACCAGCGCGCAAGAGGACGAATACAAAGTCCCGATCTTGGGCGACCTCCCTGTATTGGGTTATTTGTTCAAAAACCGCCGCACCGCCCAAGCCAAGCAGGAGTTGCTGGTGTTCATAACCCCTAAAATGCTCGATCACAGTGCCGTTGCACGTTAAGAAAGCATATGTTGTTGGTTTTGGTGGGTCTGCCGGGTTCCGGCAAAACAACCGTCGGGCGTCAACTCGCCCGACGTCTTCACCTCCCCTTTGTTGATTCGGATCACGCGATTGAGCACCGCTTGGGTTGCTCCATCCGCGAGTATTTCGAACGCGAAGGGGAAGATCGCTTTCGCGATCTTGAATCTGAAGTGCTGGACGATTTAAGCCTGAACCACCAAGGCGTGCTCTCCAGCGGCGGCGGCTCGGTGCTGCGTCCCATCAACCGGGAACGCCTGCGTGAACGGGGGCATGTGTTCTACCTGCGCTCCAGTCCTGAAGAGGTGTTTCGCCGTTTGCGTCACGACCAAAACCGTCCCTTGTTGCAAGTGGCTGACCCACAAGCGCGCTTGCGCGATCTGTTTGAAAAACGCGATCCGCTGTACCGCGAGACGGCCCATTACGTCATCGAAACAGGCCGACCCAACGTGGCGAGCTTGGTCAACATGATCGTGTCGCAGCTGGAGCTGGCGGGGCACATCACGCCCACGTCGCCCCCAATGCCAACGGATCGCCCCCGCGTCTCGCCCCCACACAGAGTCTGATTCATGCCGCACCCTCCACACCTCGAACGCGTCGCCATTGATTTGGGAGACCGCAGTTACAACATCTTGATTGGCGCTCAGCTGCTTGATGCCCCCAGCACTTGGGCCAACCTGCCCAACGCTTCGTCGGCCTTGATCGTCACCAACGACACCGTCGGCCCGATTTACGCCGCACGTTTGCAAGCCGCCCTCGCGCCGCTTTACAAGCACATCCACACGGTGGCCTTGCCCGATGGCGAAAGTCACAAAGACTGGCAGACGCTCAACCTGATTTTTGACGAGCTGCTGGGCAAAGGCGCTGATCGCAAAACTGTGCTCTTCGCTTTGGGCGGCGGCGTGGTGGGCGACATGACCGGCTTTGCCGCTGCTTGCTACATGCGCGGTGTGCCCTTTGTGCAAGTGCCCACCACCTTGTTGGCTCAGGTGGATTCGTCGGTGGGCGGTAAAACCGCCATCAACCACCCCATCGGCAAAAACATGATTGGTGCGTTCTACCAACCGCAACGCGTGGTGTGCGACCTCGACACCTTGCAAACTTTGCCCCAGCGCGAAATGAGCGCAGGCTTGGCCGAAGTCATCAAATATGGCCCCATCGCCGACATGCAGTTTTTAGATTGGATCGACACCAACCTCGACGCGCTCTTGGCGCGTGACCCCAAAGCCTTGGCACACGCCGTCAAGCGCAGCTGCGAAATCAAAGCTTGGGTGGTGAGCCAAGACGAGCGTGAAGGCGGCATCCGAGCCATTTTGAATTTTGGTCACACCTTCGGCCACGCCATCGAGGCGGGCTTGGGCTTTGGCGAGTGGCTGCACGGCGAAGCTGTGGGATGTGGCATGGTCATGGCCTCGCACCTCTCGCAACGTTTGGGCTTGGTGGACGAAGCGTTTGTCTCCCGCTTCACCGCACTCGTGGCGCGCGCAGGCCTACCCATCGTCGGCCCCAAACTCGGTGCGGACGTTTACCTGCACCACATGCGCGTGGACAAAAAAGCCGAAGCCGGCGAAATCAAATTTGTGCTGATTGACAAACCCGGCAACGCCATCGTTCGCGGTGCCCCCGATGCCTTGGTCGCCCAAGTCATTGACGACTGTTGTGAAAAGTAAGGGTGGCGCAGCAAGGCGTGTGAAACACCGACGTTCGCAGCCTGGCGGTATGGGGTATGTGCTGCTGATGATTTCTGGCACAGCATGAAGAAGCGGCACATACCCCATGCCGACAGCGAGTACAGCCAATAAAAGCGCATCAGCAATGACCCATCTAGCCCCCTACGCCTGCCTCCCCGAACAATCTCGGGGTCGCCGCTACAAAGAGCCCGAAGCCCCCGCGCACGCACCCAGCTTTCGCAATCCGCACCAGCGTGACCGCGACCGCATCGTTCACGCCACGGCCTTCAGGCGCTTGGTCTACAAAACCCAAGTTTTCTTAAATCATGAAGGCGATTTGTTTCGCACGCGCATGACGCATTCGTTGGAGGTGGCGCAACTGGGCCGCTCCATCGCCCGCGCGTTGAACCTGAATGAAGACTTGGTGGAAGCCGTGGCTTTGGCCCACGATCTCGGCCACACCCCATTCGGCCACGCCGGTCAAGACGCGCTCAATGAATGCATGGCAGCGTATGGCGGCTTCGAACACAACCTGCAAAGTCTGCGCGTGGTGGATGAGTTGGAAGAGCGCTACCCCGCGTTCAACGGCTTGAACTTGAGTTTCGAAACCCGCGAAGGCATCTTGAAGCATTGCGCCCGTCGCAACGCTGAGCTCATCAACGCGCAAGAGCCCAACGGCATTGCCGCTCGCTTTTTGAACGGCACGCAGCCCAGCGTCGAAGCGCAGTTGTGCAACTTGGCCGATGCCATTGCCTACAACGCGCACGACATTGACGACGGCGTGCGCTCCGGCTTGCTCACGTTAGAACAGCTGCAAGACGTGTCGCTGTTTGCCCGCTACCACGCGCAAACCTTGGCCGAATACCCACAGCTGCAAGGCCGTCGCGTGTTGTACGAAACCATTCGCCGCATGTTGAGCGACCAGGTCTACGACGTGATCAACGCCACACGCGCGGCGCTCGACACGCACGCCCCTGCCAGCGCCGACGAAGCGCGCCAATGCCCAGCTATCGTGCAGTTCAGTGCCGCGATGTATGAAGAATCCAAAGCGCTCAAGTCGTTCTTGTTTCGCAATTTGTATCGCCACCCGCAGGTCATGCAAACCACCGACGGTGCCCGCGCTATGGTGCAAGCGTTGTTCGCCATTTATTTGGCCAAACCCCAAGAAATGCCCGCTGCCTACGCCCAGCGCAGCGATGTGCCGCGTGCTGTTGCCGACTACTTGTCGGGCATGACCGACCGCTTCGCGACGCGTGAACACGCACGTCTGACTGCTTAAACCCAGCATGGCTCAGCACCGCTTCGGCATTCACCCCTCGTGGGTCATCGTGTTTGCGGGCGTCTGCGCCGCGCTGCATGTGGGCAAGTTGCCGCCCGCCTTGCCCGTGCTGCAAGACGCGCTGGGCATCACCTTGGTGCAAGCGGGTTTTTTGTTGTCAGCCGTACAAATTGCCAGCATGACGCTGGGCCTTGCAGTGGGGCTGAGCGTCGATAGTTTGGGCCTGCGTCGCAGCATGTTGGTGGGCTTGGGGCTGCTGTCTTTTGCCAGCATCAGAGGTGGTTTTGTGGGCGACGCGCAAAGCTTGTTGTTTTTGCGCGCGCTCGAAGGCTTGGGCTTTTTGCTGGTCGTCATGCCCGCGCCCGCGCTCATTCGACGCACGGTGAATGCCTCTCAGCTGAGCGGTCGCATGGGTTGGTGGGGGACCTACATGCCCACGGGCAGTGCGCTGGCGTTGCTACTGGGGCCTTGGGTCATTGCGGGTCTGAGCTGGCCGGCTTGGTGGTGGCTGTTGGGTGCGGTGGCGGCCTTGGCATTTGTCGCCGTGTGGCTGTGTGTGAATGAGGTGCATGCGTCTGCGACAGCGGTGCACACGCCAGCATCCACATCCTCACCCGAGCTAGGCGGTGCTGGCCAAACGTGGCCGCAGCGTTTGACCCTCACTCTCAAAAGCCCCGGCCCTTGGCTCGTGGCACTCACGTTTGCGGTGTATTCATCGCAGTGGTTGGCGGTGGTGG
Organism: Comamonadaceae bacterium; assembly: GCA_947374535.1. The sequence continues at coordinate 55,515 of CANCCJ010000004.1, read as the reverse complement.
GCTTTTTGCCCACGGTCTATGCCGAGCTGGGTTTAACAGCGGGCGTAGCCGGTGTGTTGTCGGCCTGCGTGGCGCTGGCCAATGTCAGCGGCAACATCCTATCGGGCCGCTTGCTGCAACGCGGTTGGCATGCGCAGCGTTTGTTGTCCATCGGTTTTGCATGCATGGCTTTGGGCGCGGTGGGGGCTTATGCGGTGTGGCAGGGCGAAGGCTTGCCCACGGCGCTGCGTTTTGCGTGTGTGGTGATGTTCTCAGCCGTAGGCGGTTTAATTCCCGGCACTTTGTTTTCGTGCGCCTTGCGTTTGGCTCCCAGCGAAGGCACGGTGTCTACCACCGTGGGCTATATGCAGCAGCTCTCGGCCTTGGGCCAGTTTGCAGGCCCGCCTTTGGTGGCGTGGGTGGCAGCCAGCGCGGGCGGCTGGCAATGGACGTGGACCGTCACCGCCACACTCAGTTTGGCTGGCGCGGTGTTGGCGCACTTCATCGGCCGAGCGCTGCACAAAAAAGAAAACTCACATGACTAACGCACTTTCCCCAGACCAAGAACGTATCGCCATCGAAGACACCCAAAAGTGGCTGTTAGAAGCCGTGGTGGGACTCAACCTGTGCCCCTTCGCCAAAGCGGTGGTCGTCAAAGACATGGTGCGCTACCGCGTGTGCGCATCCGCAGAGCCCGCCGACGTTCTGGCCATGCTGCGCGAAGAATTGCAATACTTGGCCGAGGCCGACCCAGACAAGCTAGACACCACGCTGCTGATCGCGCCCAACGCCTTGCCCGACTTTTTAGACTTCAACGATTTCTTGGCCGACTGCGACGAGGTGCTGGTGGACCTAGCGCTAGAAGGCGTTTTGCAAGTGGCTGACTTTCACCCGCGCTACCAATTCGGTGGCACGGAAGAAAACGATGTCGAGAACTTCACCAACCGCACGCCATACCCCACGCTGCACTTGCTGCGCGAAGCCAGCATTGACAAAGCAGTGGAGGCCTATCCCGATGCGTCGCTCATCTTTGAACGCAACATTGAAGTGTTGAATAAGTTGGGGCATGCGGGGTGGACCCAGTTGGGTATCACTGCTCGCCTGCACAATTAGCCCATGTCCAAACCCAAACAACCCGCCGGTTCCAAGCCCAAAGAACAAGGCTTAGACCTCGACCTGCGCTCCGGCCAGTCCATCGAGTTGCTCAAAGCGCTGCACATCCTCACCCGCGACGGTAAGCTCAACCAAGATTCGCGCCGCAAGCTCAAGCAGGTGTATCACCTGTACCAATTCATCGAGAAGTTGCTGCAAGAACTGCCTGTCAGCGAGCAAGGCCCCACTTTGGCCGATCATGGCGCTGGCAAGTCGTATTTGGGTTTCATCATTTACGACTTGTTTTTCAAGAGCTTGGGTAACGGCAGTATTTACGGCATCGAGACGCGCAGCGAATTGGTCGAGTCGTCCAAAGCACTGGCGCAGCGCTTGGGCTTCGAGCGCATGCAGTTTCTCAACCTCAGCGTGGCCGAGTCGGCACACAGCGAGGCACTACCCGACCAGATTGATGTGGTCACCGCGCTGCACGCGTGCGACACCGCCACGGACGACGCGATTGCGTTTGGCCTGCAAAAGAAAGCCAAATACATGGTGCTGGTGCCGTGCTGCCAAGCCGAGTTGGCACGTTCGCTGAACAAAAACAAAGCGCTGAATTTGCAGCGCACGCCGCTGGCTGAGCTGTGGCGTCACCCGCTGCACACGCGTGAGATGGGAAGCCAAATCACCAATGTGCTGCGCTGTTTGTACCTAGAGGCGATGGGCTACCAAGTGACGGTGACAGAGCTGGTGGGCTGGGAACACAGCATGAAAAACGAACTCATCTTGGCCAAGTACACGGGCCAGAAAAAGCGCGGCTCGGCTGAGCGCTTGACTGCCTTGTTGGAAGAATTTGGCTTGCAAGAGTTAGCCGACACGCGATTCAAAGTCGGCATTTAATGATTCGGGGTCAGGTTCGAATTACCATCAGTTGATGGCCCGCCTTCCTCGTCTCACCGTCACCGGCTACCCGCACCACGTCATTTTGCGGGGCAATAACCGGCAAGACATTTTCCGTACCGCTGCGGATTACCAGCGCATGCTTGATTTGCTGTTCGAGCAAAGCCGTGTGCACAAGGTGGATGTGCATGCCTATGTGTTGATGAGCAACCACCTGCATTTGTTGCTCACGCCGCAAGAAGACCAAGCTTTACCCAAAATGATGCAGGCCGTGGGTCGCAGTTATGTGCAAGTGTTCAATAAAGTGCATGCGCGAACGGGCACGTTGTGGGAGGGGCGTTATCGCTCCACGCTCATACAAACCGACCGCTATTTGCTGGCGTGCATGGCCTACATCGACCTCAATCCCGTGCGTGCCCAGATGGTGGCGCAGCCAGAGGATTACGAATGGTCCAGTTACGGGCATTACGCAGGGCGGCGTACCGACAGGCTCATGACCCCGCATGCGCTGTATTGGACCTTGGGTAACACGCCCTTCGCGCGTGAGGCGGCATACGCCGAATTGGTGCATGCAGGCATCAGCGCGGACCAGCAGGGTGCATTGACCGACGCCACGCTCAGTGGTTGGGCATTGGGTGACGAGACTTTTGTGGCCGATTTGCAGACGCAAACTGAGCGGCGTTTGGTCAAAACCAAAGCAGGGCGACCATCGCGCCAAGCCTCAAAACCTGTCCCCAATTAAATTCATCAAGAATTTCATTCTCATTTAATTGGGATCTGACCCCAATTAATTTTCTTGGCATGGATGCTGCAGTGCAGTATCCTCCTAGTCCCGCTGATTTTTAGAGGAACGCGCCATGACCACGGCTGCCCAAAAAGCACAACTGCAAACCCAAGGTTTGTACGACCCATCACATGAACACGACGCCTGTGGCGTGGGCTTTGTGGCTCACATCAAGGGTCAAAAGAGCCACGCCATCGTGGGTCAAGCGCTCAAGATTTTGGAAAACCTCGACCACCGTGGTGCTGTGGGCGCAGATGCGCTCATGGGCGACGGCGCAGGTATCTTGATTCAATTGCCCGATGCGTTGTACCGCGAAGAAATGGCCAAACAAGGCGTGACCTTGCCGCCCATGGGCGAGTACGGTGTGGGCATGGTGTTCTTGCCAAAGGAGCAGGCTTCACGTTTGGCTTGTGAGCAAGAGCTGGACCGTGCGGTCAAAGCCGAAGGCCAAGTGTTGTTGGGCTGGCGCGATGTGCCGGTCAACCTCGATATGCCCATGTCGCCCACGGTGCGCGCCAAAGAGCCCGTCATGCGCCAAATCTTCATCGGTCGCGGCAATGACGTGATCGTGCAAGACGCGTTGGAGCGCAAGCTGTACGTGATCCGCAAAACCGCCAGCGCCGCGATTCAAAACTTGAACTTGAAGCACAGCAAAGAATATTACGTGCCCAGCATGTCGAGCCGCACGGTCATCTACAAAGGTTTGCTCTTGGCCGACCAAGTGGGCACGTATTTCAAAGATTTGTCTGACGAGCGTTGCGTGTCGGCCCTCGGTTTGGTGCACCAACGTTTCTCAACCAACACCTTCCCAGAGTGGCCACTGGCTCACCCTTACCGCTATGTGGCGCACAACGGTGAGATCAACACCGTCAAGGGCAACTACAACTGGATGAAGGCCCGCGAAGGTGTCATGTCTTCCCCCGTGTTGGGCAACGACTTGCAAAAGTTGTATCCCATTAGCTTCGCCGACCAATCGGATACCGCCACCTTTGACAACTGCCTTGAGCTGTTGACGATGTCTGGCTACCCCATCAGCCAAGCCGTGATGATGATGATCCCTGAGCCATGGGAGCAGCACACCACCATGGACGAGCGTCGCAGGGCTTTCTACGAATACCACGCAGCGATGTTGGAGCCATGGGATGGCCCAGCTTCTATCGTGTTCACCGACGGCCGCCAAATTGGTGCCACGCTGGACCGCAACGGCTTGCGCCCCTCACGTTATTGCATCACCGACGACGACATGGTCATCATGGGCTCTGAATCGGGCGTGTTGCCCGTGCCAGAAAGCAAGATCGTTCGTAAGTGGCGTCTTCAGCCAGGCAAGATGTTCTTGATCGACCTTGAACAAGGCCGCATGATTGACGACGAAGAACTCAAAGCTGGCCTGACCAATACCAAGCCCTACAAGCAGTGGATTGAAAACGTGCGCATCCGCTTGGACGACGTGGATCAACCTGTGGCAGGCGAAAGCGCCAATGAGTTGCCCATCGGCGCATCTGAGCCGCTCGGTGTCGGCTTGGAAGACGCAAGCCCCCAGTTGTTGGATTTGCAGCAAGCGTTTGGCTACAGCCAAGAAGACATCAAGTTTTTGATGGCCCCGATGGCCATCAACGGCGAAGAAGGCATTGGCTCCATGGGCAACGACAGCCCCTTGGCCGTGTTGTCGAGCAAAAACAAACCGCTGTACAACTACTTCAAACAGTTGTTCGCGCAGGTGACCAACCCACCGATCGACCCCATCCGTGAAGCCATCGTCATGTCGTTGGTGTCGTTCGTGGGCCCTAAGCCCAATTTGCTTGACATCAACCAAGTCAACCCACCCATGCGTTTGGAAGTCAGCCAGCCCGTGCTGGACTTTGCCGACATGGCCAAGTTGCGTGACATTGAGCAGCACACCCACGGCAAGTTCAAGAGCGCTACGCTCGACATGACTTATCCCTTGGTGTGGGGCCACGACGGCGTGGAAGCCAAGTTGGCTTCGCTGTGCGCCGAAGCGGTGGACGCCATCAAAGGCGGTCACAACATCTTGATCATCAGCGACCGCGCTGTGAGCGCCACCCAAGTGGCCATCCCTGCTGCGTTGGCTTTATCCGCCATTCACCAACACTTGGTGCGCGAAGGTTTGCGCACCACCGCTGGTTTGGTGGTGGAGACGGGCAGCGCACGTGAGGTGCATCATTTTGCGGTGTTGGCTGGTTACGGCGCTGAGGCTGTGCATCCCTACCTCGCCATGCAAACCTTGGCTGCGATGCACAAAGATTTGCCCGCCGACTTGTCAACCGAAAAAGCGATTTACAACTACGTCAAAGCCATTGGCAAAGGCCTGTCCAAGATCATGTCCAAGATGGGCGTGTCCACCTACATGTCTTACTGCGGTGCGCAGCTGTTCGAAGCCATCGGTATCAACACCGAGACAGTGAACAAGTACTTCACCGGCACACCCAGCCGCGTGGAAGGCATCGGCATTTTCGAAATGGCGGAAGAAGCCATTCGCATGCACAAAGCCGCTTTCGGCGCCGACCCCGTGCTCGCCAGCATGCTCGACGCTGGCGGCGAGTACGCTTGGCGCGCCCGTGGCGAAGAGCACATGTGGACGCCTGATGCGATTGCCAAGTTGCAACACAGCACACGCTCCAACAACTTCAACACTTACAAAGAGTACGCACAAATCGTCAACGACCAAAACAAGCGTCACCTGACTTTGCGCGGCTTGTTTGAGTTCAAGATTGACCCAGCCAAAGCCATCTCGGTGGACGAGGTGGAGCCAGCCAGCGAGATCGTCAAACGTTTCGCCACAGGCGCGATGTCGCTGGGTTCGATCAGTACAGAAGCGCATGCCACGTTGGCCGTGGCGATGAACCGCATTGGCGGCAAGTCCAACACGGGCGAGGGCGGTGAAGACCCAGCGCGTTACCGCAACGAACTCAAAGGCATTCCGATCAAGAAGGGTGACACTCTGAAGTCCATCATCGGTGCCGATGTGGTCGAAGTGGACATGCCTTTGGAGGCTGGCGACAGCCTGCGTTCCCGCATCAAGCAAGTGGCTTCGGGTCGCTTCGGTGTGACCGCTGAGTACCTGTCTTCGTCTGACCAAATTCAGATCAAGATGGCTCAGGGCGCCAAGCCCGGTGAAGGCGGCCAGTTGCCAGGTGCGAAAGTGTCTGAGTACATCGGCAAGCTACGTTACAGCGTGCCAGGCGTGGGCTTGATTTCGCCTCCGCCACACCACGATATTTATTCCATCGAAGACTTGGCTCAGCTGATCCACGACTTGAAGAACGTCGCCCCTCACGCTGACATCAGCGTGAAGTTGGTGGCCGAAATCGGCGTGGGCACGATTGCTGCCGGCGTGGCCAAGTGCAAGGCTGACCACGTGGTGATTGCCGGTCACGACGGTGGTACGGGTGCCTCGCCTTGGTCGTCCATCAAGCATTGCGGTTCACCTTGGGAAATCGGTTTGGCCGAAACCCAACAGACTTTGGTGCTGAACGGTTTGCGCGGTCGTATCCGCGTGCAAGCCGACGGTCAAATGAAGACCGGCCGCGACGTGGCGGTGGGCGCCTTGTTGGGGGCTGACGAGTTCGGCTTCGCCACCGCACCGCTGGTGGTGGAAGGCTGCATCATGATGCGCAAGTGCCACTTGAACACCTGCCCAGTGGGCGTCGCTACCCAAGACCCTGAGTTGCGCAAGAAGTTCACAGGCAAGCCTGAGCACGTCGTCAACTACTTCTTCTTCATCGCAGAAGAGGTGCGTCAAATCATGGCGCAGTTGGGCATCCGCAAGTTCGACGACATGATTGGCCGTGCCGACTTGCTCGACATGCGTCATGGCATCGAGCATTGGAAAGCTTCTGGCCTCGATTTCGGTCGTTTGTTGGCTGTGCCTCAAGTGGCCCACGATGTGCCCAAGTTCCATGTGTCACATCAAGACCACGGATTGGACAAAGCACTGGACCAAAAACTCATCGAGAAATCTAAGCCCGCCATCGAGCGCGGCGAGAAGGTGCAGTTCATGGAAGTCGCTCGCAACGTGAACCGCTCCGTCGGTGCCATGTTGTCGGGTGCGGTCACCAAAGTACACCCCGAAGGTTTGCCAGATGACAGCATCCGCATCCAGTTAGAGGGCACAGGCGGTCAATCGTTCGGCGCCTTCTTGTGTAACGGCATCACGCTATACCTCATTGGTGACGCCAACGACTACACCGGCAAAGGCCTCTCAGGCGGCCGCGTGGTGGTGCGCCCCAGCATCGATTTCCGTGGCGAAGCTGTCAACAACATCATCGTGGGTAACACCGTGATGATTGGTGCGACACGCGGCGAAGCATTCTTCTCAGGCGTGGCTGGCGAGCGTTTCGCCGTGCGTTTGTCGGGTGCGACCGCGGTGGTTGAAGGCACAGGCGACCACGGTTGCGAATACATGACAGGCGGCACAGTGGCGGTGTTGGGTAAAACCGGCCGCAACTTTGCAGCAGGCATGAGCGGCGGTGTGGCGTATGTGTACGACGAAGACGGCCAGTTCGACAAGAAGTGCAACACCGCCATGGTCTCTATGGAAAAAGTGTTGACGGCTGCTGAGCAAGAAGCATCGTTGCCACGCGCCATTTGGCACCGTGACCAAACTGATGAAGTGCAACTCAAGAAGTTGCTCGAAGATCACCACCGTTGGACGGGCTCCAAGCGCGCCCGCGACCTGTTGGACAACTGGGCGACTGCACGCACCAAGTTTGTCAAAGTGTTCCCCAACGAATACAAGCGTGCATTGGGCGAGTTGAACGCAGCCAAGACTGCCAAAGCTCCCGCTGCATCGGCCAAAAAAGCCGTCGCCGCTAAATAATGCAACGCACCAGCAAAAGGATTTGAATCATGGGAAAAGTCACTGGCTTTATGGAAATTGAGCGCATCGAAGAGGGCTACAAGCCCGTCCAAGAGCGCTTGAAAAACTACGGCGAATTCGTGATTGGCTTGGACGACAAACAAGCCAAGGCGCAAGCCGCACGTTGCATGGATTGCGGCACGCCGTTTTGTAACAACGGCTGCCCGGTCAACAACATCATTCCGGACTTCAACGACTTGGTGTACCAAGGCGATTGGAAAAACGCGATTGAAGTGCTGCACAGCACCAACAACTTCCCCGAGTTCACTGGCCGCATCTGCCCCGCACCTTGCGAAGCCGCTTGCGTGGTGAACGTCAATGGTGACGCGGTGGGGATCAAGTCCATCGAGCACGCCATCATCGACAAAGCTTGGTCTGAAGGCTGGGTGGTGGCTAAGCCCGCCAAGCACAAGACTGGCAAAAAAGTGGCGGTGGTGGGCTCAGGCCCTGCCGGTATGGCTGCTGCGCAGCAGTTGGCACGCGTGGGTCACGATGTGACCTTGTTTGAAAAGAACGACCGCATCGGTGGTTTGCTGCGCTACGGTATTCCAGACTTCAAGATGGAAAAGTCGCACATCGACCGCCGCGCCAAGCAGCTTGAAGCTGAAGGCGTGACCATCCGCACCAACGTGATGGTGGGTGAATTGCCCAAAGGCTCGAAGGTCACCAACTGGGCCAAAGAAACCATCAGCCCCGCGCAACTACAAAAAGACTTTGACGCTGTGTTGTTGACCGGTGGTTCCGAGCAGTCACGCGACTTGCCCGCTCCTGGCCGCGACTTGGCTGGCATTCACTTCGCGATGGAGTTTTTGCCACAACAAAACAAGGTCAATGGCGGCGACAAGGTCAAAGACCAATTGCGCGCTGACGGCAAGCATGTGGTGGTCATCGGCGGTGGCGACACCGGCTCTGATTGCGTGGGCACCAGTACACGCCACGGCGCTGTGGGCGTGGTTCAGTTCGAGGTGATGCCCATGCCGCCCGAGCACGAGAACAAACCCTTGGTGTGGCCGTACTGGCCGCTGAAGCTGCGCACCAGCTCCAGCCATGACGAGAGTGCTGAAAAAGGTTTGCTCAAGCGCGAATTCGCTATTTCCACCAAAGAGTTTGTCGGCGAAAACGGCAAAGTCACTGGCGTCAAAACAGTTCGCGTGGAATGGAAAGACGGCAAGATGGTGGAAGTCGCTGGCACAGAAGAAATCATCAAAGCTGACCTCGTGTTGTTGGCGATGGGCTTTGTGAATCCCGTCGCCACTATTTTGGAAGGCTTCGGCGTTGAGAAAGACGCACGCGGTAACGCCAAAGCCACAACAGAGTTCATCGGTGGTTACGCCACCAACGTGCCCAAGGTGTTTGCTGCCGGTGACATCCGCCGCGGTCAATCTTTGGTCGTCTGGGCCATCCGCGAAGGCCGTCAGGCTGCTCGCTCGGTGGATGAGTTTTTGATGGGTGCGAGCGATCTGCCTCGTTGATTTGTCATTTTTGCAAGTCGTTCTCGGCTTGCTTCTAAAATAGCAAAAGCTGGCTTGTTTTCAACAGGCCAGTTTTTGTTTCTATGAATAACACTTCCCCACTCAATACAAACCCTGATTCGCTCGTCGAGTTGCGCGACATTCGCTTTGGCTATGGCGAACGCGTCATCTTGGATGGCATCACGCTCACCATCCCGCGTGGCAAAGTCACGGCGCTCATGGGCGCCTCGGGTGGCGGCAAGACCACCGTGATGCGTTTGATCGGTGGCCAGTACACCGCCCAGTCCGGCAGCTTGACCTTTGATGGCCAAGAGGTTGCCGCACTCAATCCCACCGAGCTGTACGCCGCACGCCGTCGCATGGGCATGCTGTTCCAGTTTGGGGCCTTGTTCACCGACTTGAGCGTGTTTGACAACGTGGCCTTCCCGCTGCGTGAGCACACCGACTTGAGCGAGTCCATGATTCGCGACATCGTGTTGATGAAGCTCGAAGCCGTGGGTTTGCGAGGCGCACGCGACTTGATGCCCAGTGAGGTCTCAGGCGGCATGGCCCGACGTGTGGCTTTGGCGCGCGCCATGGCCCTTGACCCAGAGCTCATCATGTATGACGAGCCATTCGCTGGCTTGGATCCGATTTCTTTGGGCACCGCTGCAAGGTTGATTCGTCAACTCAACGACACGCTGGGGCTGACCAGCATCATCGTGTCGCACGATTTGGATGAGACTTTCCACATTGCTGACCAAGTGATAGTGTTGGCCAACGGCAAGATCGCGGCGCAAGGCACACCCGATGACGTGCGTCACAGCACCGACCCCTTGGTGAAACAATTTGTCACGGCAGCGCCTGAAGGCCCTGTGCAGTTCCATTACCCCGGCCCCTCAGTGGCGCAAGACTTTGGTGTGGAGGGCGAGGCATGAAGTGGGTTGAAAACTTAGGTTTTGCGGTGCGCAGCTACTTGGCTGATTTGGGTTTGGGCGCACGCTTGTTCATCCGTTTGGTGGGGTTGTTTGGCAGCAGCATGCGCCGATTTAGCTTGGTACGTGACCAAGTGCACTTTTTGGGTAACTACTCGCTGGCCATCATCGCGGTGTCTGGCTTGTTCGTGGGTTTCGTGTTGAGTTTGCAGGGCTACTACACCTTGCAGCGCTATGGCTCATCCGAAGCATTGGGCTTGTTGGTCGCCTTGAGTTTGGTGCGCGAACTCGGCCCCGTCGTCAGCGCTTTGTTGTTTGCTGGCCGTGCCGGTACTTCGCTCACTGCTGAAATTGGTTTGATGAAAGCGGGCGAGCAACTCAGCGCCATGGACATGATGGCGGTCGACCCCGTGCGCCGCATCTTGGGTCCGCGATTTTGGGGCGGCATCATTGCCTTGCCCGTGCTGTCAGCGGTTTTCAGCGCTGTGGGGATCTTGGGCGGCTGGATGGTGGGCGTGTTGATGATTGGCGTGGACGCCGGCTCGTTCTGGAGCCAGATGCAAGGCGGCGTTGATGTGTGGAAAGACGTGGGCAACGGCGTGGTCAAGAGCTTGGTGTTCGGTGTCACCGTCACATTTGTGGCGCTGCTGCAAGGCTATGAAGCCCAGCCCACGCCTGAAGGTGTTTCGCGAGCCACGACCAAGACGGTTGTGGTCGCTTCGTTGGCGGTGTTGGGGTTGGACTTCATCCTCACCGCCATGATGTTCAGTATTTGATGAATCGAGGAAGCTATGCAACGCTCCAAAAATGATGTGTGGGTCGGTTTGTTTGTGCTCTTGGGCGCGGCTGCTGTTTTGTTTTTGGCTTTGAAATCAGCCAATTTGTTGACCTTGAATTTCCAGTCCACGTATGCCGTGACGGGGCGTTTTGACAACATCGGTGGCTTGAAGCGACAAGCGGCTGTCAAAAGCGCTGGCGTGGTGGTGGGGCGTGTTGAGTCCGTCACGTTTGACGACAAAACTTTCCAAGCCACAGTGACCATGAGCATCGAAAGCCGTTACCAATTTCCCAAAGACAGTTCGCTCAAAATTCTTACCAGCGGCTTGTTGGGTGAGCAATACATTGGCATCGAGGCTGGCTCAGAGGCTGACAATTTGGCTGCCGGTGACCGCATTCAATCCACCCAATCGGCGGTGGTGTTGGAAAACTTGATCAGCCAATTTTTGTTCAACAAAGCTGCAGAGCCAACGCCTGAGAAAGGCGGCAAATGATGCGTACTTCCTTGAAGCGTTGGGGCATGGGCGTGGCGCTGGTGGCGTTGACGGTGCTGAGCACCGGGTGCGCAACCGGTCCAAATACCAACCCCAAAGACCCGCTGGAGCCGATGAACCGGAGCATCACGCGATTCAATGATGCCTTGGATGACAACGTGTTCAAACCCGTCGCTGTTGGCTATCACGACTACACGCCTCAGCCTGTACAAACCGGCGTTGGCAATTTCTTTCGTAACTTGTCAGATGTTTTTTCAACGCTCAACAACGGCCTGCAACTCAAAGGCCGTCAAACGGCTGAGTCGCTGATGCGCGTGGTGGTGAACACCACGGTGGGCATCTACGGTATCTTTGACGTGGCGACACCGATTGGCTTAGAACGCCACCCTGAAGACTTTGGTCAAACCTTGGGTTACTGGGGGGTGCCCAATGGCCCTTATCTGGTGTTGCCTGTCTTGGGTTCTTCCACCGTTCGCGATGCGTCCATGGTGCCGTTGGAATATTCGACAGACTTTGTCAACAAGCATGATGTGGTGGCTGAACGCAACGTGGCAACTGTGACGCGCATCGTGGACAAGCGTGCAAGCTTGCTACAAACCAGCGATTTGTTGACCGGCGCGGCGCTGGATAAGTACAGTTTCACGCGTGACTCGTACTTGCAATACCGACGCAATCAGATCTACGACGGCAATCCACCAGACGAAGAGCAGTTGCCTGACCCGAGTGCAGAGCCTGCGTTAAAGAATAATTGAATCCCTTGGAGTCTGAAATCATGAACCGTTTTTTGTCACGTCGCACGCTCTCTGTGTTGACCTTCGGTGTCGCTTTTGCACTGGGCATGGGCAGTGCTGTGTGCGCTTCCGAAGAATCCGCTGATGTATTCATCAAGCGCGTCTCAGGCGATATTTTGGAATCGATCAAAGCAGACAAGTCCATCCACAGCGGAGACGTGAACAAGATCATCACCTTGGTGGATCAGCGCGTCATGCCCAATGTCAACTTCTTGCGCATGACCGCCTCTGCAGTGGGGCCAACTTGGCGCCAAGCTACGCCTGAGCAACAAAAGCGGTTGCAAGAAGAGTTCAAAATTTTGCTGGTTCGCACCTATGCAGGCGCTTTGGGTCAAGTGAATGACCAAAGCATTGTGGTCAAACCTCTGCGTGCGGCAGCTGACGACAAAGAAGTCTTGGTGCGCACCGAGGTGCGTGGCAAGGGCGAGCCCATTCAGCTGGATTACCGCGTAGAGAAGTCTGCCGACGGCGCAGGCTGGAAGGTGTACAACATGAACGTCATGGGCATTTGGTTGGTTGAAAACTACCGCAGCCAGTTCGCTCAAGAAATCAACGCCAAAGGCGTGGACGGATTGATTGCCAGCTTGAGCGATCGCAACAAAATCAATGCACGCGCTGCCAAGTAAGCCATGAACGTCACTCAAACCGCCTTTGCGCTGCCAGCTGTCGTGATGCAGGCGCAAGCCCAATCTGTGGCGGATGGCTTGGTGAAGTCTTTGACCGCGCAGCTGGCCCAAGGTGGCGAGGCGGTGTTGGATGCCTCCGCCCTGACGCAGTTTGATTCGTCCGCCTTGGCCGTGGTTCTGGCCTGCCGCCGAGCTGTTTTGTCTAAAGGCGCACAGTTGCGCGTCATGGGCTTGCCACAGCGTGCGCAAGCTTTGGCCAAGGTCTATGGCCTGAGCGCCTTGCTCCACTGAAACGTGCCGTTGGCGCCCCAACTGGGGGCCATCAAATATGGGCATTGGTAAAGCCTTAAAATCAAGGGCTATCCATGTCTGCTATTTCTTTTCAATCCGTTTCCAAAACCTTCCAAACCGCCCGAGGTCCGTTTCAGGCGCTCGCTGGCGTGCGTTTTGACATTCAAGACGGTGAGTTTTTCGGGCTCTTAGGCCCCAACGGCGCTGGCAAAACCACCCTCATCAGCATCTTGGCTGGATTGGCTCAGGCCACTTCCGGTGCGGTGCTGGTGCGTGGCGTGAATGTGGCGACCCAATCAGCCCAAGCTCGCCGAATGCTGGGCGTGGTGCCGCAAGAGCTGGTGTTTGACCCCTTCTTCAATGTGCGCGAAGCCTTGAAGTTTCAGTCGGGCTACTTTGGCGTGAAACACAACGACGACTGGATTGACGAGTTGTTGCACAGCCTTGGTCTTGCCGACAAGGCCAATCACAACATGCGCCAACTCTCGGGTGGTATGAAGCGCCGCATGCTGGTGGCGCAGGCTTTGGTGCACAAGCCACCCGTCATCGTCTTGGATGAGCCGACCGCCGGCGTGGACGTGGAGTTGCGCCAAACCTTGTGGCAGTTCATCGCCAAACTCAACCGAGAGGGCAGCACCGTGTTGCTGACCACGCATTACTTAGAAGAAGCCGAGGCTTTGTGTAACCGCATCGCCATGCTCAAAAGCGGCAAAGTGGTGGCGCTCGACAGCACCACTGAATTGCTCAAAGCCGCGTCCAGCAATGTGTTGCGTTTCAAGCTGGATGCAGAGTTACCCCCCGCACTCGCCGCCAAGGCGCGTGTGACTGGCCGCATCGTGCAGTTCCCAGCGCATGACGCTTTGGAAATTGAGCGTTACCTCGGCGCCGTGCGCGAAGCTGGGTTGCATGCGCAAGATGTAGAAATTCGCAAAGCCGATTTGGAAGATGTGTTCCTCGATGTGATGCACCAACACGAAGAGGTGAAAGCATGATGACCGGCTGGACGATGTTGTTTTACAAAGAGGTGCTGCGTTTTTGGAAAGTCGGTTTCCAAACGGTGGCGGCACCCGTGTTGACGGCGGTGATGTACCTGATGATTTTTGGCCATGTGCTCGAAGCGCATGTGCAGGTGTACGACGGTGTGAGCTACACCGCATTTTTGATTCCGGGTTTGGTGATGATGAGCGTGTTGCAAAACGCGTTTGCCAACAGCTCGTCGTCGATGGTGCAAAGCAAGATCATGGGCAATTTGGTGTTCTTGTTGCTCACGCCGCTGTCGCACTGGAGTTGGTTTTTTGCCTACGCCTTGTCGGCCATGGTGCGCGGCCTCGTGGTGGGTATGGGTGTAATGCTGGCGGGTGTGCTGTTTGTGTGGCAGTCGTCGGTGTTGAATTTCTCGCTGATGCCCCTGGAACCCTTGTGGGCCATCACATTTGCGGTGCTCGGCGCACTCATGCTCGGCTCGCTCGGTTTGATCGCCGGCTTGTGGGCCGACAAGTTTGACCAAATGGCCGCTTTCCAAAACTTCATCATCATGCCGATGACGTTTTTGAGCGGCGTGTTTTATTCCATTCACTCACTGCCCAGCTTCTGGCAAAGCGCGAGCCACCTCAACCCCTTCTTCTACATGATTGACGGTTTTCGCTTCGGCTTCTTTGGCCAAAGTGATGTGTCGCCTTGGTTGAGCTTGGGTGTGGTGGGGGTGTCGCTGTGTTTGGTGTCGGCTTTGGCGCTGCATTTGCTGCGCACCGGTTACAAGATTCGAGGATGAAGGTTTTTAAATGACTGCAGAAGAACTACAAGCCATCATCGCCGCAGGCCTGCCCTGCGAGCATTTGCACGTTGAGGGCGATGGCCGTCATTGGTACGCCACTTTGGTGTCGGCTGAGTTTGAAGGCAAGCGCCTCATTCAGCGCCACCAGCAGGTGTACGCCACCTTGGGTGAAAAAATCAAAACAGACGAAGTGCACGCTTTGTCCATGAAAACCTACACGCCTGCCGAATGGCAAGTCGCGCCTAAAGCTTAAGAAACCCTATGGATAAATTACTCGTTCGCGGTGGTCGCACCCTCAACGGTGAAGTGCTGATTTCTGGCGCTAAGAATGCCGCGCTGCCCGAGCTGTGTGCAGCCCTGTTGACCGACCAGCCCGTGACCTTGCACAACGTGCCGCAGCTGCAAGACGTGGCCACCATGCTCAAACTCATCCGCAACATGGGCGTCACCGCCGAGCGCGCAGAGAACGGCACAGTCAGCTTGGATGCTGGTGGTTTGAACAACCCCGAGGCGCCCTATGAGCTGGTGAAAACCATGCGTGCGTCAGTTTTGGCGCTTGGCCCCTTGTTGGCTCGCTTTGGCCACGCCAAGGTGTCGTTGCCCGGCGGCTGCGCCATTGGTTCGCGCCCTGTGGATCAGCACTTGAAAGGCTTGCAAGCCATGGGTGCCGAGATTGAAGTGGAGCACGGTTACATGGTCGCCAAATTGGGCGGTGGTCGCACGCGCCTCAAAGGCGCACGCATTGCTACCGACATGGTGACCGTCACTGGAACCGAAAACTTCTTGATGGCTGCGGCTTTGGCCGAGGGTGAAACCGTGCTCGAAAACGCCGCGCAAGAACCAGAGATTCCAGACTTGGCCGAAATGCTCATTGCCATGGGTGCCAAGATTGAAGGCCATGGCACCAGCCGCATTCACATTCAAGGTGTGGCGCGTTTGCATGGATGCACCCACAAAGTGGTGGCCGACCGCATTGAAGCCGGCACCTTCTTGTGTGCGGTGGCTGCCACGGGCGGCGATGTGTTTTTGCGCCATGCCCGTGCCGATCATTTGGACGCGGTCATCGACAAGCTGCGTGATGCTGGGGCCACTGTTACTGCCAATGAAGAAGGTATTCGCATTCAAGGCACGGCGCCCGCGTTCGAGCACCTCAAGGCGCAAAACTTCCGCACCACCGAATACCCTGGCTTTCCCACCGACATGCAAGCGCAGTTCATGGTGTTGAACGCGATAGCCAAGGGCGCTTCGAAGGTGACCGAAACGATTTTTGAAAACCGCTTCATGCACGTCAACGAGTTGGTGCGCTTGGGTGCACACATCCAAATTGACGGCAAAGTCGCGGTACTCGAAGGCGTGCAAAAGCTCTCCGGCGCGACCGTCATGGCCACCGACTTGCGCGCCTCTGCCTCACTTGTGATTGCAGGTTTGGTGGCCGATGGTGAAACTCTGGTGGATCGCATCTATCACTTGGACCGTGGCTACGACAAGATGGAAGCCAAGCTGCGCGCCATTGGTGCAGATATCGAAAGAGTGAAATGAACAACATGCTGACGCTGGCACTATCAAAGGGCCGCATCTTTGACGAAACCATGCCGCTGCTCAAAGCCGCTGGCATTGAGGTGCTGGAAGACCCAGAAAAATCTCGCAAGCTCATCTTGCCGACCAACCACGCCCATGTGCGCGTGGTGTTGGTGCGTGCGTCTGATGTGCCCACGTATGTGCAATATGGTGGCGCTGATTTGGGTGTGACGGGTCTTGATACCCTCATCGAGCACGGCGGTGGCGTGGCGGGCGGTGTGGCCACCGCGGGCCTGTATCAACCACTCGATTTGCAAATCGCCAAATGCCGCATGAGCGTGGCCGTGCGTTCGGACTTCGACTACGCGGCGATGGTCAAACAAGGCGCGCGCTTGAAAGTGGCGACCAAGTACACCACCATTGCGCGTGACTTCTTCGCCACCAAAGGCGTACACGTAGATTTGGTCAAGCTGTATGGCTCGATGGAGCTAGCCCCGCTCACTGGCTTGGCCGATGCCATCGTGGACTTGGTGTCTACGGGCAACACGCTCAAAGCCAACCACTTGGTAGAAGTCGAGCGCATCATGGACATCAGCTCGCGCTTGGTGGTCAACCAAGCCGCACTCAAGATGAAGCAGGCCGACATTCGCCGCATCATCGACGCTTTCTCTGCCGCTTTGTCTGCAGGCCAATAACCTCCCACAACACACACGTACACAAGATGGCCAAACCGCTTCGTCTCTCGACCACCAGCCCCACCTTTGAAGCAGATTTCAAAGCGCGTCTGCATTGGTCTGCCGATACCGACGCCGCCATCGAGCAACGCGTGGCCGACATCTTGGCCGACGTGCAAAAGCGTGGCGATGCCGCCGTGCTCGAATACACCGAGCGCTTCGACGGTTTGAAGGCCGACCACATGGCCGCGTTGGAGCTGACGCAAAAAGAACTCAAAGCCGCGTTCGATGGTTTGCCCGCCGAGCAACGCGACGCCTTGCAAGCCGCAGCTGCACGTGTGCGCAGCTACCACGAGGCGCAAAAGAAAGCCAGTGGTGAAAGCTGGACTTACCGCGATGCCGATGGCACGCTACTCGGCCAAAAAGTCACGCCGCTCGACCGCGTGGGCATCTACGTGCCCGGTGGCAAAGCCGCTTATCCGTCTAGTGTGTTGATGAACGCCATTCCCGCGCACGTTGCCGGTGTGGAAGAAATCATCATGGTCGTGCCTACGCCTAAAGGCGAAAAGAACCCGCTCGTGTTGGCCGCTGCCTACGTGGCAGGCGTGAGCCGCGCCTTCACCATTGGCGGTGCACAGGCCGTAGCCGCCTTGGCTTACGGTACAGCCACGGTCCCAGCGGTCGACAAAATCACTGGTCCTGGCAACGCCTATGTGGCCGCGGCCAAGCGCCGCGTGTTTGGCACGGTGGGCATCGACATGATTGCCGGCCCCAGCGAAATTTTGGTGTTGGCCGATGGCTCCACCCCCGCCGATTGGGTGGCGATGGATTTGTTCAGCCAGGCCGAGCACGACGAGTTGGCACAAAGCGTGTTGCTTTGCCCCGATGCTGCTTACATCGACCGCGTGCAAGCTGAGATTGATCGCTTGTTGCCGCTAATGCCGCGCAAAGACATCATCGAAAAATCGCTCAATGGTCGGGGTGTGCTCATCCACACCCGCAGCATGGAAGAGGCTTGCGCCATCAGCAACCGCATTGCGCCCGAACACTTGGAGGTGTCGAGCAACGAGCCGCACACGTGGGAGCCATTGCTCAAGCACGCCGGCGCCATCTTCTTGGGTGCTTTCACCAGCGAAAGCTTGGGTGACTACTGCGCGGGCCCCAACCACGTGTTGCCTACCAGCGGCACCGCGCGTTTCAGCTCGCCCTTGGGCGTGTATGACTTTCAAAAGCGCAGCAGCTTGATCGAAGTGAGCGAGCAGGGCGCACAAACGCTGGGCAAGATTGCCGCTGTGTTGGCTTATGGCGAAGGCTTGCAAGCCCACGCGATGGCGGCTGAGTTCCGTTTGAAGAAAGACTGACATGACGCAAATGACGAAGAACGCATTGCGTTTCATCCGACCCGACGTTCAAGCCATGCATGCTTACGCCGTGCAGCACTCGGCGGGCATGGTCAAGCTCGACGCGATGGAAAACCCATTCACACTCTCGCCCGAATTGCAAGCCCAATTGGGTGCGCGTTTGGGTGCGGTGGAAGTCAACCGCTACCCCGGCGCACGCATTGACGATCTGAAAAACGCGCTGGCGCGTTATGTTGATCTGCCTGCGGGCTTAGGCTTGATGTTGGGCAACGGCTCGGACGAACTCATTTCGTTGTTGTCGATGGCTTGCGCTGTGCCAAATGCCCCAGTTCAGGCCAAAGTATTGGCCCCAGAGCCCGGCTTTGTGATGTATGGCATGAGTGCCAAGCTGCAAGGGTTGCAATACATCGCCGTGCCTTTGACGTCCGATTTTGAGTTGGACGAAGCTGCCATGTCTGACGCCATCGCGCAGCACGAGCCCGCCATTGTTTACATCGCCTACCCCAACAACCCCACCGCCAATTTGTGGGACGCCGACACCATTCGCCGCCTCATCACGCAGGTCAGCGCTTACGGTGGCTTGGTGGTGATGGACGAGGCGTATCAACCCTTTTCCAGCAAAAGCTGGCTCGACGAAATTCGCCAACACCCAGCGGCCAATGCCCATGTGTTGCTGATGCGCACCTTGTCCAAGTTTGGTTTGGCTGGCATTCGCTTGGGTTACATGCTGGCGCCTACGGCGATCATCCATGAAATCGACAAGCTGCGCCCGCCTTATAACGTGAGCGTGCTCAACGCCGAGTGCGCCTTGTTTGCGCTGGAGCACGCCGATGTGTTTGCCGAGCAAGCGGCCATCATCCGTGCTGAGCGTGAGGCAATGCTCAAAACCTTGCAGCAAATGTCGGGTGTGACGGCCTATGCCAGCAAAGCCAACATGATGGTGTTGCGTTTTAGTGGCGATGCTGATGCCGCCAACCGTGCTTTTGAGGTGCTGAAAGCCCACAAAGTGCTGGTGAAGAACGTTTCTAAAATGCACCCATTGCTTGCCAACTGCTTGCGTTTGACCATTGGCACGCCCGACGAGAACAAGCAACTCTTGGCTGCCCTGCAAGCCGCTC
The DNA here is from genome assembly GCA_947374535.1 of Comamonadaceae bacterium. The sequence goes on along the minus strand of CANCCJ010000004.1, from coordinate 36,077 downwards.
TCTCTTCATCGAAAGTCACGACATGACATCCCAAACAGCAGCACGTACTGCCGAAGTCAGCCGCAACACGGCCGAGACCCAAATCACTGTCAAGATCAACCTTGACGGTACGGGCCAATCCAAGCTCTCCACTGGCATTGGTTTCTTTGACCACATGCTCGACCAAATTGCGCGTCATGGTTTGATTGACCTCGACATTCAAGCGAAGGGCGATTTGCACATCGACGGCCACCACACTGTGGAAGACGTGGGCATCACCTTGGGCCAAGCCTTTGCCAAAGCCGTGGGTGACAAAAAAGGCATTCGCCGCTACGGCCACGCCTACGTGCCGCTCGACGAAGCGCTCAGTCGCGTGGTGGTGGACTTTTCGGGACGCCCTGGCCTCATCATGCATGTGCCGTTCAAGAGCGGCATGATTGGCGAGTTCGACAGCCAGTTGGCGTTTGAGTTTTTCCAAGGTTTTGTGAACCACGCCTTCGTGACCTTGCACATCGACAACCTGCGTGGCGAAAACGCGCACCACCAAGCTGAGACGGTGTTCAAAGCCTTCGCCCGCGCCTTGCGTGCGGCTTTGGAATTGGACCCACGCTCAGCCGGCATGATTCCATCCACCAAGGGAAGCTTGTGATCCCTCGCGCGTATGAATAACCAAGTCGCCGTCGTTGATTACGGCATGGGCAACTTGCGCTCTGTGGCGCAAGCGGTGATGCACGCTGCCTCGGCGGTGGACCATGCTGAAGTGATCGTCACCTCTGACCCGCAAGTGGTGCGCGACGCGCACCGTGTGGTCTTGCCCGGCCAAGGCGCGATGCCTGACTGCATGCGCGAATTGCGCGAATCGGGCTTGCTCGAAGCGGTGTTGGACGCCGCCGACAAAAAGCCTTTGTTCGGCGTGTGCGTGGGCATGCAAATGATGCTCGACCATAGCGCCGAAGGCGATACGCCAGGCCTAGGCCTGATTCCCGGCGAGGTGGTGAAGTTTGATTTGGCTGGCCGCACGCAAGCCGACGGCAGCCGTTTCAATGTGCCGCAAATGGGTTGGAACCAAGTGTTACAAACCCAGCCGCACGCACTGTGGCAAGGCATTCCCGATGCCAGCTACTTTTACTTCGTGCACAGCTTTTACGCGCGCCCCACCAATTCAGCGCACAGCGCGGCCCAAACCGACTACGGCGGCCTTTTTACATGCGCTGTGGCACGCGACAACATTTTTGCGACACAATTTCACCCAGAAAAGAGCGCGGAACATGGCTTGGCCCTGTTTCGCAACTTTCTGCACTGGAACCCTTGAACCACTAAGCCATCATGTATTTAATTCCTGCCATTGACCTCAAAGACGGACATTGCGTGCGCCTCAAACAAGGCGACATGGAGCAATCCACCACCTTCGGCGAAGACCCTGCGCAAATGGCGCTCAACTGGGTCGCCAAAGGCGCGCGTCGCTTGCATTTGGTGGACTTGAACGGTGCTTTTGCTGGCACGCCGCAAAACAAAGCGGCCATCAAGGCCATTTTGAAAGCCGTGGGTCACGACATTCCTGTGCAGTTGGGTGGTGGCATTCGTGACCTTGACACGATTGAAAAATACATTGACGCAGGCTTGCGCTACGTCATCATCGGCACCGCTGCGGTCAAGAACCCAGGCTTTTTGCGCGATGCGTGCAGCGCCTTTGGCGGCCACATCATCGTCGGCCTCGATGCCAAAGATGGCAAGGTTGCGACCGACGGTTGGAGCAAGCTCACAGGCCACGAAGTGGCTGACCTCGGCAAGAAGTTTGAAGACTACGGCGTCGAGTCCATCATCTACACCGACATCGGTCGCGACGGCATGCTCAGCGGCATCAATATTGATGCCACCGTCAAGTTGGCACAGGCGGTGTCTATCCCCATCATCGCCTCGGGTGGTTTGTCCAACATGGCCGACATCGAACAGTTGTGCGCCGTGGAAGATGACGGCGTGGCAGGCGTCATCTGCGGACGCGCCATTTACAGCGGTGACTTGGATTTCGAAAAAGCCCAAGCCCGCGCAGACGAACTCAATGGCTAACGCAATGGCCGCGGGGAGCGTGGCCTGCGGTGAAATTTATCAAGGCCTAGCTTGTCATCGCTTGACCTTGCCTTGTGGCGACACCGTGCTGGTCGCCTTGCAGGGTGCCCATGTGCTGTCGTGGATCAGCCAAGGCCGTGAGCGCTTATTTCTGAGCCCCAACAACCTGTGGGACGGCCAATCGGCCATCCGTGGCGGTGTGCCTGTGTGCTTCCCCCAGTTCAATCAGCGTGGCAGTTTGCCCAAGCACGGTTTTGCTCGCAACATGGTTTGGAAAATTAACGATGCTGCGCAAATGGCCGAGGCAGTGGCCAGCGGGGAAGCCGCCCATCTCGACTTCACCCTCAGCACCAACGCCGACACGCTAGCTATTTGGCCGCAAGCCTTTGTGGCTCAGCTGCGTGTGGCGTTAGCTCCAAGCCAGCTCACCATCACGCTGACGGTCAACAACACAGAAGCGGGCAACACGGCAGACAGCGACCTTCACTTCACCGGCGCACTGCATACCTACCTTGCCGTGGACGACATTGACCTGACGGAGCTGCGTGGCTTAGGCGCACACCCCGAGTGGGACGCCTTGCTGGATGTGCATGGCGTGGCCGACGAAGTGCTGTACTTTGACAGCGAGTTTGACCGCGTGTACACACGCGGCGAAAGTGCTTCTGCTAAACCATTGCACTTGCAAGATGGTTCATCCATTTTGCAAATCGAACAAAGCGCCACTTGGGCCGAATCGGTCGTGTGGAACCCGGGCGAAAGCAAATGCGCTGCATTGGCTGATATGCCTGCGCACGGCTTTGCGCGCATGCTGTGCGTGGAAGCCGCGCAAGTGTTTGAACCTATCGCTATTCCCGCTGGTGGCCAATGGGTGGGTTGGCAGCGTTTGACCGTTTCTTGAAGAACTCTTTGGACCTCTATGCTTGCTAAGCGCATCATTCCTTGTCTAGACGTGACCGGCGGTCGCGTCGTCAAAGGCGTCAACTTCGTTGAGCTGCGCGATGCGGGCGACCCAGTGGAAATCGCGGCACGCTACAACGACCAAGGCGCAGACGAGTTGACCTTTCTTGACATCACCGCCACCAGCGACGCGCGCGATGTGATTCTTCACATCATCGAAGCCGTGGCCAGCCAAGTGTTCATTCCCCTCACGGTGGGCGGTGGCGTGCGTACCGTGGACGATGTGCGCCGCATGCTCAACGCTGGCGCTGACAAGGTGAGCTTTAACTCTGCAGCCATTGCCAACCCGCAAGTCATTCGCGACGCGTCGGCCAAATACGGCGCGCAGTGCATCGTGGTGGCCATCGACGCCAAACGTCGAACCGCAGATGACGAGCAACACTTGGGCGCAAACGGTTTGCCCGTGGGCCCTGGCTGGGATGTGTTCAGCCACGGTGGCCGCAAAAACGTCGGTCTTGATGCCGTGGCATGGGCCAAGCAAATGGCCGACTACGGCGCTGGAGAAATCTTGCTCACCAGCATGGACCGTGATGGCACCAAGAGCGGTTTTGATCTGCAACTCACCCGCGCCGTGTCAGATATCGTGCCCGTGCCCGTGATTGCTTCAGGCGGCGTGGGCAACCTCGACCACTTGGCTGACGGCGTGCAACAAGGCGGCGCCGACGCTGTGCTGGCCGCCAGCATCTTCCACTACGGCGAATACAGCGTGCAGCAGGCGAAAGCGCGCATGCGTGAGCGCGGAATTCCTGTGCGTTTGTAAACACATCACGAGATCACCATGAGCAGCAACTGGCTAGACGCCATCAAATGGGACGACAAGGGGCTGGTACCCGTGATCGCCCAAGAAAAAGACAGCGGCGACGTGCTGATGTTTGCGTGGATGAACCGCGAGGCGCTGGAAAAAACGGCTGAGTTGAAGCGCGCGGTGTATTTCAGCCGCTCACGCAACAAGCTGTGGTTCAAGGGCGAGGAGTCGGGCCATGTGCAAACGGTGCACGACATTCGCATCGATTGCGACAACGACGTGGTGCTGCTCAAGGTGACGCAAGAAGGGCAAGAGCCCGGCATTGCCTGCCATACTGGCCGCCATAGCTGCTTCTACCAGCGCCTTGAAGCTGAAGCGTGGCACGCTTGCGAGCCTGTGCTGAAAGACCCCGAATCTATTTACAAGTGAACACCATGAGTTCGACCCCCTTGAACACCTTAGATACTTTGCAACGTCTGGCCGAAGTGATTGAAAGCCGCAAGCCCGCCAACGGTGGCGATCCCGACAAGAGTTATGTCTCGCGCTTGTTGCACAAAGGCCCCGATGCTTTCTTGAAAAAGATTGGCGAAGAAGCCACTGAAACCGTGATGGCCGCTAAAGATGTGGACCATGGCGGTGACCCTAGCAAGCTCGTCTATGAGGTGGCCGATTTGTGGTTTCACAGCATGATTGCTTTGGCGCACTACGGTTTGTCGCCCGCTGATGTGGTGAATGAGTTGGCGCGTCGCGAAGGCTTGAGCGGCTTGGAAGAAAAAGCCCTGCGCAAAGCAAAACACCGCGAGTTAACGGGTGATTAAGCCCCAGCCTCAAGACGCAGCATCGATGCAAGAGGATGCCACGCATACGGTGAGCTTGATCAGCTACGTGCTGCATTTGATCGTGGCGGTCAGTGCCATCATCCCTGGCGCACAAGTTGGTCCTGTATTGCTGGTGGTGGCTTTGATTCTTGACATGATCAAGAGAAGCGATGCGGATGAGGGCTGGGAGGCTTCGCACTTCAGCTACCGCATTCGCACCGTCATCTGGGCGGCTTTGCTTTATTTGGTCACGGCTCCGCTGTGGTTCTTTTTCATCTTGCCCGGCTGGTTGGCTTGGGCAGTGATTTCTGTGTGGTTCCTCTATCGCATAGTGTTGGGCTTGGTTCGATTGAACCAGCAGCAACCTATGCAAAGCTAATCGATCAATCAGCTCACTATGACGACAGATTCAAATTGCATTTTTTGCAAAATCATTGCGGGTCAAATCCCGTCGCGCAAAGTTTACGAAGATGATGAGGTGTTTGCGTTTCACGACATCAATCCCTGGGCCCCCGTGCATTTTTTGATCATCCCTAAACTGCATATTCCTTCGGTGGCGCACGTCACGCCAGAGTACGAAGGCTTGCTAGGGCGCATGATGCTGTTGGCGCCTAAGTTGGCTTTGCAAGAAGGTGCAAGACCTTACCCCGAGGGGGGCTTTCGCATCGTGACCAATACTGGCGCCGAGGGTGGGCAAGAAGTCCACCACTTGCACTGGCATGTCATGGGTGGTCCGCGCCCTTGGCTGCGCGGCTGATTAGAATTCAAGCAATTATTTAGGAGTTACACATGGGTTCGTTTTCAATTTGGCACTGGCTGATCGTGTTGCTGATCGTTGTCTTGGTGTTCGGTACAAAGAAACTCAAAAACATTGGTGCTGACTTGGGCGGCGCTGTCAAAGGTTTCAAAGACGGCATGAAAGATGGCGGTGCCTCTGCTGCTGCTGAAGAAAAACCAGCCACGCCACCTGCAGCTGTGTCTGCCGACAAAAACACCATTGACGTTGAAGTCAAGCACAAGCCTTAATTGCTACTGATCGTCTGTTTTGTTTGATCTAGATATTTCCAAAATTGCGGTGATCGGTGCCGTGGCTCTGGTCGTCATTGGTCCCGAGAAGTTGCCCAGCGTGGCGCGCACGGTCGGGACCTTGATTGGCAAAGCGAGACGCTACGTCGCGGATGTGAAGGCCGAGGTCAATCGCACGATGGAGCTCGACGAGCTCAAGAAGATGAAAGAGACGATGGAGTCGGCCGCGCGTGACGTGGAGCACTCGGTGCACACCGCTGCTAGTGACTTTGAAAAAGATTGGGCCGAGACCACGGCTGGTATTTCTTCTGACCACTTCGAGCCTTTGGCACCCCCGCCGCCCACTTACGAAAACCCAGGTAAAAAATGGCGTCTCAAGCGTGGCGCTACGCCGCATTGGTACAAAGCCCGTCAAGGTGTGCGCACCAAGGCGCAATCAAGCGCCGCGCGTGTGGCGCGTTTTCGCCCTGTGAAGCGTTCTGAACATGTCTGATACCCCTTCCCAAGACGAATTGGCTGGCACCGAGCAGCCCTTTGTGCAGCACTTGATTGAGCTGCGCGACCGTTTGGTCAAAGCCGCGATTGCGGTGTTGATCGCGGGCGCTGCGTTGGCCATCTACCCAGGTCCCGCTGAGTTGTACGACTTGCTGGCTGCGCCTTTGGTGGCGCAGTTGCCAGCAGGTGCAACGCTGATTGCCACCTCGGTGATTTCGCCATTTTTGGTGCCCCTCAAAATTTTGATGATGGCGGCGTTTTTGATCGCGCTGCCTGTGGTGCTTTACCAAGTGTGGGCATTTGTGGCGCCTGGCTTGTATTCGCACGAGAAAAAGTTGGTCTTGCCTTTGGTGGTGTCGAGCACAGTGCTGTTCATGATCGGCGTGGCGTTTTGCTACTTCTTTGTGTTCGGGCAAGTGTTCAAGTTCATCCAGAGCTTTGCGCCTAAAAGCATCACGGCCGCACCCGACATCGAAGCATATTTGAGCTTTGTGCTGACCATGTTCATCGCCTTTGGCTTGGCGTTTGAAGTGCCCATTGTGGTGATCGTCTTGGCGCGCATGAATTTGGTGTCGATTCAAAAGCTCAAAGATTTCCGCGCTTACTTCATCGTGCTGGCCTTCATCATTGCGGCCATCGTGACGCCGCCTGATGTGGTGTCGCAGTTGGCGCTGGCCATTCCCATGTGCGTGCTGTACGAAATCGGCATTTGGGCGGCAAAATTGTTCATTCAACACACGCAAGCGCCAGACGCCGAATAAGCGCAGCGCTAACAACCCATGAAACGTCACTGGTTGTTCTTCTCGCAAGTCGTCACCATCTTGGTGGCGATTTGGTTTGTGGTCGCAACCTTGAAGCCCGAGTGGGTCAACCAACGCGCGCAACTCACCGGTGTGACTTTGCTCGAAGCCCCCGCCAGTCCCGCCGGTGTTGTGATGGTCGGCAGTTTGAGCCCCGCCGCCAAAGTGGCGTCACCCGCTGTGGTGAGCATTGCCACCACCCAAGCGAAAGCGCCTAAGCCAGATTATCAAAACGACCCGTGGTTTCGCTTCTTCTATGGCGACCGTGAGGATGAGGCACCTCAGCAGGGCTTGGGCAGCGGTGTGATCGTCAGCCCCGAGGGCTACATCCTCACCAATAACCATGTGATCGATGGCGCGCAAGAGATTGAAGTCACGCTCAGTGACAGTCGCCATGCGGTGGCGCAAGTCATTGGCGCTGACCCCGATACCGACTTGGCCATTCTGCGCATCAACCTCGACCGCTTGCCAGTGATTGCCTTGGGTAATTCAGACACAGCGCAAGTGGGCGACCGCGTGCTCGCTATCGGCAACCCGTTTGGTGTGGGGCAAACCGTGACCAGTGGCATTGTGTCGGCTTTGGGTCGTAACCAGCTCGGTATCAATACGTTTGAAAATTTCATCCAAACCGATGCGGCTATCAACCCCGGCAATTCTGGCGGCGCGCTGGTGGATGTGAATGGCCATTTGATTGGCATCAACACAGCCATCTATTCGCGATCAGGTGGAAACATGGGTATTGGTTTTGCCATCCCCGTGTCGACCGCGCGTCAAGTGTTGGAAGGCATCGTGCGCGATGGCCAAGTCATACGCGGTTGGGTGGGCATTGAGCCTTTGGAGCTGACGGCTGAGTTGGCAGAAACCTTTGGCTTGAAACAAACCCAAGGCGTAATCATCACGGGCGTACTGCAAAACGGTCCGGCCGCTATCGCAGGTTTGCGCCCCGGTGATTTGTTGCTGAATGTCGCGGGCCAACCAGTGAAAACTGTGGGTGAGTTGCTCACGCAAATCGCGGCGCTTACGCCAGGTAAAAGTGTCAAGATGGACGTGGTGCGTCGAACTCAAAGAATGACGCTCGATGTCACGCCCGCACAACGCCCTAAGCCTAAGGAGCCGAAATGAGCCAAGCGGTGTCGCGTCAAACCTTGTTAGGGGCTTGCAATCAAGTGTTGCAGCCAGCACGGTTCAAAGACTACGGCCCCAACGGTTTGCAAGTCGAAGGGACTGACACCATTCGCCACATGGTCTCGGGTGTTACCGCTTGTCGCGCCTTGATTGAAGCGGCGATTGACGCCAAAGCCGATGCCATCTTCGTACACCACGGTTTGTTTTGGCGCGGTCAAGACGGCACGGTGACGGGTTGGATGAAGCAGCGCCTGCAATTGCTGCTGGCGCACAACATCAACTTGTTGGCATATCACTTACCGCTGGATGCGCACCCAGAGCTGGGTAACAACGCCCAATTGGGCAAACGGTTGGGCCTGCAAATACAAGGCACGTTTGGCGAACAAGATTTAGGGCTCTGGGGCACGCGCGCTGATGGGGAGGTTTTTGCGGATGCACAGGCTTTGGCGTCTGTCGTGTCGTCCGCCTTGGGGCGTGCGCCACTGGTGGTGCAAACGCCTGCTAGAGAAATTCGCCAAGTGGCTTGGTGCACAGGGGGTGCGCAAAGCTATTTCGAAGCAGCAATCGCTGCGGGTGTGGATGCGTTCATCACCGGTGAAATTTCTGAGCCACAAGCCCATTTGGCGCGCGAGACGGGTGTGGCCTTCTTGGCTTGCGGCCACCATGCCACTGAGCGCTATGGGGCACCTGCCGCTGCCGCCCATGTGACAGCGCAGTTGGGTATCACGCATCAGTTCATTGAGATTGATAACCCTGCATGACGGAGCGCTTCAAACCCATGGCCATCACGATGGGCGATGCTGCGGGCATCGGCCCAGAGATCATCGTCAAAGCGTTTCGAGATGCGCCTGAACAGCTGAAAGGCTGCGTGGTGGTCGGCGACATGGCGGTGATGCAACGTGCGGTCTTGCTCTTGGCGCAGTGCGAACTGCATGCGCCGCACATGCACCTGCAGCGTGTGTCGGATGTGGGCGAGGTGGCGCACATTAACGCACCATTCACCATTCCTGTCTTGCAGGTGGCGCCGCCTTTAGCGGTTGATCAATTGCCCGCATGGGGTAAGGTCAGTGCCACTGCGGGCAAGCTGGCTGCCGATTGCGTGGTGTGGGCTGCCCAAGCCGCGTTGCGTGGCGAGGTGTCTGCGGTGGTCACGGCGCCTTTGCACAAAGAAGCTTTGTTTGCAGCCGGGGTGCCGTTTCCAGGTCACACCGAAATGTTGCAAGCGTGCGCTGCAGCGCATGCGGGCGTGGCAATCGACGACATGCCGGTGCGCATGATGTTGGCCAATCCCGAACTCAAAACTGTGTTGGTCAGCATTCACGTGTCGTTGCGTCAAGCGATTGAAGCCGTGACCATCGACAACATTTTGCAAACCCTGCGCATCACGCATGAGGCCGAATTGGCGTCCACGGGACGTACGCCGCATTTGGCTGTGGCTGGCTTGAATCCGCATGCGGGCGAGGGCGGTTTGATGGGCCGCGAAGAGCTCGACATCATCATTCCAGCATTGCAACAAGCCCGTGCTGAGGGCATGCGAGTGAGCGGGCCCTTTGCGCCAGACACGGTGTTCATGCGCGCTCGCGCCAAGAACGGTCAGCCGGGTGAATTTGATGTGGTGATTGCTATGTACCACGACCAAGGTTTGATCCCCGTGAAATACCTCGGCGTGGAACAGGGCGTGAACGTCACGTTAGGTCTGCCCTTGGTGCGTACCAGTCCCGACCATGGCACCGCCTTTGATGTGGCCGGAACGGCTCAGGCAGATGCGTCTAGCCTGTTAGCGGCGATCGACATGGCGCGAGCCATGCGCCGCTGAAGCACCCGTAGGCAAACACGGGCACCCCCGCTTTTTGCATGGCACCCAATGTCATCGCTAACAGCCAACGCTTTGAACGCTTTCGATATCTTGAATCCTTTGTGTATTTAAAAGCATTCAAATTGTTGCTACCTTACCCAAGCCTTGCAGTGGAAGCGCTTCGAATTGAATAGGCGGGTATGGTGGTCAGCTACAATCAAGTGTTAACCCAACCAGTGATTATTGTTTGAGGAATTTCATGAGTGACACCCCAGTAGACACCAATAAACGCACGTGGCTGATCGCCTCGACTTGCGCGGGTGCAGTCGGTGGCGTAGCAGTAGCTGTGCCCTTCGTCAGCACATTCCAGCCCTCTGAGAAGGCCAAAGCTGCAGGCGCTGCTGTCGAAGTCGACATCTCTGCCCTCAAACCCGGTGAAAAAATGACCGTGGAATGGCGCGGCAAACCCGTGTGGATCGTCAAGCGAACACCAGAGCAACTCGCGTCTTTGAACAAGACCGAACCTCAGTTGGCTGACCCCAAATCAGAGCGCAAGCAAGACGAGTTCACACCCGTTTATGCCCGTAACCAAGCGCGCTCCATCAAGCCCGAAATTTTTGTGGCCGTCGGTATCTGCACGCACTTAGGTTGCTCGCCATCAGACAAGTTCCAAGCCGGTCCACAACCTTCGTTGCCAGATGACTGGAACGGTGGTTTCTTGTGCCCTTGCCACGGTTCGACTTTCGACATTGCTGGCCGCGTGTTTAAAAACAAGCCCGCACCAGACAACCTTCAAGTCCCGCCCCATATGTACCTCTCCGACACAAAGTTGTTGATCGGTGAAGACAAGAAAGCCTGATAGGACGAAATATGGCTGAATTTAAAGAAATCTCTCCTGACGCCAGCGCTGGCGAAAAATTGCTCAACTGGGTGGACAACCGTTTTCCAGCTTCAAAGCTCTACAAAGAGCATTTGTCTGAGTACTACGCACCCAAGAACTTCAACTTCTTCTATTTCTTTGGCTCATTGGCACTGTTGGTGTTGGTGATTCAAATCGTGACCGGTATTTTCTTGGTCATGCATTACAAGCCTGATGCCAACTTGGCCTTCGGTTCGGTTGAATACATCATGCGCGACGTGCCATGGGGTTGGTTGATCCGCTACATGCACTCCACTGGCGCTTCCGCCTTCTTCATTGTGGTTTACATGCACATGTACCGCGGCTTGATTTACGGTTCATACCGTAAGCCACGTGAATTGGTGTGGGTGTTTGGCTGTGCCATCTTCTTGGCTTTGATGGCTGAGGCCTTCATGGGTTACTTGTTGCCTTGGGGCCAAATGTCCTATTGGGGCGCTCAAGTGATCGTGAACTTGTTCGCTGCTGTGCCTTTCGTGGGCCCCGACTTGGCTTTGCTGATTCGTGGTGACTACGTGGTGGGCGACGCCACACTGAACCGTTTTTTCAGCTTCCACGTGATTGCTGTGCCACTCGTCCTGTTGGGCTTGGTGGTGGCTCACATCATTGCGTTGCACGAAGTGGGTTCAAACAACCCTGATGGCGTGGAAATCAAAGGCCCGAATGCACCGAAAGATGCCAACGGTCACCCACTCGATGCAGTGCCTTTCCATCCTTACTACACGGTGCACGACATCTTGGGTGTGAGCGGTTTCTTGTTGGTGTTCAGCGCTGTGATCTTCTTCGCGCCTGAGTTCGGTGGTTACTTCCTCGAATACAACAACTTCATCCCTGCTGACCCACTCAAGACGCCGTTGCACATTGCACCTGTCTGGTACTTCACGCCCTTCTATTCGATGTTGCGTGCGATCACCAGCGAAATGATGTATGTCTTGATTGCTTGCGTCTTTGCAGGTGCCTTCTTTGGTGCCACGCGCGCCAACCTGCCTAAGATTGTCAAAGGCGGCATCATGGGTGCGGCTGTGTTCGTGTCCTTGCTCATGCTCTCCATCGACGCCAAATTCTGGGGTGTGGTGGTGATGGGTGGTGCTGTGATCATCTTGTTCTTCTTGCCTTGGTTGGACAACTGCGCGGTCAAATCGATCCGCTACCGCCCTGATTGGCACAAGTACATGTACGGTGTGTTTGTTGTGAACTTCATTGTCTTGGCTTACTTGGGCGTTCAGCCACCGTCCGCCATAGGCGAGCGCGTGTCGCAAGTCGGTACTTTGTTCTACTTCGGTTTCTTCTTGTTGATGCCGATCTGGAGCCGCATTGGTGCAACCAAGCCAGTGCCTGACCGCGTTACCTTCACGCCTCACTGAGATTCACGGAGAACATAACCATGAAAAAAATCATTCTCAGCTTGGCTTTGGCTCTTGGTGTAGTCGCTGGCGCGCAAGCGTCTGGTGGTGAAACCATCGCCTGGGACAAAGCGCCGAACAAAACCAACGATCTGGCTGCTCTGCAAAATGGCGCCAAGATTTTCGTCAACCATTGCTTGAACTGTCACTCGGCAGCGTTCATGCGCTTCAACCGATTGAAAGATCTCGGTTTGACCGAGCAGCAGATCAAAGACAACTTGTTGTTCACGACTGAAAAAGTCGGCGACACCATGAAAGCCAACATTGACCCTAAACAGGCCAAAGAGTGGTTTGGTGCAACACCGCCTGACTTGACTGTGATCGCCCGTTCACGCGCAGGCCACGGCGGCACCGGTGCAGATTACCTCTACACCTACTTGCGCACGTTCTACCGCGATGAAACCAAAGCCACGGGCTGGAACAACTTGGTGTTCCCGAACGTGGGCATGCCTCATGTGTTGTGGGAAATGCAAGGCGTGCGCCGTCCGATTTACGAGACCAGCGAAGAGCACGGCCATCAAGTTCACACCTTCAAAGGCTGGGATCAAGTGACCCCTGGCAAGATGACCCCGTTGGAATACGACCAAGCGATGGGTGACCTTGTCGGTTACTTGCAATGGATGGCTGAACCCGCTCAAAACACTCGCGTTCGCATTGGTGTGTGGGTGATGTTGTTCTTGGTGGGCTTTATGTTCATCGCATGGCGCTTGAATGCCTCCTTCTGGAAAGACATCAAGTAACCTCGCGCAAATTCGGCAACAGGCTTTGCGCCTGTTGTCACCTCACGGAGTGACAGGTTAGCCTGCCACTCTTTTTGATTTTTAGGAGCCGCCCATCATGATGGTGCTTTACTCGGGAACTACGTGTCCCTACTCACATCGCTGCCGTTTTGTCTTGTTCGAAAAAGGCATGGACTTTGAAATCCGCGATGTTGATCTTTACAACAAACCCGAAGACATCAATGTGATGAACCCGTACGGTCAAGTGCCTATCTTGGTCGAGCGTGATCTCATCTTGTATGAATCAAACATCATCAACGAATACATTGATGAGCGTTTCCCGCATCCACAGTTGATGCCTGGTGACCCTGTCGAACGAGCCCGAGTGCGTTTGTTCTTGTTGAACTTCGAAAAAGAATTGTTCACACACGTGTCCACTTTGGAGTCACGCGTCGCCAAAGCCAACGACAAAGCGTTGGAAAAAGCCCGCGCTCACATCCGTGACCGTTTGACGCAGTTGGCGCCAGTGTTCTTGAAAAACAAGTACATGCTCGGTGAGAACTTCTCCATGCTCGATGTGGCCATTGCCCCGTTGTTGTGGCGTCTGGATCACTACGGTATCGATTTGTCGAAGAACGCAGCACCTTTGCTGAAATACGCTGAACGCATCTTCTCTCGTCCTGCCTATATCGAAGCGCTCACGCCTTCTGAAAAGGTCATGCGTAAGTAATTCCTATGTTGAACGCTCCAGACGTATCCTCCACCCGTCCTTATCTGCTTCGTGCTTTGCACGAGTGGTGCACCGACAACGGCTTCACACCTTATGTGGCAGTTGTTGTCGATGAGACAGTGCAGGTGCCTATGGAATATGTCAAAAAAGGCGAGATCGTTTTGAACGTGGGCTACGATGCCACGTCGGGTATGAAGCTTGGCAATGAGTTCATCGAATTCAAAGCGCGTTTCGGTGGTGTGCCACGCGAAATCATCATTCCTGTGAGTCGTGTGATGGCGATTTATGCGCGCGAAAACGGACAGGGCATGTCCTTTCCGATGAGTGCGTCATCTGCCACTGAGGCATCGACAGCCCTATCACCCGTGGCTGCTCGTCCTGTGTTGAGTGCGGTGGAGACACCACATGCTGACAAAGGTTCAGACGATGAGCCACCAACGCCCACAACACCTTCTGGTCGTCCAACACTCACACGCGTGAAATGAGGCGTAAAAGTTAGGTTAGAATATTGCCTGCGCCGCTTTAGCTCAGTTGGTAGAGCACCCGCCTTGTAAGCGGTAGGTCGTCAGTTCGATTCCGACAAGCGGCACCATTTGAAAAGCCTCGATATCCTCGAGGCTTTTTCTTTTGGTGCGAAGCCCCAGTGTGTGCGGGGTTCGAGCAAGGGATGCGTTTTTACACCCCTCACACATCCAAACAAAAAGGGCTGCCATGCAGCCCTTTTTCGTCTCTGTTCTCTGTTTTGCGTTGGTCGTCCCCCTTTGAGATGCCCTGTTTATGCGGCCTTTCGGGCATCATGTTTGGACACAGAGGTGGTGGGCTCAGGTGATTTGAACTTTGCCTCCTTCGTTGCCAAACCCTCGATTAAGGCCTCTTGTTCTTCCCAGCTGTCTGGCAGTTGCTTTCGCATAAAGAACTCAAAGGAGAGGCCTACAGGCCCCTTGGCGCAGGCAACACGTTCGGCAATGGCAGGCGACAACCGAGCCAGTTTCAAGATCTTGTGCACACGCACCTTGTCCATCCCCTCGGCACGCGCAAGCTCGGTCATGTTGGCCACACGTCCCGTATCGATGAGGTGCTGCCAATAAACAGCTCTACCCAACGCTTTGATGAGCTTGGCATCCATGGTCGCCCGCCACGGCTTGGCATTGGTTCTGGGGTCTTCATCTTCGGGGCTGATGATGACCTTGGTTGCATGGTGGCGCTCAATGCGCATAGGAATGACTGTGGTGAGTCGAAGCCCTTCCTTTTTGCCGCTACGCACCGTCTTAGCGTTACCCATCTGGCTCAGAATCGTTTTAACTCGGTTCATGCTTGCTCCATTTCTGCCAACTCAGCGCCGATGCTGTTGGGCGCGAGCTCACACGCGAGTTGCAACCAACCTGAGTGCAGCCAATCAATCTCAATCGCTGAGTCTGTGATTTGAACGCGTTCGATGAGCAAACGAACAATGCGAATTTGCTCTTGCGGGAACATGTCAGGCCACATCTGGGCCATGTTGCGCATCGCCAAAAGCACATGCCCCTCGTCCATGTCTGTGTGTTGCTTGCGAATCTCATCCCAGACCGCTTGGATGGACTCAGGCGACTGCAACGCGGCAACGACATGTTTGACCACGAGCCCTTCAATCTGCGTGGCCGAAATCAAACCGAACCCATCTGCATTTTTTCCAAAGCGCACGGTGTGCAGATCTTGGTAGTACTGGTAGCGGTGACCGCCATTGGCTTTCTTGACAGTGAAGCCGGGTGTCATGCGGTGACCGTTCGGTGCGAACAACAACCCACGCAACAGCGCTGGTGGGTGGTGGCGTGATCGTCCCATGGAGCGCAGATCAGTCGGTTCCAAATCCAACATCGGACGCACCGCATCCACCATCTCTTGGGTGACGATGGCATCGTGCAGGCCCGGATAGGTTTTGCCCTTGTGAGCCATCAAGCCTTGATACAAGGGATTGCGCAAAATCGCAAAGATGGACTGTCGCGAATACGCTTTGCCCTTACGTGTCTTGATGCCCTTTTGTTCAAGGGCTTGCAACACATCAACGGTGCGGCGCACGCGGGCGTACTCTTCGTAGATGAAGCGTATGACTTCAGCTTCTTCGGGAATCACCCACAGTTTGCGATTTTCAACACGGTAGCCCAGCGGCACCGCGCCACCCATGAAGATGCCTTTGGCTTTGCTGGCTGCAAACTTATCGCGGATACGCTCACTGGTGACCTCACGCTCGAACTGCGCAAATGACAGCAGCACGTTGAGCATCAAGCGCCCCATCGATGTGGCCGAGTTGATCTGCTGGGTGACCGCACTAAAACTTACCTTGTGCTCATCAAACACTTCGACCATCTTCGCAAAATCTGCCAACGAGCGTGACAAGCGATCGATCTTGTAGACCACGATCATGTCAATGCGACCTGCTTTGATGTCTTTGAGCAAACGTTGCAAGGCAGGGCGCTCCATGTTGCCGCCGGAGTAAGCTAGATCGTCATAGTCATCTTTGACCGAGATCCAGCCCTCATGGCTTTGGCTCTTGATAAACGCGTGACCAGATTCCTTTTGCGCATCGATGGAGTTAAACGCTTGGTCCAGACCTTCATCGGATGAGACGCGGCAATACACAGCGCAGCGCTTGGGTTTTATTTTTTGAACTTCATTCATGTTGTTACCTTTCAATCTTTGACCAACCCAAAAAACTTAGGACCCGACCATTGGGTGCCGGTGATGTGTCGGGCCGCAGCACTGAGACTCTTGAACTCTTTGCCATCGAGTTCGAAGCGACCTTCAGGCGTGACAGTCACGCGATAAGAGTTGGGACCAAAGTCGCGCACAAACACCGTGCCGGGTAGTACCTCGTGCAAGGGGTAGATGCGGTTGCCCAACTTGGACTGGCTCTCACCCAGTCGCATGAGGCGGCGTTTGATATCAGGGGTCATGCCACCAAAGGCTTGCTCCTGAATCTTGAAGGCTAGGCGCGAGCTGAGATAGTCACGCGTTGTGGTGGTGGGGCGCTTGGCGTAGTACTTGTCCCACATCAGCCAAAGCTCCTTGAGGGGCATGGTGCGCAAGGCTGTGATTTGGGCGCTGATTGATGGTGTGGTTTGTTCCATCTCAGTCCTCCCAGATGTGCGTGGCGTCCAGCGTGATCCACAACCGTGCGTCAGTAGGCGTTGCCATCTCACGTACGGCAGTTCCGGTTTCTGAGTTCACGCCAGATTTGTGGGTGAAGACATATTGCTGACCATCGTGGGTCAGCAGGCAAGGGCCGACGTCATCGAAATCGATGTCGACAGACATCAGGCCGCGAGACCTGTTGTTGGTGTCGGTCACATGGACCTGGTGGGTTGTTGTCATGAGGGGTTCCTTCAATGGGTTGTTTACGGGTCTCTATGAACGCTCTGTTTGGGTCAGAAGCCAAGTCTTAAATTGCGATTCGCCCAGCAATAAGCGGGCGATTTGCGCAATTCAGACAACCTGTGGCCGATAACGGCGTGACTTAGTGAACAACCCCCTTGCCGTGGCCGCTGGTGCGGTAGGTCACCACCTCGCCTGTCTCGCTATGAGTCATCAACATGAATGTGACTTCACCATCCCAATAGCCGCACACCACGCATGTGTCGCCATGCCCGCTGGGCATCAACCACCCTGTCAAACCTTCAGGCAGTTTGTGAAGGTCCATGGGTGTGTGAAGAATCCATGGCGCATGTTCACTGCACAGGTGTTCGAAGTAGCTTGTGAAATTAGGTGTCGCGATTTCTGTGTAATCAAGCGGAATCCATTCGATGGACAGGCCCGCCTTGAACCAGTTGATGACGAGGTTTTCCATCTCCTTAGGAGTGGGTGCGTTGGGCGTTGGTGACGCCACGGTGTCAGTTGTTTCATTCATGTTTGGTCTTTCAAAATTAGGGGTTGCCGGTTTTCTGCAATGCCTTTCACAGTCAGCACCGGCGGGCGTTACGTCGCATGGCTCCAAGGAGTGGTGCAAGTGCGCAGACAAATGCACCAATGGATGACAGCTATGCCTCGCCTCGCTGCCATCCAAGTTCTTATGAGGTCGATGCTTCAGATGCCAGTTCAGCCTCCACTGCATCTGACAATTCAGGCGGTATGTCGATCACATAGGAATCCGATTGATTGGTGTGTCCAGCTTCATGCTTGGTGATGGCTGCTCGGGCGATCAACTTCATGACTGGCAGCAAAGCCTCGCGTGAATCAATCTCAGCCACCAGTGCTCGGTTGACGACAAGACTGCGACGCAATTCGCGGTGCTTGAGAGGAAGAGAAGCAAGCTCTTTGCGCAACAGCTCCTGCTTGGCCTTGAGCTCTTTTTGCGTAATCTGGGCAATGCGCAACTCGACATCCAGCTTGGAAAGCGATTCAGGCGTCACGAAGTCACCCTCTGACTCGAGCATCGATTGCGCTGCGATCTGCGTTTCTTGCAAGATGCGCTCTTCAAGCATGGTGATGCGCTCGTCAAACTTCTCGATTTGGGTTTGCGTCTTTTCAGAAGTCGCATTCAGTTCTGCCTCGTGACGTGCAAGTGCAGCTATCTCGCTCTTGACCTGTTTGAGGCTTTCCGGTGCATTGACCGTGGGGCGCAACTCCATGACTTGCGAATTCAAGTTGCGCAGATGCATCTCAAGCGTGTTGACTTGAGACTTAGCATCGTTAAGTTGTTGCAGAGCATTCCGTTCGGAAGGACTGAACCGAGACAGATTTGATGCGTCAAGCAACTCTTGATACGCCTCGTTTTTCTTCTGTTGATTGGCTTGTGCCTTGGTCAGCTCAGTGGTCACGCTCTCGACCTGGCGTGTCAAAGCGTCGTGCTTGCTTTTGATGCCGTTGTAATAAGCACCAGATTTTTTGAACGGGTTTAGTTGCATGTGAGTCCTTTCGGGTTTTGGTTGAGTTGTGTTGAATCAAGTTGTGCAAGTGCCTCCTCTTGAATAGAGGGAACGCTGGGAGGCAGAGCGTTGGAAACGGGGATGCTTTGCGATTCGCAAGAATTCGCAAGCGGTTGCGAAGGGTTACGACCAGTCGCCATGCGGGGTTTCGCGGGATTCGCAAAATTCGCAGGGTGCAAAGCTGAAATCTTTGTATTCATCGGCGCACCACCAACTCGAACGCCTCTTTGGCGCGTGGGTGAACCGCCGGGGTGACCCAGCCGTGTTCCATCAAAACGCGCATGACTTGCCGTGCCGCATTGGCACTTCGAATGGCCGCAGGACCATTGCGATAAATCTCGGTGAGTGAGATGGCGCGGTTAGGACCTAGCTTTTCTCTGAGCCAGCTCAAGAGCTCTTGCGCCAGACGCAGCTCTGGTTTGACTTGACCAGCGCCCCACAATCGCAAGGCCTCATCGAGGTAGTGCAGCATCAGGTGCAAAGCACGTGCGATGTGTTCTGCCTGTATTTGGCTCACTCCTTCAAACACTGCAAACGTCCCAGCCAAGCGAGCAATATGTTCAGGAGCCTTGCTGGCTAGCGCACGCACACCGGCATAGCAACCGTCTTGTCCGAGTTGGGCTTCTAGGTCGTTGTAGATGGCAATCCAGTCACGCTTGGCCTGTGCTGACAGGAATAGAAGTGGTGGCTCCAGTTCATGTTCACCTTTAAGTGGCCATGGATTGGTCAGCAGCGCTTGGACTCTCTGGGCATAAGCTTGGTACGCCATGTCTTGGCTCAGGTCTGCTTCCACATAGCTGCGCATGCCAGCTGTGGACTGTGGGTAGCTGGTCAGACAACGCGCCAGAAATCCTTGCTCACGTGCCAGAGGATCTGCCAAGAGACTGGTGGCGACAGCGGGCTGCACCATCAAGTGAAGACTCAATCGACGACCGTAATAGCTGCCAGAGCCATCACCCACGCGCACGCGATCAAACTCACCTCGGTCCCACAGTCGCGAGAGGGTGGTGAGTGTGCCAAGCCGCTTTTCGGGTGACATGGCAAACCCACCTAAGAACTGACCACCTTCATCATTGATCAGACCAATGGATGGCAAGCCAATGATCAATTGACGTTGGATTGCTTCGGTGCTGGGCTCAGACACGATGAGCAACGGCATAACTGGCGCACAAGGTTTTTCTAATGCGAGCAGTTGGGCTTGACGATCTTCGGGGCTGAGCTTTTTGTCGCTCAGAATTCGCTTGGTTGTGGTTTCGTAAATCTCCATTTCTTTTTCATGGGTGGTTCGGTCTTGCTCATACGACTGCATGCGTTGCTTTTGATGGGCACGTAAGCCGGCCAGCGCCCAGCCATCGGCAGCAGACTTGCGCTCACCCGACTCACCTAAGGTCAAGAAATATTCAGACAGGGGTGAGATACGACCATCGATACAGACATTGGCGTATGGCTGTGCTACCTGGTTCATTGCCGCCAAGATGGATTGACCAATCAAGGCAGGGGGTGCTTGAACAACGGTGTGCATGGCTTGCACCACGGCAGCACCTATCGAGCCCAACGCATCTACGGGATAAGACGAAGCAAGGGGTAACTCACGTGCCAAGGGCAAGGGCTCAATGTTTGGGCCTTTGGCCCATTCGGGCGGCTGAGGGTGATGAATGGGATGACCTAGCCTCATGCATGCTCCAATTCAAGTGAGCAGCACAGGGGCAATTTCGTGATTTCAGGATGACGCGTTGCGAATCCTGCGAATCTTGCGAAAGTGTGCACCAAGTCAGGGTTTGGGGATGCGCAAGTCCATGCGCATGTTGCGAATCGGGGTGAGCTCATAAGAGTTTTTCCGGATTCAGCGTGTGGCATTGATCAGCGCACGAATGTCTTCAACACGCCATACGGTGGTCTTGGTGCCGAGCTTGACGCTTGCGGGAAATTTGCCATCGCGCACGCCAGCCCACCAAGCCGATCGGCTAATAGGAATGAGTGCGAGGATTTGGGGAAGCCTAACGAAGCCTGCTTCGGGCAAAGTTGGGCGAATGTGTTTCATATCGAGCATCCATGGTTGTTTGGGGATGCTCGTTATTGAATGCCATACGGCTTCAAATTAGTAGAGACGCTACGTGCACAGTCATCACGCTACGCGTAGCGTGACGTGCATGACGGTGATGAATTTACTGGCGGGTTAGATCGCGTTCACGCCGTGCTTCAAAAATCCAATTGCGCACGGTGCCAGGTGCTCTGAACACTTGTTCTGCAATCGATGTTGCAGCCGCATCTATCGTGCGGTAGTTGCCTGAGAAATAAAGCTCTATGGCTTGCTTCTTCGCGATGCGGTTGGTGAGGTGTCTTGCATCCGTGGCACGTTTCATTCGTGCTTTATGAAACGCGTCTGAACCAGTCGTGGTTTCTGGTGTGAGGCCATCACGCCATGCCGCTCCCAATATTTCTTCGAGTGACTGTGTTGGCGGTAAAAGCTCGGCGTATGCCGATGCCTCTTGTGCTTCCAGTAAGTCTGACACGGAGGCGGCAGGGAAGTGTGTTGTCTTGGATTCGAGACGTTGCTCAATCACGCCACCTAGCTTGTAAGCGGCCAGCACCAGAAAATAAATTGGGTTTGAAACGTGTGGCAGATCCGCTGGGACAAGGTGACCTTCATCAGTCAAGGCTTGCATGAGCCATTCGACATCACGGTTGTCATCTCGGCTGACTAATTCGGAGCCCATCAAGGCTTGCTCTGCTTTGATGGCGTTTTCGATCATTCCGTTGATGGCACCCAAGATTGCGGCGGCTTGCTCTGGGGTAATGCCTTCAAGGCCCTCGCGCACGTTGTAGGCAAGTTGGACCCCTTGAGGGATGGCCAAAAGGTCTTCCAACGGGGTGCTCAGTGCCAGGTTAATGTGCTGCGGGTTCATCACAGCCAGTTTACCTATCGTCGTCCAAGCAAGGCCAAGTTGGTGCAGCTTCGGCGCTCTGACTGGCGCCTAGATTGGAAATTCGCGGGTCCTTCCCGGCCAAGAACCTATGCGGGGGGCATCAGCGCCAGATTTGTCTACCGATAGGGCTGAAATCCGGGTACGCGGTACGCACCGGGTACGCACTGATCTATTGCGTGAACTTGTTGTCAGTGCGAGCTCCATACGAGGGCTCCTGCGCCATCAACGAAAACCTGCTTGAAGCTGCCAATATTTGTGAAAACGAACAAGTCCACATCTGGAACATCAACAATGGCGAACGCTTCATCACCTACGCCATCAAAGACGAGCGTGGGTGACTTGTTGATCATTGCGTCGTTTGCGTAGCCGTGAGTGGCGAAACAGACGTAGCGCATGTTCAGCGGTTACAACGTAGGTACGGACAAAAGCCTTAAGTTAAGGTTAGCGACGCAAAATTAGTTCGGGACATTGTTGATAGATACAGTTTGCTATCCGGCATTTACCCAAGAATTTTTCTCAAGGATTCAATGGAGCTGAATGCTTCTGCTGGCTATATTGACGGTATCCCAATGCTCTTTATCAATAAAAGCATGTTGGACGTTGTAGCCAAAGATGAGCGTAAGTAGTGCTAAAAAATCAAAGACAGGGTGTTCAATTTTCTTTGCACGTGCCTACCTGCTTTTTGGAGCAAAATGAATCGGTCGCATGCTAGCACTTCTGAAAATGATTCAAAAAAAATATCTAGTGGCGTGGATTGGAGTCGCTGACCACGAGTGCGCTGAAGGTCTGCGGGGTGATGATTTAGGGCCTATTGTTTCGTCTTTGATGGGGGCCGTGCGGTATGACCGCGTGTATCTTTTGACCAACTATGACTTCGAGCGCAGCAAAAACTTCTGCACATGGCTTGAATCCTTGACTGCATATTCCTCATCTACAGTTGACCTCTACAGTGTTGACTTGGTTAGTCCAATTGACTACACCGATATTTACAACCAAGTCAGTCGCAACTTGTCTGAAGCGGGCTTGCCTAGGGATGATGTGTCGCTGACTTTTCATCTGAGTCCGGGCACGCCAGCGATGGCGGCTATTTGGATTATCTTGGCCAAGACGCGATTTCCTGCCAAGTTGATTCAAACCTCAAGGCATGGGGGCGTCCATTCGGTGGACTTCCCTTTTGACTTGGCCAGCGATTTCTTACCTGAGTACCTCAAGCGCAGCGGTGAGCGTGTCAAGCGCCTGACCAACGTGAAGCAACTCGCTCCTCCTGAATTTGGAAAAATCATCCACGCCAGCCCTCAGGTGGCCGAGCAAATCCATTTGGCAAGGCGTGTGGCAGTCTTTGATGTGCCGGTGTTGATCCTTGGCGAGACGGGCACGGGCAAAGAGCTTTTCGCAGAGGCCATCCATGCAGCTAGTCCTAGGTCACAGCACGCGTTTATCGCAGTTAACTGTGGTGCCTTGTCGCCCGAGTTGGCCAATTCAGAGCTTTTTGGTCATAAGCGTGGAGCCTTTACGGGGGCGTCCACAGAAAGAAAGGGTCACTTTCAAACTGCCTCCGGCGGCACACTCTTTTTGGATGAGGTGGGAGACCTGCCTCTGGACACTCAAGTGCGCTTACTGCGAGCTTTGCAGGCACAGGAAATCACGCCCCTAGGGCAATCCAGCCCCGTGAAGGTCAACGTCCGAGTGGTTGCGGCTACCCATCGTGACTTGATCTCGGATGTGGCTGCTGGTCGGTTTCGTGAGGACTTGTTTCATCGATTGGCAGTAGGCATATTGCGATTGCCGCCCTTGCGCGACAGGGGTATAGATGTGCGTCTGCTCGCCGAACACTTCCTAGGGCAAATCAATGCAGATTCGGCTGACCTACCGGAGTCGCAGCACAAACACCTGTCCGAAGAGGCGCTATCTACATTGGAAAAGCAGCGCTGGCCGGGCAATATTCGTGAGCTGTATCACACGCTGTTGCGAGCGGTGATCTGGTCCGGTGGCAGTGAAATCTCGGCGGGCGATGTTAGGTCGGCCTTGTTGCCAACCGACTCGGCTGCGGTAGTTCGTGATCATGTGCAAGACGTTCACGAAGGGGGTGGATTGCAGGCGCTTTTGGATGCCACGGCAAGATCTCAAATCGAGCGAGCACTTCGGGCTGCGGGCAATCGAAGAACTGTAGCGGCCAAGCAGCTGGGCTTTGCCAATCATCAGACGCTCGCCAATTGGATGAGGAAGTTGGGGATGGAAGGCGACTGATGTTTATTAATTTACTAAAAATGTAAAAATATTTACATTATTTTCCGCCTTGGGTGTCGTAACCCATTGATTTATATGTGGGCTGATCACTTTCCTTGCTTGGTACGCATCTGGCATTAATTGAGTCATCGCAACTCAGGAGAAGCAAATGAGTATCTGCATCAACTACGAACAGGTCATTGCAGGGGCCGTATCTCTGCAAGGGCGCCCATTCGAAAAACGCCTTTGCCCCGATCAATATGTGGGCACGCTGCACCAACTCTTGGAGCAGGCCACATTTCCTTGCAGGCTTACCACTGATCAACGCCCCACAGGAGCTGCGCTGATTTTGATTCTGGAGTCGCCCCACATAGATGAGTATGTTGATGAACCAGGGCCTGCCAAGGGCTTTACAGGCGAGATGATTCGTCAGCACTTGAGCGCAGCCATCGACCTTGCAGGCCGACAGGCATTCGGTCTGGTGCTGATGAACGCCATCCAACACCAATGCTCGTTGGGAAGCAACACGGCCGTGTACCGTGATCGCGTTTTCCGTGCCGTTTGGGCGCAGGGCGGCAAAGAGGTCTTTCAAGCTCGACTTGCGGGCACCGTCAAGCCAGGTGACTTGGTGATGAATTGCTGTACCAAGGGAAATGATTTTGAAATTCACCCTCCACTTCGCTCTTTAGTCGAGGCTGCGATTCGTGAGGTGATGCCTGATATCGAGACCATTAAACGCATGCACCCAGCCGCATGGCGAGATCCAGCATGGCGAGGCAAGGCATGGCGCTATCAATCGACAGCGATAGCACAAGCCGATTAAGTCAGAGCGGTCTGCAGGCTAATATTCACTTATCAAGTCAATTAATTGCTCTGAAGTAAGAAACCACCATGAACACCATCATTGTCAACGTCATTAAAAGCAGTCATGCCAATTTGGACTCACTGCCACTGCGCTATGGCATGCATTTCAATGCTAACCAAACCCTTGAGTTGGACGTCATTCAGCAACTTGGTCGCGACCCAGCGTACTCTGATCGCTTTCATGTTGAGGCGTCGTTTCGACATCCTAATGACGAGAATGCGACAGTGCACACCGGCCACTTTGTGTTGGCGAAAACCCCTCAGGACCTGATGCCTGTGTTGGTCACGGTATGGAGAGGAGACCGCAACACTGAGTGGGGGCTTTCCAACACCATGAAGGCCTTGCGTCGTGATGGTTTTCTGACGGTGAATCACCTCCTAGACATGCACCCCTTATATGTGGCCGGGCAAGTGGTTGATTCGGCGGGGTTGCTGAAGTACTTAAGTACCAGCATTGCCAGCAAAGATATTGCACGGTTCAAGGAGGTTGCCGAGGAGGCACGTGCTGAAACGGCGCGCTTAATCAAGAACTTGGAAATTGCACGAGAGGAGGCTCAAATGGCACGTAACAAAGCAGAACGTATGGAGAAGGTGGCGCACGAAGCCATCAACGTTGTTGAGGAATTAGAGGTGCGAAGCTCCAACCAGCAAATGGAAATTGAGATCCTCAAAGCGAAAATTAAAGAAGGTGAGGAGAAGTACCAACAGGAATCTGCAGCCGCGCAACAAGTTAGTAGTGTGGCTACGCTGTCAGATCCCGATACATTGGTTGAAGTCAGGGAAGGTGTGGTAATCCGAGGATCTTCTTGCACAGTCGTGGTGTTGGCAGATGGCACTCGCCGACATATGAAGACATCAACCTTTGACAAAGACGGGGCGGTCACACGCAAAGCCAAAGAACTCATTGGATCTCGTGTTCGCACCACCTGCTGGGACCCGGTGGGTAGTCCCGGAAAATGGTCCAACCAAGGTTATTTCCGGAATATTTACCTGACTCAATGAGGATCTGTAACTATGGAACAACAACGAGAACTAGCTAAACAAACATTTATCGCTGGGGTAAATTTTGCAAAAGAACTAGCGAAAGTTAATGCACAACGTGATGAGTTTCTTCTCACAGCACTCGCTGATTTGATGCAGATTCAATGTCTGAAGTCAGGCGACATGGATCTTTTGCGATTCGCTCTTCCATCCTCTATTAGGGAGACCGTTCATCAAGTTGCCTCATATCAGAATGCAAGCGCCTTCAAATGGTCAGACCAAGGCGGCGGTATGTCTGGCCTGGTCTTCCAAGACGAAGACGGGCAGGATAAATTCATTCAGGTTTTTGAGATGCTTTCCTTTCGAGGAAAGCGAGCATATCCAACGCCTGATGTTTATCTTGGGCAACGTAACCCGGATCAAAAGCTTTGTGCCGATCTGCTGGATTTTCTCAACAGAACGGCACAAGAAGTAAGACCTGAGATAAATTCGGTGTTTGTTGGCGCAATTCACTTGCAAGCAAAGATTGCTGACATTTCAGATTTTGGGGTTGTTCCGCAGTTTGAAGCGTTACCTCAGCCAACGAGGTGTTACTTGATAGGCTATGCAAATGGATGTTGGAAATTCTTTTGGAGCAAGCCTGGTCAGTTCGGCATTGATGCGAATTTCATCACCCCAACAATGAAAGAGGACCCCTCTCAAAGAGGGGAGCGTTATTTCAATGACGCAATTCAAGATGCCTACACATATTCGACAACTCTCACACTAACAACCAACGAAGTATTTGATGGCCAAGGGTTCATCTACAAGCAGGTGTTCGACGGTTGGACTGGCGCATTCATGGGCGCGATTAATCCAACAGATGTTGAATCAGTGCCACAAGGGTGGATGACATTGTTCGTGAAGAACGCCCCTTAGTGGATCAAGCTTGACTTACCAATATGTTTTCTACAAATAATCCGCTTGCAGATGATCGAATCAGTCATCCTGTAAGAATCATTGAGCTCGGCTTTAACGAGACAACTCGCACAATCGAGGCTATTGGCAGCGACGGTCGAAAACGTCAATGCCGGATTGATCGTATTTCGAATACGGAAGATTTGCGTCAGTTGACTAAAGAGCTTCAAGCTGCTTACGACAACGAGGAAAAAATCAGATTCGTTGCCGCAGGGGGTAACAATCCTGATATTTGGTTCTACAAAATTCAATCTGAAAGCAGTTAAAACCCTTCCTTTTTAGAAGTGAAAATTTTTTAAGGTGTTATGTGCACTCGGTGAAGATTGGGGCTCTAACATTTAAACGGGAAAAATAAAGATGAAAGATCTGACTTTATGGTTTTCTGTTTTTTCTGGTGTTCTATCTGCAGTTTTTTGGATTATTTCTTCCATGGTCTCCGCGAGACCTAATCCAAACCCTGATGCCAGTGGTTGGATTAGCGCCTCAATACAAGACGAGAGTGGCAACGATGTTGTGCAAACACTTACTAAACAGTCGGTATGGAATAGGCGCGCAGCATTTTTTGCCGCTTTAGCGGCGTTATCGCAAACAATAAATACATATCTGCAATTTTCGTCGCCAGGTTGTTAAATGCAGAACTTGAGAGGTCATCTGAATGGACGTTTTCATCTCTCACGCGCAGGCTGATCTTCCGCTTGCCCAATTCCTTCATCGACATCTGTCTCAGGAAGGATTGAGTGCTTATCTTGCAACGGTTTCAATGGCGCCTGGTGAAAAATGGAGGCAGGTAATTCTTGATAACTTACGTTCATCCACTTGGGTTATCTGTCTTGCTAGTCGCGCTGCATGCGAGTCTCACTGGGTCATGCAAGAAATGGGTGTTGCGATTGGTGCTAATAAAAAACTAGTTCCTATTGTTTGGGATGTTGCGCCTCACGAACTACCCGGTTGGATGAGGGAGTATCAAGCAGTCAATCTCGGCGGAGCCAATCAAGAAGAGGCTCGTGCTGCTATTGATCGAATTTCAGAAACGATCAAATCCGAAAAGCAAAAGGGGGTCGTTATTCTTGGGATGGTCATCGCTGGATTGATGGTTTTTGGGAGGTGATGCATGAATGGATTGTTAGGTGGAAATTCATGGCAACAAATGGCTAATTCGCTTTACAAGCCAGTCCGCCGAAAAATATTTGTGAGTTATCACCATGGTGGTGACCAGTGGTTTTATAACGAATTTTCTAGAATCTTCCATGATGGATGGGAAACTGTTTATGACAACTCCCTTGAGCGTCAAATTGACAGTGATAACACGGCTTATGTGATGCAGCGAATTCGTGACAACCACATCACAGGAACTTCATGTACGGTTGTTTTGATTGGTGGTCAAACACATCAAAGAAAGTATGTTGATTGGGAGGTTAAAGCTACGCTCGATAAGGGGCATGGTCTTTTGGGAATCATCTTGCCGACGCATGTCAAGAATCTCAGCAATCAGATCTTGGTGCCAGATAGGTTCGCTCAAAACGTAAACACAGGCTATGCCTCGTACATATTTTGGGAGCATCTAACAGCTGAGTCTTTGACGAATGCCGTTAACGTTGCGGCCAATGCCCCAGGTCGATTGATTAGCAACTCATTACCAATGAAATCGAAGAACGGATGAAGCTATGGCAGTGATCAAAAAAGGTACTTTTTCAATTGATATCGGTTTTTTGAAACTTGGTGCAGATTTCGAAGAGGCAGATCGTCAATGTGCTTGGGAGCTTTATACAGAGCTCGCAACTCGTGTCGCGCTGACTGGCAAAACTAAAGATCCCGATTGCACAGATTTTTCGGGTGAAGTTCTCTCAGAAAGCCTCAGTTCTGTATACGCTTTCTTTGGTGAGGCTCGAAAAATCATGCGTAATTTCCCAGTTGGCACGATTGGTCAACTGAAGATTGAGAATCATTTGGGTGCAATGATTCATCGAGCTATGCGAGATGTTCTGCGGCCTTTTCTAGAAACGTGGCAAGCAGATTACAGACATTGGTGGGAGCATGAGGCGGATCAAAGCTTGCCCCCCTTTGATCGACAAAAGGCATACCCTCGTATCAAAGAGTTAATTTCACATTGGAGTGATGTGCGAGCGATCATGCGCGCAATTCAGGATGAGCTGGTTGTCGCTTACAAACTTGTTGATGTGACTAAATTCCAAGAAAAATTGTGATCTGGATTGTCGTGACGGCTTGGTAGGACAAATCTGCACAGTTGTGCTTATTAAGCATTGATTTTCTATAGGTATTGGAAATATAATCGAACTGCTTAGCGATAGTTCAGCTTCGGCTGGACCGGATTGCGGGTCGCAATCCGCCTTTCATTTTTACCCATCTGGCGATGGAGTCCGTTTCGGATTCCCGCCAGTCGGCAGGAATCCGAAACGGACTCCATCGACGCATAAGTAGGCATGCTAATAAGAGCACTTCGACACAATAAAAGTGCGATTAGCACTCGAGTCAAAAAATTTGGGCTGGCTTTAACGGCCAGCCCTCCTTTTTTAACGCGAGCTAATCAGCTGATGTTTCTCTGCGGTGCCAATCGCAGTGTTGGCGTTCCTTCAGCTCGACGTTCAGCTATTAAGAGATTCATAGAGAGTCTGTCAGCGGACTATCGCGTGATTTACGCAGAAGGCGTATTTAATGAGCTGACCAAGATTGGTCATAGTAAGAACGTGCTCGATCTGGAGCACGAAATTTCGGACATCGCCGACAAAATTTTGATCGTCCTTGAAAGCTCGAGTGCATTCTGTGAGCTGGGTGCATTTGCACATCGAAAATTTCGTGAAAAACTTGTAGTCATTAACAACTCTCAATACAAGTCGGAAAGTTCCTTCATTAACACTGGTCCGCTCGCTGCAGCTGAGGAGGTGAAGTCGCCTGTGATTTGGTATCCCATGGCTGCTGATGGAATTCATGTTGTTGATGGTATTGGTGCGACATTCAAGTCATTGCAGGATTCGATCAGCAGTCATCCTCCTTCAGGCTCGATGCGAATACCCGGTGATTTATCTGTATTAGCTGCCAACAAGGCCAGCCTTTACTTTGTACATGACCTCGTGCTTTTTGCTGGGCCAATCAACCATAGTGAACTCGTTGAAGTTCTAGTGACTGCATTTGGCAAAAAAAACTATGACATGCTCAAGCGCTTGCTTGGTGTGCTTTGTGCTGCAGAGCTAATTGAAAGCTTTGAAGCCGGCGGAACATGGTTATACAAAGCAACCACTACAAAATCTTTTTTGCGATACGGTTCCAACGTTAATTCGTTGATGGCGTCATTCCGAAGTTTTCATCTTAAGAATCAACCTGCGCGGTTTGGCCATGCCTAGCATTATTGAAACCATTAGTGCAGATTTGTCTGTCCCTGTTCAGCTTGTTAAGGAAGCTTTAGAACTTGCACACATACGTTACAGAAAAATCAGTATTCCTAAACGTACAGGAGGTTATCGAACGATTGTTCAACCTTCAGCAGAATTGAAGTTAGTTCAACGGTGGCTCTCGTCAATCATTTTTGAGAAGTTACCAGTCAGTTCAGTTGCTACGGCATTTCTCCCCGGAGCATCAATCGTAAAAAATGCTTCCGTACATCGACATTCCAAGTATTCGGTTCGTGTTGACCTTTCGGAGTTCTTTCCATCCATTCGTTGTGTTGACTTAATTCGAGTCATTTCTAGTGCAAAGGTGGATCTACCTTCGTGGGTGAACACTCCAGAATTTGGAGTTCTTCTGCGCAAAGCTTGCTTTGATCGTACCGATGCTTTGCCTATTGGCTATCCTAGTTCGCCCATACTCGCTAACGCTGTGATGATCAACATTGATGGTGATCTACAAGCCTTAATTAACTCGAATCCTGAGAAGTTTGGTCGCGCATGTCTAACTAGATACGCAGACGATTTTGTGTTTTCCACTGATAAGCCCGGCGCGTGTAAGTCTTTTGTTGATGAAATGCGAAAGCTGTTGATGAAAACCAATAGCCCACGGTTGAAAATTAACGATGCGAAAACAAGATTTATGAGTCGTCCCGGTGGTTCTACGCTGGTGACTGGTTTGCGCATCAATCAATTTGGCGGAGTACGAGTTCATCCAGACTACCGTGATCATGTCCGGTTATTGTTGAAGCACTTCGCAAATGGGACTTTAAAGAAGGACGAGCATCGAGTGCTTGTTGGGCATTTGGCTCATGTTGAGCATGCCGATCCGCAGCTTTTTACTCGTTTGTCATACAAGTACTTTGCAGAAATTGCACGGATTCGAGGTAGTTAATCAAAAAGCGTGATTCTTTAACCGTTGCAAAAAGATCACATTAGGACTTATTTATTCTTATCATTTTCGAGGATCAATGCGGCTAAATTCATTCAAAACCGCTCATTCGCTCATTAGACCCACCCATTGAGTTTGAATTTAATCAGATTTGTTTAGATTTTGATCAATGCAGCACCATTTAAAACCCGTTACACCTTCTGGTGTAGCGGGTTTTTCTTTAGCTGTGCGATTTCACTTTCACGCGGATGGTGTTCACGTTCCAGCCCTTGGTACGCAAGTGAGCACACAACGCGGGTAGGGTTTGGCGCAGCTTGGCAGCAACAGCGCTGTTGGGCACCAATAAGCACCAAGCATCATCCTCAACGCCTCCTGATTGAATCAGTGCGCGTAACGAAACAGGCAACAAAGGCGCGATGGCTTTGAGTCGGTTTTGTGTGTCTTGTGCAATGGCTGAGAGATGCGCCAAAGAAGGTGCAGAGCCCACCACTTGCTCCAACGTTTGAGACTTGCCCCGTACAGATACACGCGATTTGGGGGGCGTGCTGTAGCCCAGCGCACGATATGCAGCAAGTGTGTCTGGATGAGGCGTAGAACGAGTGGCCATGAGGCAATTATGAGGCTGCGGACGGTTAAAATTCGAAGCTTCTATTAAGCCTTTCACAAAGGATTTTGCGGCCCTTGTTTTTATGTAGAAGCAGGACCTCCGCAGTGCTCGCATGGCTCTCAATTTCTTGACTTATATTTTTGGCAGCCGCAATGAGCGGCTACTCAAGCAATACCGCAAAACCGTCGCGCAAATCAATGCGTTGGAGCCTTCGTTAGAGAAGCTCAGTGACGATGCGTTACGTGCAAAAACTGACGAATTCAAAACACGCGTTGCCAATGGCGAGACGTTGGACGATTTGTTGCCTGAGGCTTATGCTGTGGTGCGTGAAGCGTCCAAGCGCGTGATGAAGATGCGGCACTTTGATGTGCAGATGCTGGGTGGCATCTCTTTGCATCAAGGCAAGATTTCTGAGATGCGCACGGGTGAAGGTAAAACGTTGACCGCCACATTGCCTGTGTACCTGAACGCGCTGACCGGTAACGGCGTGCATGTGGTGACCGTGAACGATTACCTGGCCAGCCGTGATGCGAAATGGATGTCGCGTTTGTATAACTGGTTGGGCCTGACGGTGGGCATCAACCTGCCTCAGATGCCGCGCGAAGAAAAGCAGGCCGCTTACCGCGCTGACATCACATACGGTACCAACAACGAATACGGTTTTGACTATTTGCGCGACAACATGGTCTACGAAGCCGCGGACCGCGTGCAGCGCAAACTGAATTACGCCATCGTCGACGAGGTGGACTCGATCTTGATCGATGAAGCGCGCACGCCGCTCATCATCAGCGGTCAAGCCGAAGACCACACCGACATGTATGTCGCGATCAATCGCGTGGTGCCATTGCTGACGCGCCAGATCGGTGAAGAAGATCCGCACACAGGCGAGGGCGTCATCACACCCGGTGACTTCACGGTGGATGAAAAGTCACACCAAGTGTTCATGACGGAGCGCGGTCATGAAAATGCAGAACGTATTTTGGCCGCGAATGGTTTGTTGGCCGAAGGCGCATCGTTGTATGACCCAGCCAATATCAGCTTGATGCACCACTTGTACGCCGCGCTGCGTGCCAACCATCTGTATCACCGCGATCAACACTATGTGAACCAAAACGGCGAGATCACCATCGTTGACGAGTTCACAGGTCGCCTGATGTCGGGTCGCCGATGGAGCGATGGCTTGCATCAAGCGGTGGAAGCCAAAGAAGGTGTGGAGATCCAAGCCGAAAACCAAACGCTCGCTTCCATCACCTTCCAAAACTATTTCCGCTTGTACAACAAACTCGGTGGCATGACCGGTACCGCTGACACCGAAGCGTATGAGTTCCAAGAAATTTACGGTTTGGAAACCGTGGTCATT
Organism: Comamonadaceae bacterium; assembly: GCA_947374535.1. The sequence continues at coordinate 3,392 of CANCCJ010000004.1, read as the reverse complement.
CCGCCTAACCGCATCAGCAAACGTGACGATCAGTTGGACCGTGTTTACAAGACGACAGAAGAGAAATACAAAGCTGCGATTGACGACATTCGCGAATGCTACGAACGCGGCCAGCCTGTTCTCGTAGGTACCACGTCGATTGAGAACTCCGAGTTGATTGCGGACATGCTGGACAAGGCCAAACTGCCGCACCAAGTGCTCAACGCTAAACAACATGCACGTGAAGCCGACATCATTGCGCAAGCTGGTCGCACCAAGATGATCACCATCGCCACCAATATGGCTGGTCGTGGTACTGACATTGTGTTGGGCGGCAACGTTGAAAAATTAATTTCCGACGTCGAAGCGAATGAGGCGCTAGATGCTGCCGAGAAGCAAAAGCAAATCGATGCTTTGCGCGTGCAGTGGACCAAAGACCATGATGAGGTGAAGGCCCTCGGTGGTTTGCGCATCATCGCGACGGAGCGTCACGAGTCACGCCGTATTGACAACCAACTGCGCGGCCGTTCAGGCCGTCAAGGTGATCCAGGCTCGTCACGTTTCTACCTCAGCTTGGATGACTCGCTCATGCGCATCTTCGCGGGTGAGCGTGTCAAATCCATCATGGACCGTTTGAAGATGCCAGAGGGCGAAGCGATCGAAGCGGGCATCGTCACGCGCAGCATCGAAAGCGCGCAACGCAAAGTCGAAGCACGCAACTTTGACATTCGCAAGCAACTGCTCGAATACGACGATGTGTCCAACGACCAGCGCCGCGTGATTTACCAACAGCGCAACGACATCTTGGACGCCAGCGATTTGACCGCTCAAATCGCCAGCTTGCGCGAAGGCAGTTTCATCGACTTGGTGCGTCAATATGTGCCTGAAGAGTCTGTTGAAGAGCAGTGGGACATCGTTGGTTTGCAACGCGCCTTGATGCAGGAATGGCTCATCGAATTGCCTTTGCAGGCCACCGTACAAGAAGCCTCTGCCATCACCGATGAAGAAATTTTGGCGAAGGTGGTTGAGGCTGCTCATGCGGCCTTTCAAGCCAAGTTGGATCGCGTGGGCATTGAGCAGTTCACGCCGTTCATGCGCGTGGTGTTGCTGCAAAACATTGACAGCCATTGGCGCGAGCATTTGGCTGCGTTGGACTATTTGCGCCAAGGTATCCATTTGCGCGGTTACGCGCAGAAGCAACCCAAGCAAGAGTACAAGCGCGAGGCGTTTGAATTGTTCGGTCAGTTGCTTGATTTGGTGAAGAACGAAGTGACCCGCGTGTTGATGACAGTCAAGATTGAATCGAACGAACAAATCGAACAAGCCGCCACCGAGCTGGAAGACCGCGCAGAGACTTTGCACAACGTCACCTACACCGCACCTGATGAATCCGGACAAGCCGTGACCACGACTGACGATACAAGTCTTGCAGCGCAAATGCCGACTGTCGGTCGTAACGAGCCTTGCCCATGCGGCAGTGGTAAGAAATACAAGCATTGCCACGGTGCTCTAGTTTAGTTAATAAAATCAACAACTTAGAAAGGTTGCACACTTCAAAATCCTGTTTTACAATTGTTTCACAAATGATAAAACAAGGCAAATGTTGTGCAAAAGTTGAACAAAAACAATACACAGCAAACGACTGAGTATGAGGAGTACATGGAGGATGGCAAAGTCCTCCTGTACTCACGCAACGGCATTTTTTACGCACGTGTGTACAAGGGCGAGGGCACACGCAAATACATCCATCGCTCCCTCAAAACACGGCAGTTAGCAGACGCTCGCAAGAGTGCAATGAAGTTCTATTACGAGATTGAATTTCGTAAAGACGAAGACCTGCCCTTGCAACAGACTACGTTTAACGATGTGATTGATGAGTACGTGCGGTTGAGGCAATTGCAGTACGACAGAGCGCAGCTGGACAAAATCAATACGTCCCGCCAAGAGCAAACCAGCATCTACATGCTTCGTCAAATCAAACGAGTGGTCAAGTTTTGGCGTGAGTACTGCGGCAAGAAAGCCGTGGACAAAATTGATAACGCGGTACTGAAAGATTACGTAGCGTGGCGTAAGGACTACTACCACCGCATGGACGAAAAAGACCGTCCCAAAAACTCTAGGCTCAACCCTGCAGATAAAACGATTGAGTGGGAAGTGACGCTGGCAAAAACGCTGTTGAAGTTTGCTGATGAGCGTGGTTATCGTGGACGGATTGCATTACCCACATGGCGCTTTAAGAGTGAGAAGCGGGTTGTGCGACCTGCATTCACATCCCCAGACATGGCCCAGATTTACAAGAGCTTTAGAGCATGGATACGTGCGGTGCCATTGAGAGACCAAGAACGCCGCTGGAACAGGGAAATGCTGCGTGATTACGTACACATACTTGCCAAGAGTGGTATGCGAGTAGGTGAGGCTAACAACCTGCATGAAAGCGATGTGATTGAATTTAAAGACGACTTGGGCCGCCCCAACTATCAATTCAACGTCAAGGGCAAAACTGGCTCGCGTGTAGTCATCCCAAGAGTCTCATCCCGTAACTTCATCTTGCATGTCATCCAGCGCAACAAAATGCAGCCTCATTACACAGGGCAAATCAAAGTCAAACGCAAAGTAGACAACAAGGACAAGTGGTTCTTTCGGATGCTCGATGGCAACCAAGTCATAACACTCATAGACCAGTTCCAAGCGTTCCTGAAAGATTTGGGCATTGAAAAAAACAGATACGGTGAGGTCTACACGCTTTACAGCCTGCGTCACTTTTATGCGGTGCGTATGCTGCAAAAAAATGTACCCGTATGGGATATCGCACGAAACATGGGCACGAGTGTGCAAAACATTGAGATGTACTACGGGCGCAGTGCAACGCCCAGCGTCAAAGCAACAGTGTTGGGTGGGTAGGCTGGCGCTGGCAAAAGGTTAAGTTAATTATTTGCAAGAGAACAGCTGACCTGCGCTGCAACCCCGCGCCAGCTAGTCTGTATTGCCCAAATGCACGAAGCAGTGTTGTCGGCTGTTTTCGTTTGAACGAGCGTGACTGCGGTAACGGTGGGTAGATAAAAAGTTTAATTTAATTTAAGCATTTGCTAGCTGGGGTGGGGCAATAGAATGATTGAATTGATAATTTATAGGGGCTGTGCATGAAGACAATTTGTAGTGTGTTGATTGCAGCAGCTGTTCTTGCTGGCTGTGCGGCACCCACAGTAAAACCCATGACAACACCTAACGGTCAGCAAGGTTTTTTTGTTAGCTGCGATGGCTCAGTGGCATTCCCCCAAATCAGTAGACAAATATGATGTCAAAACTGAAATGGAGAATTGCAAATGCAACGAGCGAAATATGCCCCCGAGTTCAAAGACGAGGCTGTCAAACAAGTCATCGATAAAGGCCACTCAGTTGTCGATGTAGCCAAG